>CASFQC010000040.1 GCA_949296415.1 uncultured Bacteroides sp. | reverse complement strand
CGTAACGCTGAAGGCCCAGAATGTTCCCGTTCAGGTCGTAGGCGGTCACCTTCTCCGTGAAACGGTCCGCGTTGGCGCTGATGGCGGAGCCTTCACCATATGTGGCGGAGGTGAGACGGTCCAGACCGTCATAGGCGAACTTGTAGCCGCGCAGGGCGGTCTCGTCACCGGACTTCCACGTCATGCTGCTGAGGTTGCCGTTATAATAAGGTGTACCGGTGCCGTCCGCATAATGCAGGGTCTGCGCAAATTTGTTCCCGCTGATACCCGTCAGCCAACTACGGATATCATAAGCATACTGTGTGGAGTAGGTGCCGTCATGCACGGACTTTGTCTTCATACGCCCCAAAGCATCGTAGGTGTATTCCGCCAATGTGACCTCAGCATCTGCACCCAACCTGTGTCGCACAGATGTCAGCCTGTCCGTCACGTCATATGTATAGGTGTATGTCTCGTCCAGTTCCGGGTGTCCCGTCCGGCTGCGGCGCACCGCCAGCGGCTGTCCCGTGAACGACCAGTCCGTCTCCGTGATCTCCTGCTCCCCGCGTATATCCGAGGAGACCGTCTTCACCACGTTGCCCATCACGTCATAGAAATAGGCGTAATAAAGGCAGGTGCCGTCGTCCGCACGGCGCATCTCGCCGGTCAGTTTGCCGCGTGCATAGTTCACGTTGCCCAGATAGTCGCCCTGGGTCAGCACGTCGAAGCCGGGAAGGCCGAAGAAAGCGTAGATGTCGTAATAGCAGGCCTGACGCACCTCGGCGGAGGGAAGGGAGAGCCCGTCCACCTCATAGCCCGTGCCGTTGAAGCCGCCGAGGCGCACGTAGTCGCAGCCGATAGTTGTGCTGTCCGTATGCAGGGCGGAAAGGTCAGCGCAGGAGAACTCGCCCTCAATGGCCGTCCTGCCCAGACGGTCGCGAAGGTGGAAGCTGGCCCTGCCTTCCGACTTCTGGTTGCCGCTCTGGCTGGCTACCAGCGTGTTGGTACGGTCATAGGCGTAGTGGGTGGGGATTTCCTGCCCGGGGAAACGTTTGCCTGTGCAAAGGTGGCGGGCGTCGTATGTATACACATACAGTTCCTTATCGTCCACACTGACGCCTTTCTCCAGCTTAGCCGCCGCTTCGGGTGGGATTACCGCCAGCGGGTCGCCGTACAGGTCGCCCAGGGTGTAGGTGTCGGCCTTTGCCGTTCCGTCCACGCGGCGTACCAGCACCGTGCGTCCCAGGAAGTCGGTGAAGGTGTAGGCCTTCCTGCCGTCCTCGTCCGTCCCGACGGTTACCTCCAGGCTTCCTGCGGGATAGCTGCCGTGCGCCTGTATGCCGGTAGCCGGGTCGTAGCTGTACCGCCTGCAGTCCAGCAGGGCGTCTGCAGGGTTGTTGCAGGTATATCCTATGGTGGCGGGATGGGCTGCAAAATCCTCACCAGGCTGAGCCGTGGCAACCAGTCTGCCGCTTTCCGCTTCCTCGTAAGTGTATGATGTGAAGGCGTGGCTGTCGCCATGGCTGGCTTCCGACAGCTTCCCGAAGTCTGCAGCGGTGGCATCGCCGCTGAAGGGTACGGGAAGCCATTCTTCCACCTTGCGGTAGAGCGCGTCGTGCAGTGTCTGCGACAGCAGGTCGCCGGAAGGGCTTGCCTCTTCTTCTGCCAGGCGCCACGGCAGGCCGAAGCCGTCGTAATACTGCACGGACCGGCGGCTCTGCTGTGCGCCGTACAGGTAATGCCGCGTGGTAATGCGGTTTTCACCTCCGTTGCAGTATAGGCTGTAGCCATATTCCTCGGACACGTGCCCGTCGGGAGCCGTGATGCTTGTCAGACGGCCTCCGGTGTAACGGAAAGCGGTGGAAGTGCCGTCGGCCGCCGTGATTCCGGTCAGGCCGACCAGCGGACGGTGGCTGTAGCGTGTGCCCAGCACGCCTGTCCGCTTTGAGAGACCGTCCAGAAGGGTTGCCATGCCGGAAGGAGGTGTGGCCTGCATGCCGTATTCCCGGAGCTTGGACAGGGTGGGTGAGCCGATTTCTTCGCCTGTCAGGTTACTGAATGCGCCTACAAGGTACTGCTGCCCGTATCCCCATACAAGGAAGGTGTGCGGAAGTCCGTTGTCGCTATATTCCTCCGGCTGTCCGTTCCCGTTGTAGGACAGGTAATCCCTGCGGCTCATTTCCGTACCGTTCCAATACAGCACTTTGGAGGCGGGAAGTACATGGCGGCCGAAACGGGCATGCCGGTTTTCGAGCAGGACACTGTCCTGTCTGTTGTATACCCACTTTTCCTTTACGGGAAGGGAGTTGCAGCCTGCCTGGCGGATGCTGTCGTAGAATGAGGTGTGCATGTTGCCGCTGTAGCAGAGGTAGCGCGTCAGCGTGTCCGGACCGCAGGCATAAATGACGGAACTGGGCAGGCCGCTGCCGGTTAAGGGACGGACGGATGCCGAGTGGAAGCCTGGAAGGAACGTGCTGGGGTGGAAGGGGATGGTACCCCATGTGGGATTTCCAGTAAGGAAAGACGCCGCTTTCGGGATGGTTCCGGCTGGAAGCAGTGCGTTATACTGGTATTTCACCGCCACACGTCTTGTGCTCCCGTCGGAATAATGGCGCACGTACACCGTGCTGTCCCTGAACACGCGGGCGGTACGTACGGTCAGTTCGAAATAGTCGAAATCGTCCACGCTCTGGAAGTCCTCGCGCACGACAAGGCCTTTGTTGCACTTGCGCACGATGCTTTCCACATACATGCCTGTCTGCACGGTGCGGGATTGTAGGTCACGTAATGGTGGAGTTCCTCCTCCAGAGGGCGGTATGCGCCGTCCTCACACACAAAGACCGTTTTGCGTGTCAGAGGGACGGGTACGTCACGCACTTCCTCGCAGAAATAGCCGCCCACGGGCTGCCCGCCGAACACCTTGCGGCGCATGGCGTACACCTCAGGGTTCAGGTTGTCCGAGGGGACAAAAGTGCCCAGCATGCGGACGTCCTCTTTTCCGAAAAGTGAGACGGGCCAGGATTTCCCGACGGAGCAAAAGGTGTGGCGGCAGGACGAGGTGTCATACTCATAGACCGTGCGCACGGGATGTGGCAACCCGTCTCCGGACACTTCTTCCGTCACCTTGCCGTAATACACCGTGGCGTCTTCCGCACGGAAGCCGGGGATGCGGCACGTGGAGGTCATCGCAGCCGTGGTGCCCACCGTGTTTTGTACGATGAGGATGTCCTTGGTCTGTACCCCCGAAAGGGCGATGAAATGACGGGACCCGAGCAGACTGAAATCTATGGTGCAGGTGGGACTGCCGTAGGTAAGGCGGCGCATGCGGGTCCTGCCTGTCACCGGATCGGATACCGTAATGCCCCGTACCCGCAGGCCGATGTTCACATACCGGGTATCGGACAGCGCATATCCGTTCGGTTCGTACTCATAGACGGTCTCTGCACCGGTGGCGTCCGTCACGCTCTGCAGGGCATAGGCACGGGCACTCTCAAAATGATAAAGACGGCCGGGTGACAGATTGCCCTGACGGTCAAGCACGCTCATGCCGGAAGAGCCGGCCTGTCCGCGAATGTTGCTGTAGCCGAAGAAGTCCTGACGGTATTTGTCCGTGGAGGAGATGGCATCATAATAGGTGAACGTGCGTCGGTCCAGTGTCACGCCTTCCGAACTGACCGTCAGTCCGTCCAGCCTCAACCGTCCGTCACCGAACAGGCTGCCGTTGTCCAGCGTCACCGTCCGCACACTATTGCCCGACGGATCCTTCAGCTCAATCCGCTCCAGACGGATATTCGGGTTGGTGGTCAGGCGGGCAGGGGCACTGATGGCCGAATAGGAGAACTCCAGGCTGCCCGTACTGCCGCTGATGCGCGAGAGCACGCGCTGGTCGGAGAACGTGGTGGTATGCGTGGAACGGAGTTCGCCCATATTGCTGCCATACGTGGTGTTCAGTCCGTTCACCGTCCGGAAACTGGTGCTGACCGTGTTCTGTGTGGTGACACGCGACCAAGTCGGAACCGTCGCATATTCCAGCGTCAGGCTGTCTGTACGGAAAGGAGCCACCACCTTAGTCATGTGCCACGATGACACAGCCGAATAGTCGGGGCTGCAGTAGTCGTTGTCCAACGCGACGGGGGAATAGCGGTAGTCCGTATGCTCGCGGCAGTCAAAATGATAAGTGGTGCCATCCGGAGTGGTGATGACAAAGTTGTACACACCGTCCGGACCGTCCGACGTACGGATGGACAGGTCGGTTTCCGGCAGTTCGGTAATGCTACCGGACAAAGGATTGCACAGGAAGCTGCCCGACCATTTTCCAAAATGATAGGTGTAACGGTCAAGATTGCTCTCCACCTCCAAGTGAACAAAATCCTTTAAATAGTCCAGATCGCGCACACTTCCTATAGTTGCGGCATTAGTCTGACGAAACGGCTTCTGCTCGTCGGGCTGGTTGTGTATGACGCGCGAGATGCTGCCACCCGCATGGAGCGTCCATCCCAACCCGGCCACGCCGGGCACATCGTCCACCCGGATGCCGCCCGTGTGATAGGACAGCGTCACAGACTGGGGAATGTCCTTATGTGGAAGGGTCAGAAGAGGAATCTGTATGCGGGCTGTGCCCGTACTGTAATCTACCGGGTGGTCCAGATACCGGTTCATGCCTGCCGCCTCAGGGGAGGGAAGGACCATTTCGTCAGAAAACGTGCGGGGCACCGGAACTGCGTCCCCGTTGGCAGATACGGACGTTGGGGATGTCACTTGCTGCTGGGCCGATACCGTCAGCAGGCCCAGAAGTATAAACAGAAAAAACAATAAGTTTCGTTTCATTTTGTTTGTGTTTTAGATAAGTGTATTCGTGTGTTTCAAAAAAACAGACTATTAAACAAGCTCTTGAAAAAAGGGTGCGGCTCCCGCATCGCACCGAGCCATGCACGTGCCACACCCCTTGCGGTCAGCCCATGGGGTCTTCCATGTCCTCACCGCCGTCCTGGCCGCCTCCGGGCTGCGGCGTGCCGCCGTCATCTTCCGTCGGACTTTCGCCGGACGGGATGTTGAGTCGGGCAAAGCGTGCGCCCTCCGTCAGCGAGCGGGTGGCAAGGGTGCCGTCGCCATTACGGGTGGCCGAAGGCAAAAAGCGCACACGCAGGTCGGCCTGCGATGCGGAGACTTCCTGCGGAGTGTTTACCCCATAACGTGAACAGAGCGTGTAGCGGAAAGTGCCGAAACCGTCGAATGTCACCGTCTCCGAAGACTGCAAGTGGCGGCGGGTGACCGACACAAGGTTGTCTATCACATTCAGCACGTCACCCCGGGTCAGGGAGGACATTTCGGCTATTTCCACAGCCAACTGTCTGATATTCACGTTTCCTGTAGATACTACAGAAGGATAGTACAGGCGGTTGCCTGCTTTGTTTGCAATGCTCGATTGCTTTTCTTTGTAAATTACTGGCATAATTGTTCGTGTTTTAAATCAATGATTGTTTCTGTTTCCCTCTTGTGTGTCAAGCTTAACAACACTGCAAATATATAGGCAATATTGAAAACAAACAAATATTCCTGCGATTATTTCCAAACTATTTTCAATCAAATATAAAACGTATTGAAAACTAACAGCTTACTAAAAACGATTTAAAAGCTAACATTTACTCAATTATAAAACATACATATTATATAAGGAAACCAGTCCGCATCAGTTGACAAGCCGGCGGACAGTACAGTATCTCCAACGGCATGCAGACAGCACCTATAAAAAAGACGCCCGAACCGCACGGCCCAGACGTCTTGAGGTTGAAAGAATTTATGTATCAGTCAGTATGACAGTCCCCCCTCATTCATCCCATCCCGGATTCTGCGGAAGGAGGTTCTCATTTATCTGTATGGCCGACAAGGGTACAGGACGCAGGTATTTCTTGTCCAGCCAAGTACGATTCTGTGAAAGACCGTACTGTATGTACCCGTGGTCGCCTTCGGACAGGCTGTAGTTGGTTCCGTCCAGCAGAATGTAGTCCACTCCGGCCACCTTGTCGCCGGCAGGAATATCCTCGGAAAGGAAACATACGTCCATCACTCCGTCCTCGTTCAGGTCATACACCTCACCTTCCTGAGGCACATAGATGCCTTGCCATGTACGCTCTATCAGCTTGCCCTGTTTCCAGCGCATGATATCGTCATAGCGCACGCCTTCAAAAGCCAGCTCCACGCCGCGCTCGCGGCGCACTTCCAGTATCCATTTGTCGGTAGTCTGGTTGTCGAAATACCAGGCCACATAGGGGTCGTAGGAGGCCGGTATGCTTCCGTCCACTCCGGCACGCTCGCGCAACGGGCGTATGGTAGCGTCCCACACAGCCTCATCACAGCGTCCCAGCTCGGCCATGGCTTCGGCATAGTTCAGCAACACTTCGGCATAGCGCAGTATGGGAATGGAGTTATAGCTGGTGGCCTTGCCTTCGTGCACGTCATCGTCCAACGCCCACTTTATCATCATGTAGCCTGTACGGGTCACGCCGAAATTGGGAGCGTCGGGCTTCAGCACGCCGCCTATCTTACGCTCATAGTCCGGCCCTATCACCGTCTGAGCCAGCCGGCAGTCGCGGTTCTGGAACTCTTCGTGATAGGTAAGGGTCTCATAACCGGCGCGGTCCGTAAACCGGCTGCCGTCGCGCATCAGGTACATGTTGACAAAGGGTCTCACCATGGACCAGTTGGAACCGGCCGACCCGGAAAATATCTTCCAGGTGACATCGTGCATACGCACGTCCTGCTGGTAGGCTATCCCCCAAATCACCTCCTGCGTGTTCAGGGTCTCCGAAGTGAAAAGAGACCGGTACTGCGTCTCTTCGTTGCCTGCCGTGCTTACCAATGAAAAAGGACCATTGTCCATCACTTCCTTAGCGGCTGCGGCGGCCTCTTCCAGAAACTTTTCCGCAGTGTCCTGCAAACCTAACTCGTCATGGTACTTACGGTAAGTGCCTTCGAACAGACAGACGCGCGACTTGAAAGCCAGCGCTACCCAGCGGTTCACCAGTGTTCCGCTGGTCACGTCGGCATTGTCGGCCGAGCAGTTGTCCGAAGCATAGCTCAGGTCTTCCAACACATGGTCCATCACGATAGCGCGGCTGTCACGTCCTTTGTACAGTTCGTCCGTATCCGACACATCAAGCACATGCTCGTACCAAGGCACATCGCCGAATGTCCTCACCATGTTATAATAGAAGTACGCACGCCAGAAACGGCCCACGCCCTCATAGTGACGGTAGGTGGCATCGTCTACGACATCCTGAGCCTTGGGCAGGTTGTCCAGGAAGTAATTCACCTGCCGCAGGTCGTTCCAGCTCCACCCTCCCTGCTGGCTGGCATCCCAGGTGTCGCCTTTGAGAAAAGTGGTAGACGACTGTGTGGCGCAAATGTCGGAGTACTGGTCGCCTCCCCAGGTGATGTCTTCCTCACTGGGCAGAAAGCTGTTGAGGAAGCCGTTGGCATAAAGTTTCAGGTCGTTCTCCGAGGTCATGAACCCTTCGGAACCGACTTCGTTCTCCGGATCGGTGTTGAGGAAGTCCGCGCACGAGGCCAGTGCAAGCGTGCACAGGCCGGCCGCTATAGTAAACAAATGTCTTGTTTTCATTTAATCAATGATTAGAAGGTTACGTTAATGCCGAATGTATAGCTGCTCAGGATGGGATAGCCGTATCCGTCGCCATCGGAATTGGCGGTGGAACGGAAGTCTGCATCACCAGGATTGATTCCTTCCGGATCGTACATCTTGGTATGCTTGTACAGTGGGCTCCAAGTGAAAAGATTTTCTCCGGAAAGGTATATCCGCAGGTCCTGCACATGCAGTGCCCGGCATATATTCTTACGGAAACTATAGTCCAGTTGCAGGTTTTTCAGACGCACGTAGGCCACGTTCTGCAAGTAACGGTCGTTGGCCTGGCGTCCCAACGCACGGGTAGACCCTTGGGCTATGTATCCGCGATATCGCGGCCAGTAGGCATTGGTATTCTGGTTCTCTTCCGTCCACACGTTGTCTCCGGTATGTTCTTTCAGCATGTAGCTGTAGGGGCGGTCATACTGTCCCCAGAAGAATCCCGACTCGCGGTGCGGATACCAGTTGCGCTTGCCCACGCCCTGGAAAAAGGCGGTGATACCGAAACCGTTCCAGTTGGCAGACAGATTGAGTCCGAACTGGTAGCGGGGCAGTGAGTTGCCTATGATTTTCAGGTCCCCATGGCTGTCCAGCGTATTGTCTCCGTTGTTTACCTTTCCGCTACCGTCCAAATCGGCAAACTTCACATCACCGGGTTTCAGTATGTTGTCATCGGATACGATGAGGAACGACTGGTCGGCATGGGAGTCTATCTCGGCCTGGTCTTTGAACAAGCCTTCCACATGATATCCCCAGATGGTACCCAGTTCCTGCCCTTCATAATAGGAAGAGAGCGTCTTGGTGGGGTTATAGAACTTGGTCACCCAAGTGCGGTTATCCCACAACATGGCTTTCACACTATAGCTGAAGGGCTTTCCGGCCAAAGAGAACTGGTCTCTCCACTGTACCGACAGTTCCCAGCCTTTGGTCTTCATGGAAGCGTTGTTGCCCTTGGGTGTGGATGCGCCCAATACGGCAGGAAGCGTGGGACCCACGGTGTACATGTCGGTCGTATTGCGGCGGTAGTAATCGAAGGTGGCCGACAGGCGGCTGCGCAGCAGGTCCACGTCCAGACCTATGTCAAACGTGGTGGCCCGCTCCCATGTCAGACTGTTGGGTATGATGTTGGGAGTGGTGGCATAGGTCTGCAGTCCGCCGTCGATGATGGCTGACGTGCGTCCTATAGGCACGGTGGAAAGGAAGAGGTAAGGGTCTACGTTCCCGTTGCCGAGGCTTCCTATGGAGCCACGTATCTTCAGGTTATCCAGCCAGCTGCGGACAGGACTCATAAAGGCCTCTTCGGACATACGCCACGCCAGCGAACCCGAAGGGAAGAAGCCCCATTGCTGGTCGGTGGGAAACTTTGACGAGCCGTCGTAACGTCCGCTGACCTGGGCCAGATAGCGGTTCTTGTAGTTGTAGTCCACGCGGTAGAGCATACCCACATAAGCCCATTCGTATCCGCCCTGATTCTCGGTGTAATAGTCGCCGTCCATCAGCGCGAAGCTGGGTTTGCTGGGATAGAGCAGTCCGCGACGGTAGGTGGTCAGCGTAGTGTAGCGCTGATGCTCCAGATTCCATCCCAGCAACACGTTAAGATAATGGTCCTTGTTGCGGAACTTGGGTATGTAATTTCCCGTAATGTTGCTCGACAGGTATTCCTTGTCATAATCCACATTCTCCAGGGAGCTGTAGGTGTTGCGGGTCTTCATTATCTCCGGACCGGTATAGTAATTGTACTGGTTCTCGGCACGGCGGCGGTCGCTTATGCTCTTATACCAGGTGAAGTCGCCCTTGAACACCAGCTCGTCCTTCATCGGCTCGAAAGTCAGGGTGGTGGTGTTGCGCAGGTCGGTCTTGCCGTTCTTCTGCCAGGAAGTACCTTCCACAAATCCGGCCCATCCTATGTACACGGCGGTCTCCGTCCAGGTACCGTCCGGATTCTTGGGCATGGTCATCGGATAGCCTTGGTGTTGTATCTGGCGGCCTATATTCTGACGGTCGTACATCACCATGGGCTGGTGAGAGTTGAAGCGTGTAAAGTCGGTACTGTTCTCCAGCGTAAGCGCATCGTTTATCTTTATCTCCCCACGTGAACGGAAGTTGTACTGGGTGTACTTTTCATTGCCTTCGCTGTAAATGCCATCCTGATTGAAATAGCGTGCCGACACATAGTACTTGGTGCGGTCGTTTCCTCCGCTCACGCTGAGGTTGTGCTCAGTAGAATAGTTGAAGTCCTTATAGATGATATCCAGCCAGTTGGTGTTCCCGAAGTACTCGTACTCGCCGTTGTCGTTCACACGTACCTTGGGCAGTGAGGGGTCGGCGGCGCGACGCACCAGCTCGTTGTACCAGTCGGTGGAGTACTTGAAGACGTTGTTTATGCCGTTGGGCAACGAGTTCTTGCCTTCCACATAGGCGGTGTACCATCCGTCGGTCCATTGCAGTCCGTCAGACACAATGCCGTCCTCGGTCCTCACGGTACGCCGGTGCAGGGACACACTGCCGTTATAGTTCACCTTGGGCTTGCCCGAAGCGGCCCGTTTGGTGGTGACCAGCACCACGCCGAATGCTCCGCGCGCACCGTATATGGCCGCCGAAGAGGCATCCTTCAACACGGAAACACTCTCCACATCGGCAGGATTCACCGAATTGAGATCGCCTTCCACACCGTCTATCAGGATAAGGGCGCTGCCTCCGGCTCCTATACTGCCCTGCCCACGCAGGTTGATGCTGGGGTTACGCGAGGGTTTTCCGTCGGAGAAGGTGACGTTCAGTCCCGGTACCATGCCCTGCAAGGAGCGCGACACGTTGCTGTTGGCTCGTTCGGCTATCATCTTGTTATCTATCTGGTCGACGGCACCCACCAGATTGGCCTTCTTGGCCGTGCCGTATCCCACCACGACCACCTCGTCCAGGTATTTATCGTCTTCCTCCAGCACTATCTGCATGACCTGGTCATCGGTCACCGTCACCTCATGGTCGGTATATCCTATATAAGTGAGTACCAGCGTCTTGCCTTTCTCCACATTGAGCGAGAATCGGCCATTGATGTCGGTCACGGCTCCCCCGTTTTCGCCTTTCACACGCACGGAGACTCCCGTAAGCGGCAGTCCTGAAGCATCTTTCACTGTGCCCTTCAAGGGTACAAGGGCTTCCGCCCATGCGGCTCCGGCGGCAAGGCAAAGCAAACAAGCTGCCACGGCACGCCTCAGAAGGCCGCAACGGCCGTCTGTCAATAATCTGTTTTTTCTGTCCATATGATGTTTTCTTATAGGCACATTCCCTCTTCCCTTCCCTTCTGAAGGAAGGTATGGCGTGCGCAAAAACCCTGTCAGGAGGACGTTGCGCCGGTATTCTCCCGCATAAGGGAAGAATGGGAAAAGCCGGTTTTTACAATCTGATGGTCTGGGTATAGGTCTCGCCGAAACGGTTGGTCAGTTCCACTTTAACTTCCTTTGCCCCATCGGCCGGCATGGCGCGGAACAGGTGATCGGTCAGCGGCGCCTTCGAACCGGGCTTCATCTGTGTGGAGCGTTCCTGATCCGAATCGGTGAACTGTTCCATGTCGCCCATGGGCTTTCCGTCCTGATACCACACCACGCGGCAGGCGCTGTCCCAGTCCCATACGTTGGCCACCACGAAGCTGCTCTGTGTCTTGAACTCGCCCTTGCCGTACAGGCGGAACTGATAGCTGAAGTCACGCCGTGTGCCTTTGTAGTGCCACTTCAGGCTGTCGCCCTGCACATCGACCACCATATATCCGTTGGGCGCCCCGCACTGGTTGACCCATCCGGCCCACCACGCCCCGCAGGCTGCGCCGATGTTGTGCTCATAAAGGTTGTCGCTCACCTCGTTGTTCTGGCAGAAGTGCGTGTGTCCGCAGAACACATGTACGTTGTAGTCCTTCAAGGCTTCCTGCAACTCGCCGGCGTTGCGTATGTTGCCTCCGGCAGATACGCTGTTCCATGCTGCGGCGTGCATGTTCAGTATCACCAAGCTTCCTTTGGGCACGTAGCTCAGGTCTTTCTTCAGCCAGGCTATCTGGTCGCCGGTCATACATTCTATGTACCGGGTCTTGCCCACGTAGTTCAGGTTCTTCATGGTCACCACATGGACTTTACCTATGTTGAAGGAATAGTCGGTGGGACCGAAGAAACTGTTGAACCGCATCTCTCCGTAGACAGGTGTTCCGGCGGCCATGTTGTGCAGGTCCTGATAACGCTTGTCGAAGTCATGGTTGCCGATGCACTGGAAGAAGGTGGCGCCGGTATTCTTCACCGAAGTCTTGTATTCCTCGTAAAGGGTCATATTGTCGAATACCAGGTCGCCCAGCGTCATGCCCACCACTTCGCGCGTCTGCTTCAACGAGTCGATGACTTCCTTCAGGTCGGGCACGGTCTCCTGACGCCAACGCTTCATGTCGCTGTCCGTCCGCACCTGAGGGTCGGATACGGCTATGTAGTAGAAGTCGTCTTCGGACTCACGGCGCTTCTCCAGCACGAAATCGTGCTTGCCTCCTTCCTTGGCCAGCGTGCGCACCGGCACGTAATAGCCGCAAGCCAGTCCGTCCTGCTGGGGAAGGGCATAGTCTGCCGGGACGGATATGCTCACAAACTTGCTCCGTGTGGTGTCGGTCTTCAGCGTCCACGCGCCACGGGCATCGGTACGGGTGAAGCTGTAGCCGTCGTTCACCACCACTCCGGCAATGCCACGCCCCTCGGCGTCGGCCACCTTCCCGTTGAAATCGAACATCATCTGCTGGGCGCTTGCCTCCAAGCCAAGCCCGCACAACAAGATTCCTAAAAACAATTGATTACCTTTCATATTTACTTAAAATGGGTTAGAGTTTGTTTCCGGATGCAAAGGAAACGCAACGGAATTTCAATACCGTTTCAACCCCGTGACATTCCTGTGTGTACGGCCTGCGGAAAGCCCGTCCGGTGCCGACCCGTACACCGCCTGGTGCGGACAGATTCACACCGGGCGGTGAGTACGTCCGCAGCCCGGTGTCGACCCATCCACAGGAAACGGTCAGTCCGTCCGCGCCAAACAGCTGTAATACAAGCATATACAAGTCATCTATATCCATCCGTACGCGACACCTCACCCAAGAAGGCCGGAACGGACATCTTACGACCTGTCTGTTCAAGGAATACGACCTGCGGTAAAAGACCTACACATCTGCAAAAAACATTTGCTTATGAGGAAAAGCTTTGCTATCTTTGGGCATTCCTATACCTTCGGTAGGGAACGCATACAGCGAATTGGGTAATAACAACTTATCTAAAGACATCAAGACTTATGAAACTGAACAGACTTTTTGCCGCAGTAACCTTTGGAATGCTGGCATGGGGATGCGGCACGGACAAGGAAGACAACGCACAGCCGACTGTACCCGAACTGGAGATTGTATCCGACAATACGGATACCCCGTTCCCGCAAGACGGAGGCTCGGCCACCGTGACATTCACCGCCAACATGGACTGGACCGCCTCAACGGACCAGCCTTGGTGTACCGTGGAACCTGGAAACGGAGAGGCAGGGACAGTGACCCTCACCGTAAGCGCCATAGCCAACACAGACTATGACGAGCGCAACGCCGCCCTGCGGATAGCCTGCGGAACGGAACAGAAGACCATCACCGTGACGCAAAAGCAGAGAGACGCCATACTGCTGTCGGCAGACAAGCAGGAGATAGGACAGGAAGGCGGACGGTTCGGCATAGAGGTGGCCTCGAACGTGGACTTCGCCTATGAAATAGACGCGGACGCTCAGTCGTGGATTACCACCGCAGACACGCGCTCGCTGGAAGGCAGCACACTGTACTTCAGCGTAAGCCCGAACAACGGCCCAGACAGGCGGGAAGGACACATACGCTTCAGTTACGGCACACTGGAAGAAACAGTGACCGTGTATCAGGAAGGCGAGACACCCACGCTGATGCTGAGCCAGAACACCTTCAGTCTGGGTGCGGAAGGAGGACTCATCAAGACAGAGCTGCAAAGCAACGTGGACTACACGATGACCATGCCCCAAGACGGATGGGTGAGGCAAGTGACCACACGCACCATATCGACCTACACGCTGACGTTCGAAGTCGACCCCAACACAGACCCGCAACCGCGCGACACCTACATCAGCTTTGAGGACAAGGAACACGGACTAATCGAATCGCTGAACATACATCAGGACGGATACGAAGCCCCGGTCCTGACTCCCGAACACGAACTGGTGGAGCTGGACTGCGAGGAACACGACATACTGGTGAACGTGCGGAGCAACGTAGACTACAGCATAAGCACGGGTGCCGACTGGATAACGGAGACCGTGACGCGCACCGCCACCACTACCACACACCGCTTCCACGTAGAAGCCAGCCAGGACTTTTATCCGCGCGAAGCAGAGATAGTGTTCAGTAATGAAGAATACGGACTGACCGGGACCACCCTTGTGCGCCAGTCCCCACGCGACGCCATACTACCGGAAAAACAGGCCTGCACCGTATCCGGACAGGGAGAGACCATCGTCATAGCGGTAAGAGCCAATGTGGACTACGCCGTATATGCCGCCCAGACCGACTGGTACACGTGGGAAGACAGCTCCACTGACGGAGAGAACCACCGCCTCAGCATCACCGTACGGCCCAACACCACCACGGAGGAACGCACCGCCACCTTTACGCTGAACGGAGGAAGTGCAGAGACCACCATCACCGTGACCCAGAAAGCGGGCAACTCCACGGGAGGCAGCATAGACGACATGCCACACACTGACTGGTAAAAGACAACTCACACCTTATAACATAATATAGAGACATGAAGAAATCATACCTTATATATACAGGCATCCTCGCCGTCCTGGCATACGGATGCACCGACAACGAAACGGCAACCCTCCCCGCCCCTACCGACGGCATACGCATACATGCCTCGCTGCCCGCCACACGCATCGTGATGGAAGAAGGCGACGGCGTGACCCACTCTCTTTGGGAGGAAGGCGACATGATAGGCCTGTTCTCCAACGGACAGGAAAACCTGTACTACCGAACAGCCTCGACCGATGGAACCAACGCAGAATTCACCCCAGCCAGTCCGGAAAACGCACTGACGGCCGATGAAGGGGAACCGGTCTACGCCTATGCTCCCTACGAATATGGCACGACGATGGAAGTGCCCTTCTCTACCGTCAACATGTACCGCCCGCTGGTCTATGCCGAAAGCACGGTGAAGGGACAGGAACTGGACCTTGCCTTCAGACATGCCTTGGCCTACCTGAAAATCACCCTGAACCAGGACGCATTCCCACAGATAACGGCTCCCGTACTGAATGCCATCACCGTAAGCTCACCCGACGGACTGACCGGTGAAGGCACCTTCAACCTGAAGGCACACACTTACAGCCTGACACAGGAAGCCACCTACCGCGGCGGACCGACAGAAGCCACCGACCTGAGCCAAGGTGCGTGGGAAAGCGACTACATCCCCGTAATTCCGGGAAAGGACGGAAAGATAGACATCATGGCCACCGTCAACGGCCGGTCTGTACTGGTGACATCGCGCCACACGCCTCAAGGAGGATTCCTGCCCGGAACCGTATATACACTCAGTCCGAACAGTGAGGACTTTATCCTACGCATCATCCTGTCTGAGAAGACCATGAACATAACGGCAGACGGAGGCCCGCTGGAGGTGAACCTGCAGACCAACACCGACATAGACACGCAAGTGCTGGATGCCGACTGGATAACCCGCATGAACACACGAAGCCTGACGGCACAAAGCGTGACCTTCCACGCAGAACCTAACACGACAACCGAAAGCCGCACGGCACACATCGTGTTCCGCACAAAACTGGCGCCAGATCCTGAAACAGGAAGTCTGGTCGAACCACTGACCACGGCCATAGATACCCTTACCGTGGTACAGAGTGCCTACGAGCAGAGCCTCAACCTCAACGTGACCCAGGCAGGCACATTGTCCACCCTCATAAGCGCTGATGACAAGAACAGCATCACCCACCTCACCCTCAGCGGACAGCTGAACGGAGACGACATACGCTACCTGCGCGAGATGAACCAACTGCAAGCCCTTGACCTGGGACAGGCAGACATTGTGTCCGGTGGAGAGGCGTACTACAAGAACTACCGCACGGCAGACCATATTGTAGGCAACTACATGTTCAACGGTCTCGGACTCCAGTCCATCACCCTGCCTCAAAGCAGCACGGAGGTAGGGCAGTATGCCCTGGCAGGCAACGACCTTGTCCAAGTAAGCATCCCGGACGGAGTGACCGCCATAGGCACCGGCTGTTTCGAAGGAGTCTACACCTTGGAAAGCATCACTTTGCCGCCCAGTCTGACCAGCATCGCCGACCGCACTTTCATGAACTGTTTCGAACTGCACGAACTCCACATCAGTGACCTGGCACGCTGGTGCGAGGTGAAACTGGCTACCGAATACAGCCATCCCTTTGCAGACGCTGGAAACTATAGCGGAGGCACGGGAGGCGGCACCATCTACCTGAACGGTGAAGCGATAACCGACCTGCATATCCCGGCTTCCGTAGCAGAAGTGGGCGACTTTACCTTCATGGACTGCAAGAACATCACTTCAGTGACCATAGACAACGGTCCCACCTACATAGGCGAACGGGCATTCTACGGATGCGGCAACATAAGTTCCGTCAGCCTACCAGAAAGCATCACCCATATAGGCGACTATGCCTTCAGCGGTACAGCCATAAGCAGCATCACCCTGCCCGAAGGGCTGGAGAAGCTTGGTCAATACCTGTTCTACGAATGCAAGCGGCTAAAGACAGCCAGCCTGCCCGCGACTCTGAAAAGCATCGGCGGATCGGCCTTTGCCGAATGCGGCACACTGCAGACCATCAACCTGCCTGAAGGACTGACAACCATAGAAGCCACCGCCTTTTACCAATGCACGTCACTGGACGGCATTACCCTGCCCGAAAGCCTGACCACCATAGGACGCGGAGCTTTTGAAGGTTGTTCCTCGCTCAGTTCCGTCAACATCCCAGCCAGCGTGACCGGCATTGGTGCCAACGCTTTCAGATACTGCAGCAGTCTGTCATCGCTATATATTGACAATCTGGAAAGATGGTGCCACATCACATTCAACCGCCAAAGCATAGGAGACAGTTCAGGCAATCCCATGCAACAAGCCAAGGACGTGTATTTCAACGGAGAACGGCTGACCGAACTTGTCATACCGGAAAACGTGACCACCGTCAAAGCCTTTGCCTTCACCGGACTGTCACAATTGGCAAGTGTCAACCTGAAACAGACGGGACGTGTGGAGAGGGAAGCCTTCTCCTACTGCGGAAATCTGGAGACTGTAAGAAGCGAAGCACCTACAGCTCCCATACTGACTTCGACTGACGCTTTCCATGAAATAGCGGCAGGATGCAAGCTATATGTGCGCGAAGAAGCCTATGATTCTTTCCTCACATCGAACTGGGCCGAAATTTTCAGCAACATCATAAGCGAATGAATCATGACGGTGTCTGACTCCTTGTTCTCAGACAAGGGGTCAGGCACCAACATCACACAAACCTCTGAACAAGCAGCTTTAACCTATTTAATTTATGCACACATCATCAACAATCGCCGCATGTCTGCTCTGTGGCATGATGGCCATGCCACTTGCCGCACAAGACAAAGTTACAGACAGCTTCATGAACCCGGTAATCCGAGGCGACGTGCCCGACCCTACGGTAATCCGCATAGGCGACACCTATTATGCAGCCGGCACATCATCCGAATGGGCACCGTTCTACCCCATGTTCGCTTCCAAAGACCTGGTGAACTGGACTCAGACAGGACACGTATTCGAGGAACAACCGTCATGGACAGTCAACTCCTTCTGGGCGCCCGAACTGTTCTACCACAACGGGAAAGTATACTGTTACTATACCGCACGTGAGAAAGCCACAAACATGTCTTACATAGGCGTGGCCGTAGCCGACTCACCTACAGGCAAGTTCACCGACCATGGACTGCTCATACGCCACGGTAAGGAAGCCATAGATGCCTTTGTATTTGATGACAATGGCCAGCTCTACATCTCCTGGAAAGCCTACGGACTGGAAAACCGTCCCATAGAACTGATGGGAAGCAAGCTGTCTGCCGACGGCCTCCATCTGGAAGGCGAACCATTCACGTTGCTGACCGACGAAGAACGGGTGGGAATGGAAGGACAAAGTTTCTTCAAGGCCGGAGACTATTACTATCTGGTATATGCCTCGCACGGATGTTGTGGCATAAACAGTGACTACGACGTATGTGTGGCCCGTTCCAAAACATTCCGGGGACCTTATGAGAAGTATGAGGGAAACCCCATCCTGCACGGAGGGGAAGGCGACTTCCAGTCGTGCGGACACGGCACCATGGTGACCACACCCGACGGACGCATGTTCTACCTATGCCACGCCTACCTGAACGGTAACGGATTCTTTACCGGCAGGCAGCCCATCCTGCAAGAGATGGAGGTGACTCCCGACAAGTGGATACGCTTCAAAGGCGGCGACCTGGCCAAGGTACGACAACCACAGCCTTTTCCTGACACCGTGCAACAACCCGCTACGGGATTCGAAGACGACTTCAAGACCTCTGAACTGAAACCGGACTGGACATGGAACTATCCGTATGCTGAAACCGAAGTCCGACAGGAAGGAGGAAAACTCTACCTGACCGGCACGCCCAAAGAAGGCTGCAAACAGGGAACGGCCCTATGCGTCCGCGCCCAAACCCCGGATTACAATTGTGAGACACAAGTGGCCAACCAAGGAAACAGCCTGAAAGGACTGACCTTATACGGAGACGACGGCAACCTGCTGGCGTGGGGTGTAAGCGGAAGCAAACTGCAATTGAAAGTGGTGAAAGACGGGAAAGACACCGTAATGTACCAGACCGAATGTCCGTACCGGCACGTCAGACTGCGTTTCAGCCTGAAGGAAGGCACACAACTGGACTTTTCCTACAGTGAAGACGGCAAGGAATGGCACGCCGTAAACCGGCAGTCCTTCAATGCCAAAGACCTGCTCCGATGGGACCGCGTACAACGGCCGGGACTGATTCACATAGGCTCCAAGGACGACCCCGCCGTATTCGACTGGTTCAGGATGAGAAACAGATAACAAGACACAAAACAGCAAGACAACCCATGAAGACTAAGAACATATTCCTGATGGCCATGGCATGCATACTCTGCACGCCTGCATCCGCCCAGACCATCAGACCCTTCGAAGACGGAGAAAGGGCGGTGTTCCTCGGAAACAGCATCACCGACGGCGGACATTATCACTCGTACATCTGGCTGTATTACATGACACGGTTTCCCGACAGACACATACGCATCTACAACGGAGGCATAGGAGGCGATACGGCAGGCGACATGTACAAACGGCTGGACGGCGACATATTCCGCCTCAACCCTACTGTGCTGACTGTGACGTTCGGCATGAACGATTCCGGATATTTCGAGTACAACGGTGACAATCCCCAGACCTTCGCCGAAGAAAAATATCAGGAAAGCATAAAGAACTTCCGGAAAATGACAGAACGGTTCAAGGAACTGTCCGGCACAAGAATCATCATGGCCGGCACTTCGCCTTATGACGAGACGGTAAAGCTGAAAGACAACATTCCCTTCAAAGGAAAGAACAGCACCATCAGACGCATCATAGACCACCAGCGTCAGACGGCAGCCGACAACGGATGGGAATTTACCGACTGGAACGGACCGATGACCGCCCTCAACCGGAAAGGACAGGAAAAAGACTCCACCTTCACCCTCTGTGGGACCGACCGCATCCACCCTGACAACGACGGACATATGGTAATGGCCTACCTCTTCCTCAAAGCCCAAGGATTTGCCGGAAGAGAAGTGGCCCGAATGGAACTGGACGCAAGGAAAAAGGAAACCGTGAAAGCAACGAACTGCACCCTGTCCAACCTGAGGCGTGACGGAAAAGACTTCAGCTTTGACTATCTGGCACAGTCGCTGCCCTACCCGCTTGACACCGTCCCACGCGGATGGGGACAGCAGAAGCCACAGGCCGACGCCCTGAAGTCCATCCCCTTCACAGACGAAATGAACCGTGAAATCCTGAAAGTAAGAGGACTGGCCAAGGGCAACTACAAACTGCTGATAGACGGGATAGAGATAAGGACATACTCCGCTGAAGAACTGGAACAGGGCATCAACCTGGCCACAGAGACCAAAACGCCGCAATACCAGCAGGCACTGGCCGTGATGCATCTCAATGAGTACCGGTGGGAAATAGAACGTTCCTTCCGGGAGTATGCCTGGATGCAGTTCAACTTTTTCCAGAAAAAGGGGCTGCTCTTTGCCAACAACCGGAAAGCCATAGAAGTGATGAACGCGGAAGATGACGGATGGGTAAAGGCACACCGCGACAACTACGCAAAGCTGATGCTGCAACCCGTACGAGAAGCCAGACAAAAAGAAATGGAATCCCTCATAGACCGGATATACGAAATAAACAAGCCACAGACACGCCGCATTGTGCTGCACAAAATGTGAGAATATGGATAGTGAACTTTACGCCCTCTTGGTCAGGAACGAATACGCATATTCCGTCAGGGACCTGAATGGCGGAATGCGGGAATACAGTGCGGTAATAGACGGTTATTGGCGTACCCGCTTCCTGCTGAACGACAACACCAAGACCGCCTGCGAAATCGTGGGCAGTGACTTGAGACTGAAACCTTTCAGCCTGTCCGACATCAACTGGGATAGCCTAAACAACAGCGGATATGAATATGAAGAAAACGCAAGGCAGCTGGCCGCCCATTATCCGGTTTCCATCTATCCTTTCGATGAAGGCATAGCCCTTATAAAATGGGTCCTGCACCCCGACGGCATGTACTTCATGGACGAGGACGGCTACGGCATGGAAGACTGCGAAGAGGAAAGCCTGTATGCTTGCATAGACACCCATGGTAACGTGCTGGTGAAATTCCGTCCTTTAGACAGTGCACATACTGAAAAGTCCATACTGGAAGAAGCGTCGCGCATCACAAGACAGTAAATACGAAAGAGTGGAAAAAAGACGCGGGTCATACGGAATGCGTTCCTTCATCGGAACGAAGATTTTTCTCCGTATGGCCCGCGTTCTCATGTCTCTGCCCGCCGCCAACCGTCAGACAGAGGAGATGAGTACGGACAGATGTCACATACCCCCGGCATTCAACGTAGGATAGCCCAGACTCTCATTATACGTATAGCTGAGATTCAGCGGAATCATGCCATTGGCTATGGCATCGTTCATCACACTGATGGCGGCCTCATATCCGGCCTGGTCCAGAGAGGAGAAAGGTTGGGAACCTTCCAAATCGTCGCTCACCGTACCGCCTTCCGAACCCCAGAACACGCCGCTCAGAGTGGCATATTCCGAAGCTCCGGCCACAGCCTTGGCCACACCATCGCCGGCAACGCTGAAACTACCGTCGGTCAGGGCATAGCAGCCGGTCATATAGGCAGGAATACTCATGTCGTACCACAGGATGTAAGTGCCGGAGAACGTACCGGACACACCGCCCACATTGGCTACAAAGTCGGTACCGGTGTTCGGGCTGACACTGACAGCAGCACCGTTTATCGCATAGCATCCGGTCAGAAAGGAGGAATTGTCAGAAGCCTGCACCAGACCGGCCACACCGCCGAAATTGGTACGGTCGGAAGTGACATTCACGGAAGCGTGGCTGTCCCACACGGCAGCGCATCCGGCGGTGATATATCCACCCAAACCGCATATGCCACCTATGTTGACGTTAGTAGTTTGGTCGGTCACGGCAGAAGTGACATTGATGCTGCCAGAGACGGACGCATTGCAAGCCGTCACCTGAGCGGACGAGGCCATGCCGTAAATGCCGCCTACATGTACATCAGAATATTGGTCGGTCTGTTCTATTGCCACATTACCGCTCAAGACAGCATCCGATGCTGTGACGGAACATTCGCCGTATCCGCTGAGTGAACCCGTTATGCCTCCGAAAGAGATGGTGCCGCCGGCCGAAGCACCGGCCTCGCCACTGAATTCGGCATGACAGTTGCTGACGGACGAGCCTGAGTTGCCGCATATCACGCCCATATTGACATTGGCCTCTCCTCCCTTGGGAGCGGAAAGAGTGCCTTCATAGACTACGGTACAGTTTTCAACAGACGCGTCTGCCACAGACCCGGCCACACATCCTACTTGTGCATAGACATAGTAGCCCTCCGGAACAGCATTGAAAGCCGTTTCGATAAGGCCTGCGCCCTCGACACGGCATTCGGTGATGCGCCCGCCGTTCATGGCACCGGCTATTCCGCCGCTCATGGAAGTCTCTCCACCTACCGACACAATCTCTTGGTCACCGGCTACCGTAACCATACATCCGTCAATATTGCCCGACTCGGCCATGCCACATATACCGCCGGCGTAGGCTGTGCCCAACAGGTCGGAACCGCAGGATGCGTTGACTGAACCATTGAACGAGCAAGATTCGATGCCGCCTGAGAAAGGACGGGTATTTATACCGTCTTCCGCATAGGCAATAATATTGAAACCGGCAATGCCACCTGCACAAACACTGCTCTTCTCAGAGGTGGTGGTAATGACGTTGACAACACCTTCAACCTTAAGGTTGCGGATGCTGCCGTCATTCACGCCAAACAACCCGCCGCTGACAAAGGTGTTCCCACCTGCAAGATTCACGTTAAGTCCGGTAACAGCATGTCCGTCCCCGTCAAACACTCCCTGAAAAGCCTTGGCCGGATTCTCATAAGGATATCTGCCATCCTCAGGACCGGTGCCTATGGGCGTCCAGTTGTCATAACGCGAGAGGTCGATGTCCTGGGTCAGCACATAATGTATGCCATCCTCAAAATATCCGGGCACCTCCTCGTTCACCATCCGTGCCAGCAAGGCCAACTGCGAAGGACGGGCTATCTGGTAGGGGGCGGACTCGGTGCCGTCGCCTCCGTCAAAGTCATCGGCCATAAGCTGGTCCAGCGTGACAAATTCCTGCCATGCACTCCATTCGGAATTGCTGCTGTTTCCGGCCTCGTCCGTCACTACGGCGCGCAGACGTATAGCATAAGCGGTATATGGCTCAAGGCCTTCCAGCTCATAAGAAGTGCCCGTTACCAAAGTGTCAAACTCATAACCCGCTCCGTCATTGGCCTCAAGCTCATAGCCGGAGGCATTTTCTACGGCAGTCCACGACAGCTGTAAGGATGTCTCGGATGGCACAGCCGATATGTCCTGTGGGATTCCGACCTGCAACGGTTGGGACGGCAGTGTCTCATTGTCGTCATCACATGACAGAAGAAGGGGTACCGGCAGTGTGGCAACAGCCATCACAAGCCATAAAAACAAGATTCTCTTAAACTTAAACATATAGATATTAATTAAAAAAAAATTGGTGTCTTATGCCCAATCGGCATCACAAACTCCACAAAAATAGCTCTTTTCCAGTTAACAGCAAAGAGAAATCCCGTTTTTCGTTCTAACAGGCCTGAAGTATGATTCCCGTCGGGGAGAAACGGTCTCCCGACAGACACGGACATCCCGTCCCGTGCCGACCCACACACAGCATCGTGTGAACCCATTGGCAGCCCGGTGTCAGTCCGTCCGCACCAGGCTGTCGACCCATACACAGCGGGGACCTTATACTATGAAAGGGAGATGCCTTACTGACAGTCATGTACCCTTTTCCTGTACTTCCCCGGCGAAACTCCCATGACTCTTGTGAAGACCCTTATAAAATAAGGGATGTCATTGAACCCTACGATATAACCTATCTCAGAAACCGATTTCTGCGAATGCCTCAATAGCCCACACGCCGTGTGCAGCCGATACCGGGTGAGAAATCGGGAAAAGGACATTCCCTTATACCGCTTGAACCAGACACAGAAGGCCGAACGGTTCATGCCCGTTTCTGAAGCTATATCGTCCAAAGTTATCTGACGGGCATAATGCGCCATGACATATTCACATACATGCTGCATACGCCGCACATCGCGGTCTATATGCACAGGTTTTCCTGCAAAGGTATGGTCTGAGGTCGTAAAGATGAAAGGAAGCAGACGCAACATCGCGCACAAACGTCCCAATTCATCCTGCCCTTTCATCTCTGACAAGGCCTTACGCACCACGGCAGCACTTTTTGTCCCGAACTTCAAAGCATCTGTAGGAAATGCCGCTCCGGACAGTCTGTTCCCCAACTCGGGAAACATGCCGACACACCGCTGTACCCAACCGTGGGTAAAAGCAACCATCAGATAGCTGACACACCCGTCCGTATCCGCCGATTCCGGCGCATAAATCCACCGGTGTGACATGGACGGAGGTATCAGCACCACGTCATTCGCCATGAAAGGCTGCATGGTATCGCCAGCTATCCGGTTTCCATATCCATGCGTCACACAATACAGTTCCCAAGCATCATGCCGGTGCAGCTTGGCTTCAAGCTCCGTCTTTATCCGCTGGGCTATGAAGAAGAACGAATGGTCTTCCGCTTCGGGCAGTTCATAAGGTATTACCGCATCATCCATAAAAAGCCGAGGTAAAACATCACATATGCAAATATAAGACAAAAACGCAATGCAATAATGCAAACAAATAACAATCACGCAATATATTTTTGCCGCATAATCATCAAAAAAACAGTTTGCATATGGATTTTTATGAAGTATGCGAATCAGGAGTTGGTATCCTGATTCAAAGATTAAAAATTGACGAATGTAAGTAGAGCAATAGCCAACTTTCCAAAGGTATGTACCAACAGGCCTT
>CASFQC010000039.1 GCA_949296415.1 uncultured Bacteroides sp. | reverse complement strand
GGATTGTCGAACAGGCAATCTACCATACGCCGAACCTTGGTCTGGTGATAATAGACGGCATCCGTGACATGGTATATGACATCAACAGCCCCAGTGAATTGACACGTATCATATCAAAGCTGATGCAGTGGACGGACGACAGGCAGATACATATCCACACGATACTCCACCAGAACAAGGGTGATGAGAACGCAAGGGGACACATCGCACGGAACTGAACAACAAGGCTGAGACCGTCCTCCTTGTGGAAAAGGACAAGAACAACGGGGACATCAGCAAGGTTTCCGCCATGCATATCCGTACGTGGACTTCGAGCCGTTTGCCTTCCGTATCAATGAAAGGGCATTGCCCGAACTGATGGAGGACTATCAGACAGAAACCAAAACATCCGGCAGACCTCAAGGCGAAAGGTTTGATGCTTACAAGGACATTTCCGAACAACAGCACCGGATAGCGTTGGAAGCCGTATTCTCGTTGCAGGACGAGTACGGGTATAAGGAACTGGGCAAAGCACTGAAAGAATCGTATGCCTTGGTGGGCGTTCCGTTAAGCGACAACAAGCTGGTCAAACTCATCACTGTGTTAAAGAGCAAGTGGATGATAGTGCAGGAAAACGGCAGGAAGAAGAACAGATAAATCTTGCTGAACAGGAACTGAAGCAGGTAAAATCAGAAATACGTACTGACAAGCTAAAGAAAACAGCCACCGATGCCGATACGGTCATAGTAAGCGGAGTGGGTTCTCTTTTCGGCAGCGGGAAAATGAAGAAGCTGGAACAATTCAATGAAGAGTTGCGTCAGGAAATTGCCAAACGGGATAAAGGAATTGATGATTTGAAAGCCCAAATGCGACACATGCAGGAACAGCACGGCAAGCAGATACGTAATTTTCAAGGAATACACAATCAGGAGCTTGAAGTCAAAGACAGGGAAATATCCCGGCTGAACACCTTACCCGAAAAAGCTCACAAATGGTTCCCATATTCAAAGAGATGCTAAGAATGGAAAAGCTGTGCGCTGCCATCGGTTTCACCAAAGAAATGATAGAGAGCCTCTTGACAAAGAAAGAGGCTATCAGATGCAATGGTAGGATTTATTCCGAAGAACACCGACGGAAGTTTGACATCAGAAATGATATTTTCAAGGTGGAAAAGAATCCGACCGATACCAGCAAACTGGTATTGATAATCAACAAGCAGCCGATTGGAGAATGGTTCAAGGAACAAATTGAGAAATTGCATCAATTTTCTCGTATTACGACTCAAATGGAAAAGAAAGGTAAAGGATTTAAAATGTAGCAATAGGCTTTGTCTATCATTTGAAAGAATTGGCAGAACCAATGAATTGTAATACATGATTCTGCCAGTTCTATATATAGGCATCCTATAAATTCAAATAGGATTTCAACGTTTTAACATATTCTTCCATGGCTAATTTTCCCTCTTCTGTCAAGCGGCAGGTTGTACGAGTCTTTTTCCCGACAAATTCTTTCGTTATCTTAATATATCCGGCATTGCTCAATTTGTCTAATTGAACGCTAATATTTCCAGACGTTGCATTAGTTTGTTCTTTTAGATAACTGAAATCCGCTTCTTCTACTGAAACCAGCAAAGTCATGATAGCCAGCCGCAGTTGGGAGTGAATAATTGGATTCAGTTCTTTCAGCATACTTCTGTCTTTATTTTATGGTTGAGTACATGTCCCGGTATAATCATCATAATCAAAAATGAAAAGCCAAAAAGCAAATTCCACCAATCTGGTACCGACCCTTCGCCAATTAATAAAACGAGCATATAATTTGCCACTACAAATCCAACAAGTGGTGTGTAAATCAGTAGCTTAAAGCTACACATAATACCCGTTAGGGAGATACCGATACTTGCATATAGCAAAGACAAAGGTAGCATAAGTGAAAAATAGCAGCTTCCTATGGCCGGACCGAATGCGACAATACAAAGAAGAGAAAACAAGAATAGCCACCCTATGACGCCCCATGTGTTGCCAATAGCCTTATCCACATGTGAAATTACTTTAGGCCTGGATTTCCTTTTCGCCAAACCAATCGGTATGGATGGTAAAAACATAAGGAACCAAAGGGCCGACCACGTGGCATCGTGGGTAAAATGAACCAACAAATATACCGCCACTGCCAGTATAAATGCTGGATAGCCATAATAAAGCAGGATATTTCCGCTGCCTACTTCCATATTTTTCCTACTTTGCTGAATCATTTGAGAAATCAGTTCCAAACTTTCTTTCTCTGTAAAATTGTTTTCTTTCATAATTGCTACTTTATTTGTTACTTACTTTATCTTTAATGCTAACCAATTTAATCTGGTATACCTTGCTCTTGCCCGTTATTTCAATCTGCTGAATGGAGCAATACTCCACAGGAATATTATCTTCATCTTTGTCTAACATATGATTCCCATTAGAATCATGAAATGCATAAATCGTATATGCTCCATCAGGAATGTTATCCAACTTAACTTCAGCAGTAAAATCCTTTACATCAGTCATCGCATAGTACTTACCATCTGCTGTTGTAAGCAAAACTTTCCCTTGGCTTGTCGGCACGTTCGTAATTTTAAGAGTTACGGATTGTTCCGTTTGTGCGAGAACAGCGGACGTACTCATCAAAGGAAACGTCATCAAGAACGCGAAATAAATCTTCTTCATGCTCTATTTTTTTTAATTGGTTTATAATATAAACTATACTTAGAATAAAAAACGAAGAATACTCTTCGATCCTCTAACCCTGCTGCAAAAATAAATAAGTTTATATTATAAACCAAATATTTCACCAAAAAATTTGAAGTGTAATCTGAAAAAAACACCCGACTTTACATTTTATTAGGGTGTAAATTCCGTAAATTATTGATAATCAATATTTATTGCGGAGAGACAGGTTGCCGCATCGTGGTTTGTATTGATGAATTTCAGTAGATTGATGAGTTCAAGGACTCCAAGAACTTCCAAAAACGGCTTCGGAGCATACGGCAATTACAAAAGTCGGTTTCCTATTGTCTGTTTGGGAGCAAGAAACACCTGATGAACGAGCTGTTTGAAAAAAGAAGCCTTCCCTTCTATAAATTTGGGGATGCCATCTACCTGAGTAAAATAAGTACTCCCGATTGGACAACATACATCTGCGGACGGTTTGAAGCAACCGGGAAGAAAATCACTAAGGAACTTGCAGAAAAGATCTGTATGACCGTGGACAATCATTCTTCTTATGTCCAACAACTTGCCTGGCTCTTATGGGACATGCTGATAAAGAAGCCACGGAAGAGGATTACCAAGAAGCAGTTCAAGATCTGTTGGCTCAAAACACTCCTTTGTTCAAGAAGCAAACAGAAGACCTTACGACCTACCAGATGAATTTCCTGCGTGCCATTACGGAAGTGGTGCATACAGAACTTACCACTCAGGAGAACCTGTGGAAATACCAACTGGGCACTTCGGCTAACGACAGCATCATCAAACGATCTTTGCTGAAAAAAGAATTGATAGAAACAGAGAAAAAGCTGGTCTATATTTCAGATCCCGTCCTGAAGCTTTGGTTAAGGCTGGAGTTTGGCAAGAAAAAAATGAAAAGGAAGCGCCACACCCATTGCCAAGTATAGCGGCCATAATATAAAAGAAAACATATCAGGTGAAGCCTTATCCCTCACGGAAGGCAGGAAAAGCGATTTTTTTTTTGCAAAAAAACGGGGAAAAGTTTTTGGTTTCACAAAAAACATGTATCTTTGCACCCGCAAAACAGAAAAACATTGGGCTATGGTGTAATGGTAACACTACAGATTCTGGTCCTGTCATTCCTGGTTCGAATCCAGGTAGCCCAACGCTCTAAGTTTTTTATTTTTTCCTCCAAGTCTGTTCTACGGAATTGCTTGGAGGTTTTTTTTATTACCCCGTACCACACACAGCCCGCCAACTCCAGAAGGCGAAGCAAGGGAGGGGGATGAACGGAGCTTTGCACGTACACACATTATTAATATGATAAAGCTGAAAAATATGGCAAAAAAACTGGAACTGAAGTATGGTTGCAACCCCAACCAGAAACCTGCGCGTATCTTCATGCAGGAGGGTGTCCTGCCGCTGGAAGTGCTGAACGGACGCCCCGGATACATCAACTTTCTGGATGCCCTCAACGGATGGCAGCTGGTAAAAGAACTGAAAGAGGCCACCGGCATGCCGGCTGCCACGTCATTCAAACACGTAAGCCCTGCAGGCGCCGCCATAGGTCTGGATCTGGACGACACGCTGAGGAAAATCTATTTCGCAGACGACCTGCCGCTGTCGCCCATGGCCAATGCCTATGTCCGCGCACGCGGAGCCGACCGCATGTCATCCTACGGCGACTTCATCGCCCTGAGCGACGTGTGCGACGAGGCCACCGCCCAGCACATACACCGCGAAGTGTCCGACGGCATCATAGCCCCCGGATATACTCCTGAGGCACTGGACATACTGAAGAGCAAGCGCAAGGGCACTTACAACATCATCCGCATAGACCCTGACTACGTGCCGGCACCCATAGAGCACAAAGACGTGTTCGGAGTGACCTTCGAGCAGGGACGCAACAACATCAGGCTGAACGGAGAGGAACTTTTCAGCAACATACCTACAAAGAACAAGACCTTCACCCCGGAGGCCAAGCGGGACTTGATGATAGCCCTCATCACACTGAAATACACCCAGTCCAACTCTGTGTGCTACGTGAAGGACGGACAGGCCATAGGCATAGGCGCAGGACAGCAGAGCCGCATACACTGCACACGGCTGGCAGGCAACAAGGCCGACATATGGTATCTGCGCCAGCACCCCAAAGTGCTCGGCTTGCCATGGGTGGAGAAGATACGCCGCGCCGACCGCGACAACACCATAGACATATATATAAGCGAGGACCACGACGATGTGCTGGCCGACGGCGTGTGGCAGCAGTTCTTCACCTGCAGACCCGAAGTGCTGACCCGCGAAGAGAAGCGCGCGTGGCTGGACACGCTGAAAGGGGTGTCGCTGGGTTCGGACGCCTTCTTCCCCTTCGGCGACAACATAGAGCGCGCCCACAAGAGCGGAGTGGAATTCATCTCCCAGCCGGGCGGTTCCGTACGCGACGACCACGTCATAGACACCTGCGACAAATATGGCATAGCCATGGCCTTCACCGGCATCAGACTGTTCCACCATTAATGCAACGATTCTGACACAAAAACACAGACGGCCGGCCGCAGGTGTGTGAGGCACTGCGGTCGGCCGTCTGTATATATAAGGACAAGTGTTATTCGGAAACCGTCAGCGGCAGTTCCCGACTATAGCAATCAGCTCTTCCGGAGTCAGCAGGCTCTGTCCGCCTGTGACCATGTCTTTCAACGTGACCTTGCCTTCGGCCATCTCGTTCTCACCGGCCAGAGCCACATAAGGGATGCCTTTGGCGTTGGCATACCCCATCTGTTTCTTCATCTTGCAGCAGTCAGGATATATTTCGGCCCTTATGCCCGCCTTACGCACCTGCGCCAACACCTGCATGGAATAGGCGGCCTCGCGCTCGCCGAAGTTGGCGAACAGCAGCCGGGTGCCGCAGGAAGCCTCCTTGGGATAGAGGTCAAGCTGGTTGAGCACGTCGAATATGCGGTCCGCACCAAACGATATGCCCACACCGCTCACGCCGGCCAGACCGAACACTCCGGTAAGGTTGTCGTAACGCCCTCCGCCGGTAATGCTTCCCATCTGCACGTCAAGCGCCTTCACCTCGAAGATGGCTCCGGTGTAATAGTTCAGTCCGCGCGCCAGAGTCAGATCCAGTTCCACCTGGTTCTTCAGCCCCAGTCCGTCAAGTGTGGACAGGATAAAGGCCGTCTCCTCCACACCCTTCAGTCCCGTAGCGCTTGAAGCCAGCAGCTGCCTCAGCTTCTCCAACTTCTCACCATTGTCCCCTTCCAGCAGGATGACAGGCTGCAGCTTGCTTATGGCCTCCTCGCTTATGCCCTTCTCCCTCAGTTCGGCATTCACATTGTCCAGCCCTATTTTGTCAAGCTTGTCTATAGCCACGGTAATGTCTACAATCTTCTCCGCCTCTCCTATGAGCTCGGCAATGCCGGTAAGAATCTTACGATTATTAATCTTTATGCACACACGTATGCCGAAGCGTGAGAAGACAGTGTCCACAATCTGCATAAGCTCCACCTCATTGAGCAGCGAGTCGCTGCCCACCACATCGGCGTCGCACTGGTAGAACTCGCGGTAACGCCCCTTCTGCGGACGGTCGGCCCGCCACACCGGTTGAATCTGGTAGCGTTTGAAAGGAAACACCAGTTCCTCGCGGTGCATCACCACATAACGTGCAAAGGGCACCGTAAGGTCATAGCGCAATCCTTTCTCGCAAAACTTGCCCGCCAGCTTGGCCGAGTTGCGCGAGAGCAGTTCCTCATCAGAAATGCCGCTCATGCAGTCGCCTGAATTTAGGATCTTGAACAAGAGCTTGTCACCCTCTTCACCGTACTTTCCCATCAGCGTGGCCAGCGTCTCCAAGGCCGGAGTCTCAATCTGCTGGAATCCGTAAAGGTGATACACCTCGCGGATGGTATCGAATATGTAATTGCGCTTCGCCATCTCCAGGGGCGAAAAGTCACGGGTTCCTTTCGGAATGCTTGGTTTTGTAGTCATATCTGTATACTCTTTTTGGATTTGATTACTGTAATAGTCGGACATCGTTTTCCGTTACTTACGGAAACAGGAGGCAAAGTTACGCCATTTTCACCGATTAACAGGCCATCAGGTTGTCAGGAAAAGCCCTAAGACGACGCATTTCATCCATATTTTATATTTTTTTATTGCAAATCCTGCAAATGCTCGTTAATGCCGGACATCAGACCCTCATCATTTCACTCCAAAACCTTATCTTTGCGACAGTGTTTATATCTGCAGAGACATAAAACCTGCACCATCTTCCCCTAGAGACACCGACAGCCGTCCCCAGGGAGGGAATGACAAATGTATACTCATGAAATAAAGATATCTATGAACAACCAAAGACCACTCATTTTAGTATCAAATGACGACGGCATCACAGCCAAAGGCATAAGCGAATTGGTGAAATTCCTCCGTCCCTTAGGTGAAATAGTAGTTATGGCACCTGACACACCCCGCTCGGGCAGCGCATGTGCCCTGACCGTAAACGCCCCCATACACTACCAGCTCCTGCGCAAAGACGTAGGCGTAACCGTATACAAATGCTCGGGCACACCCATGGACTGCGTCAAGCTGGCACTCGAAACCGTGCTGGAACGCACCCCCGATCTGGTAGTGGGCGGAATAAACCACGGCGACAATTCGGCCGTCAACGTACACTACTCAGGTACCATGGGCGTGGTGATAGAAGGATGCCTGAAAGGCATACCTTCCATAGGATTCTCCCTGTGCAGCCACGAACCCGGAGCCGACTTCTCGGCCGCAGGCCCTTACATCCGTAACATTGTATCCAAAGTACTTGAGAAGGGTCTTCCTCCCCTGACCTGCCTGAACGTGAACTTCCCAGACACCAAAGACTTGAAAGGCATACGCATATGCGAACAATCCAAAGGCATATGGAAAAACGAATGGGAAAACTTCGCACACCGAGGCGACTGCCACTATTACTGGCTTACCGGCGAATTTGAGGATACCGATACCGACAATGAAAGGAATGACCACTGGGCTTTGGCCAACGGATACGTGGCCATCACCCCTACTACAGTAGATGTCACAGCCTATCCGCTCATCAAAGAGCTGAAAACCTGGTTCTGACTTGGACAACATTACCGGAAGCTATGAAGTATTATCTGATAGCAGGAGAAGCCTCGGGCGACTTGCATGCTTCTCATCTGATGGCAGCACTGAAGAAAGAAGACCCTCAGGCCGACTTCCGCTTTTTCGGAGGTGACCTGATGGCTGCTGTCGGAGGCACATTGGTAAAACACTACAGAAAGATGGCTTACATGGGATTCATTCCTGTATTAATGCATCTGCGCACCATCTTTGCCAACATAACACAGTGCAAGAGTGATATTGCAGCCTGGCATCCCGATGTGGTGATTCTGGTAGATTATCCGGGATTCAACCTGAAAATAGCCCGTTTCGTGCACCAACGGTTGCATTTGCCTGTATACTATTATATATCCCCTAAAATATGGGCCTGGAAAGAATACCGCATCACACAGATAAAACGTGATGTGGACGAGCTTTTCTCCATACTACCTTTTGAAGTGGACTTCTTCGAAAAGAAGCACCACTATCCCATCCATTATGTGGGCAACCCTACCGTAGACGAGGTGACACGATTCAAAAGCTCACAAGCCGAGGGATTCGATGCCTTCTCACGCCGGAACGGACTTGACCTCCGACGTCCTATAATAGCGCTGCTAGCAGGAAGCCGCAAGCAGGAAATAAAGAAGAACCTGCCCAGAATGATTGAGGCAGCCGGCGCTTTCCCTAACTATCAGACCGTACTGGCGGGAGCACCTGGCATCACTCCCGACTTCTATAAAAAATACATAAAGGACAATAAAGTAAAAGTGGTTTTCAACCAAACGTACCCGCTCTTGCAACAAGCCACTGCCGCCCTGGTCACTTCGGGCACCGCCACACTGGAAACGGCCTTATTCCGCGTGCCACAGGTGGTATGCTACCATATGTCGGCAGGAAAGCTCATGTCTTTTCTCAAGCGGCATGTCCTGAAAGTAAAATACATTTCCCTGGTAAATCTCATCAGCGGAAAAGAAGTGGTAAAGGAACTGGTTGCCGACAAGATGACTCCTGAAGAGATAAAGCAAGAATTAAGCCTGCTGCTTTTGGACAACACCTACTGCAAAAACATGATAGCCGGATATGCCGACATGGCCGAACGTCTGGGCTCCGCAGGAGCACCGGCACGCGCGGCACACATCATGACAACTCTTCTGCATAACAAATACAATAAAGTGTAGAAAGCGGAAGCAGGGAGAGTCCCATCTGCTTTACAGCTGAGAAACGGCATAAAGATATATGGCAGCGGCGGGAATAGCCATCAGCGCACTGTCAAAACGGTCAAGCATACCGCCATGGCCAGGTAAGATATTGCCTGAATCCTTTATGCCCAACTGACGTTTCATAAGTGACTCCGTAAGATCACCCCACGTACCAAACACCACTACTACAAGAGCAAACCCCATCCACTGCCACAAAGACAGAAACGGACAAAAACAAGCAAAAACAAGCGATGAAGCTACCGAAAGCACTCCTCCCCCAATACTTCCTTCCCATGACTTCTTAGGAGAGATACGCTCAAACAACCGATGTTTACCCAGCAGGGAACCCACACAGTAAGCGCCCGTATCACTCAGCCATAAAAAGACAAAAACAGATAACGGCAGAAGAGGGTTGTAGCTCACACCGCTCTCGGAAGGGTCATTATGAAAGGCCAGCACATTCAGCATGGCAAAAGGCAAAGCAACATACAACTGACTCAGCGTAGAGCAAGCCCAGTTGCCTATAGGATTAGGACGTTTCAGATAAAGCTCAGTTATATACAAGTAGAGCAATAAAAGCACATAAGGCAAAAAGACATAAGCACCTACAGACTGGGTACAGAATCCCATGACGGCCATAAACAAGTATGCACCCGACAAAGACAATATGCCCTTATTGACAAACACCTTTCCGCAGCCATTCATCAGCCGGGCAAACTCGTGAACGGAAAGAGCCGTAACCAACATGAACAGCAATCCAAACGAAAGCGGACTGTAAACTATACATCCCACCAATACCGCCACAAACAGGACACCGGTGACGGTACGCTGCACGAACTTGTTTTTCATCCTCTACTTATATTATGTGTTTTAAGATACGCCTTTCTGAGAAGGGTCAATCGGCTTGTCTTCCTCCGGCTCGTCTTTCTGCGGCTTGTCTGGCAGGAGGTTGGCCTCATTGCCGTCCCCGGCTCCGGTGTCCGTCTGGCCTTCTTTGCCGCCGTTCACTTTTCTATCCTCCTCTTCTTCGGCTTTCTTCAACTCGTCACTGATGCGCTTGGCACTCATTATCTCTTCCGAGCGTGAGGTCCAAGGACGCGGCCCGAATATATTCTCTACGTCTTCGGCAAATATCACTTCTTTCTCTATGAGCAGTTGGGCCAGTTGGCCGTGTCCTTCCCTATGTTCTGACAGAATCTTCTTGGCACGTTCATACTGTTCGTTGACCATTTTCTTCACTTCCTCATCTATCAGTTCAGCCGTTTTCTCGCTATAGGGACGGTTGAAAGAATATTCGTCGTTCGAATAATAACATAGATTGGGCAGCTTGTCACTCATACCCAGATAGACTATCATACCATAGGCCTGCTTGGTCACACGTTCCAAATCGTTCATGGCTCCGGTAGAAATACGTCCCAGGAACAGGTCCTCGGCCGCACGTCCCCCCAAGGTGGCACACATTTCATCCAGCATCTGTTCCTTGGTCGTAATCTGCCTTTCCTCAGGCAAGTACCAGGCGGCACCCAACGCCCGCCCACGCGGCACGATAGTCACCTTAATCAGCGGATTGGCATATTCAAGCAACCAGGATATGCTGGCATGTCCGGCCTCGTGTATGGCTATGGACTTCCGTTCGGCTTCGGTAGTTATCTTGTTCTTCTTCTCCAATCCGCCCACGATACGGTCCACGGCATCCAGAAAATCCTGTTTGCCCACAAACTTCTTCCCGTGACGGGCAGCTATCAGAGCCGCCTCATTGCATACATTGGCTATATCGGCACCCGAAAAACCAGGAGTCTGACGGGCCAACAAGTCTACATCTACCGTATTGTCTATCTTGATGGGACGCAAATGCACGCCAAACACTTCCTTGCGCTCGTTCAAATCGGGCAGGTCCACGTGTATCTGGCGGTCAAAACGTCCGGCTCGGAGCAGAGCCTTGTCCAGCACATCCACGCGGTTGGTGGCGGCCAGGATAATGATGCCACTATTCGAACCGAATCCATCCATCTCCGTCAGCAACTGGTTCAGCGTATTTTCGCGCTCGTCATTCCCTCCCATGGCGGCGGCTTTGGAACGGGCACGTCCCACCGCATCTATCTCGTCTATAAATACAATGCAAGGGGCCTTCTCCTTAGCCTGACGGAACAAATCGCGTACACGCGAAGCACCCACACCGACAAACATCTCCACGAAATCGGAACCGGCCAGCGAAAAGAACGGCACATTAGCCTCGCCTGCCACAGCCTTGGCCAACAATGTCTTTCCCGTTCCGGGAGGGCCTACCAACAGCGCACCTTTAGGTATCTTTCCACCCAAATCGGTATATTTCTGCGGTTCCTTGAGGAATTCCACAATCTCCTCCACCTCCTGCTTGGCTTCAGCCAATCCGGCCACGTCCTTGAAAGTGACTTTCACCATAGAGCCTTTCTCGAACAGTTGGGCTTTGGACTTGCCCACACTGAATATGCCGCCCCCACCAATGGAGCTGCCTCCACTAAGCCTGCGCGACATAAATATCCAGAAACCTATGAGCAAGGCAAACGGCAACACATTCCACAGGAAAGCCAGCATGAAGTTTCCTTGTTTGTCTTCGAAACTGATGGAACCGTCAAAGCGTTTCTCGGCTTTTTCTTGCTCCATGAACTCGTCCAAACGGCTTGTAGAAGGTGCTTTGGTGATTATCATCGGCTCCCTGCCCACTTTGGTGGAGTCGCTAAGGAACACATCGGCCACATGTTCGGGCTTTACGTAGGCCTCCACCGAATTGTCGTTGTAGCCTGTCACTTCGCTTATGTAACCTTTGCGCACATATTCCTGGAACTCGTTATAAGACACCTTCTTGGAAGCCACGTCCTGGTCGCTGAAGAACCACAATCCAAGCAACATGGCCAGCACGCACAGATACAGCCAGTTCAGGTTGAACTTGGGACCACCCATCCGGTTGTTGTTATTGCCCGTACTATTGTCCCTACGTCTCTCTTTTCTCTCTACATTATTATTGTTTTCCATAATCTTTTCAATCAAGGTCTGGTATTGAAGTCAGTTTCGCATCGGCCCAAAGGTGTTCCAAATCGTAAAACTCCCGTGCTTCGGGCAAGAACACATGCACCAGCACATCGGCATAGTCCATGGCCACCCACGTGGCATTGCGCATGCCATCAATGCCGAAAGGTTTGACCTGTGCCCCTTTCCGCGTAAAGTCTGTTACCGATTCCACTATAGCTGTAACCTGACTGGGCGAGTTGCCCTGACATATGATGAAATAATTGCAAATACTATCGTCTATGTGGGTCAAGTCTGCCACAACGATTTTCTTACCCTTTTTATCTTGAATGCCTTCTGTTATTTGTCTGAGTAAGTTCTTTGTCTCTTCGTTCATCGACACTTATGTAACGTTAGAAAAATGTTTGGCAAATATACGCTCTTTTCCTCTATCAGCCAATAAGAGCCTGTTTAAATTTTCCATTTTAAGATTTTTATTCAGTCTGTTTCGGAATGTTCTTCCGCTCTTTCCAACAAATAAGACCGGAAAAATCCGGAGAAAAAGAAGACTATCAAATCATATTAAACAAGAAATCACTTTATCGGTTTTCCGCGCATTTTCATGACAAAATGCAGCATTTACCTGATTACGCCTACAGCAGTTTTTTTTCAAAAAGTTCCGAAAGACAGAAGGTCCGCGTCTAAAACCTTTACATATATCAACAACACCTTATACATATTAAAGGAAATCCCGGCCCGCAATAAAGTTGCCGGAGAAAATGCTGAAGGAACCACATGTTCGCCGGCTTTGACGAGGCAAAACGCTACAAATGACTGAGTTTTTCCCACCGGGCTTCTATCAGACCGGAAATGCGCGATTTTCCGTGTTAAAGGGAAGCAAAGTGTCAGATTGCTTTTTCTTAATCATGGTTTCCTTAGAGGGAATATAGAGTCGGCTGGCAATGGCAATGCTACGGAATCGGTTGGTTGTATCTCTGCACTATTCCGTGCATTCCGGCGCTTACGGAAAAGATTGTTCCAGAAGAAAAGTTCACGCCATTTATTAAAGTCCTTCTTGAACACTATACCTATACCCTGCGTTGTAAGGTTGGTTTTAGTATAATAACGGTCATTAGTCTCATTATAGGCTTTCAAACGTATATCTCCCGAACGGTTCACCAACCATTCCGCATCGAAATCGCCAACAAAGTTTGTATTGGCCATAGGATTATCCCTATAGCCGAAATTGCCATTGATAAGCAGACGGTTGTTCAGCAACTGTCCTGACAGGACCCCTTCGAACTCCATATCCGTCCATCCGTCCTGCCCGGTACTCAAGTTCGTGCCTATATTCCAATTATTGTTGTTAATAATACGCGACAATGCATTGTTCAGCTGTCCGGAAAGTGTAGACGAAAGTACGCTTGACATCATATCCGAATTCTGCGTCGCGCCAGGCATCTCCGTATAGAATTTGCCTATGCTCAACAAATAAAGGATTTGCATGTTCATCTGTTCGTCTGTAGGTATGTAGTTGCGTACCAAAGCCTGTACCTCATCCCGTTCATTGGGCAATTCCAATCCGAGCTGAATTTCAGGCGCGGTAAGCTGTCCACTCAGTTTCATCAGGCAGTTTACTTTCACATTGTTCTGCACATCATAACTGCTTATGTCAGGAATTAGATCGGCCAACGATGCCGAACTAACTGTATAGCTGGCCTGAATATCAAGTGTGGCGTCAAGTGGCGAGCCATTGAAAGAGATTGTGCTTCCGTCAGAAATATTAAAATCTTTACGGATAACTTCCTGAAGGCTGAATTTATACATACCCCTTGTGATGCGGTAATTGCCGTACATCTTCACATCGCCTTTATTATAGAATTCGGTACGAATATTACCTTCTCCCCATCCGCTTATATAATCTCCAGCCACAGGATCCATAATGATTTTCATAGCAGCATCAGGAGTGACATCAACCAGCAGATTCAGTCTTATGTCCGCTTTGTTTTCTTCCTCTTCTTCCACCATCTGTTGTCTGGCTCTCTCGTAAGCCGACAAATAAATAGAATCAGGTGCCGCCCTACGTGGAGTCTTGTCTACGAACCTAACAAACTGACTGCTTGCCGCCGAGCCTACATAATCCTTCACGTAGGTAAACGAAGTGTTGGCACCGGTAGTCATAGCTACATCTACATTGAGTCCGTCCTGCGCATTGCCTTGAAGAGAAACACTTCCCGTGCCATACACTGTTCCATAAAAAGGATAATCGGGAGATTCTTTGGTATTCATCACAAGCATATCGTCCACAACAGCCTGGAACTGGTAACGAATGCGTTTGAAATGTTCATACCGCAACGTTCCGCTAAGCAGCCCCTGATGTCCTTCAGTGTCATATATACGGTTATTGCTGAAGACAAGTCCCTGAGGCTCTATCAGTATGCTGTCCTTTACAGCCAATGTGGTGTTAAGCACATCTATCTTCAACCGAGCGTCACTGTCCACCTTTCCTTCCATTGTGAGTTCCTTGAACTTGCCATACAGCCTCACACGACCGTTCACTCTTCCGTCAAAATCGGAAGTAATATTACGCATATAATAATGTATGAATTTCAGGTTTGTGTTTTTGGCATTTATATGGAGATCCAGTGAGCTCTGAGGCTTGATGGGATAGATATATCCATTCACGTATGTATGAGCCACGTTGCCTTCCCTTATGTCCGCATCCAGCTTGATGCCTTTCACATCATGATGCCACTCACCGTGAATCTTGGCATCACCCAGCAGGCCGTCATTCAACCCCAAGTTGCGTATATGTAAGTCTGTATACAGCACAGGTTTGCCCAATACTCCTGACGCATACGCCGGTCCGGTGGCCTCTCCTTGGAAACGCACTCCGACATTAGCGATGTCAAACACATAACCGATGTTGATATCCTGCAGATTGACCAATAAAGTGTCTTCCGGATTTTTGGACAATGTTCCGTTCACTGTAAGATGCCTAGAACCGTGGCTGAAATTGAAGTTGTCTATAAACACCTTCCCCGCGTCTACCAACACTGTGGATGACCGGATTTTCCACAACGTATCGTTCACTATTACGTCCGTAGGATTGATTCTTACCACAGTCTTCAATACTTTTCCCTTCCTTACATTCTCGTCCGGCCCTGAACCTTCCACTTGAGGACGCAAGAAATAAGCTAAGGTAGAAAGCTGTCCGCTATATGTCACAGTCTGGTCATTTCCCCAGTTGAGCACAGTGCTTATCGAGTCGTTCTTTGCTTTTGAATCAATAGCCACGCTCACAGCCCCTTGGGGCTTACGGTGTGTAAACCTCAGCCGTGCATGAAACAAATCATTATGATTTTCACAAAGCACCATTCCTGACTCAAAGAACTTATCGTCGTATAACAGTCTGGGGAAATAGCCTTCTATGCGTAACCGTTGTGCCCTGTCATTGAAATACCCCTTCAATGTAGAATGTGTGTATATATGAAAAGGCATCTTCAACGCGGCCGACAGGAAATCCGTGTCATACAAATTCACGTCAAAAGAGAAATTATTGTTGGTTTTCCCTTCATTCTCATCCGGTCTTACCAGCGAAGGCACATACTTGGCTACGACATTTAGAATGCTTTTCGGAAGTGTACGATAAGAATAATTACCTTCTATGACAGCAGTCATGAATCCGGAAGACACAATAAGTTTCCGACGCAAGCTGTCAATCCTGTTGGCAACGACTCTGAAGTTATCCGTCAGCCGTTTCCCATCATCCGTAACAAGCACCAAGCTATCCACATAAATCTTGCCATTGATATCGTCTATGGATTTCCCTGCAAAATCCGCATTAATTCTGGCGGACAACTCCATATCCTGTTGGGTTATATGCAGTTTATGAGGGCGGAAATGGTCTATACTGGCCTTGAAATTGAAAGTAGGCACAGCTTCGGCCAGATTGATGTTCCCATTCATCATAAGAGTGCCGTGCTCGTCATTCAGAAAAAGTTTGCCATCAAATCCTCCTTCTTTGTATTCCCCATCCAGTTCAATGTTCTTGTAACAGTAATCACTATAGTCCAAAGACAAGACATCACCTTTCATTTTCACATCAGGATAATTGCCTTTTTTCTGTTGCCCTACAACAGAAAGGTCAAAACTCACCTTGTCTAATTTTCTATTCTCAAACATCTTTCCCAATTCAAAGTCGGCGGTCTTTACTCTACCAGAATAAGCGAACAATCCCTTATCCCTATCCGACGAGAATTTCAAATCCGTTGATACGGTCCCCAACCCCGTATGAAATGCTCCATACATTACAAGGTCTGTAAAATAGCCAGACATTTGACCTTGAAAGCTTATATATCCGATATTTCTAAGGGATGCGGGTATCCGGGCATCCTTTCCTTTCAAATTACGCAGCAGGAAAGCCATGCCTGTCTGATCGGCCCTCAAATTGGTAACCTGTCCGAAGAGCAATGCATCATTGGGACTGGACAAATTCTGTAAAGACAAATCCCCAGCCAGCAAGAAATGGTGACCGGAAGAATAAACCGCAAGCCTTGAACACTCTAAATCGTCCAACATGCCATGTGCACTCATATTTATCCACAGACTTTCATCTGCTTGAGCAAAGACAGGAATAAACGGAGACAAATCCTTCAAAGTAACTCGTGAAGGAAGAAGACGGAAAGAAAAACGCACTTTATCTGCAAAACGGCTGAAAGCATCCAGACTGTCATAACTCAAATATATGGTATCGGCTTTCAATTCAGTGCGGGGCAGTTCTATGGCAAAGTTTTCCACATTCATCCCTCGTCTGTTTCCCACAATCTTCAGAGACAGCTTCTTCAGCTGGAATCCCGAATTGGTCTCATCTGCACTCATACGTTTAATGGAAGCGTTCACAGAATCATTCTGCAAAGCCTTCAATGAGACGTTGGCTATGATATTCTGCACATTGACATGGTTTGGATTGAATTTTCCAGGAGACTCTTTCTCTGACAATACGTTATAAGACACCTTTCCCCTTCTGATAAGGAGAGAATTGACCCTAATATCAAGGTTACTATGCGTTCCCACCGTATCCTTTGAAGCGAAAGCGTCTATAAGAAACCTGATATTAGGAACAGCGTCCGGATGTTCCTTCTCAATATTAATATCAAAACCAAAAAGCTGTACAGTTCCTATTGAAATTTTACCCTTAAACAGGGGTATAATATCATATTTGGCCGATAAGCGAGACACCTTCAGCATTTCCTTTCCCGACTGGTCGTACAGCAATATATCACTCACAATAATACGGTTAAGCAGCCCCATATCAATATGGCTTATAGTAAGCTGACTGCCCAGCACCTTAGACAATTCACTGGAGACCACAACAGACAACCGTTGCTGGATGAAGGGTATATTCAGCAATAAAATCATCCCGATATAAACGGTCAGAGTCACACCGAGAATTGTCCTCACTATTTTTTTTACCGTTCCGATACGCGTTCGTACTTTATGTTCAGCCAACAAAAATAGGCAATAATATGTTATCTATAGACTTTTATCACTACTTTTGTAGCGTTAAAATATATTTTTGGAGATGAATGCGATTATTTTAGGAATAGAATCTTCGTGCGACGATACGTCCGCTGCCGTAATAAAAAACGGGTACCTGCTGTCAAATGTCATAGCCAGCCAAGCTGTACACGAAGCCTATGGAGGTGTAGTACCTGAACTGGCTTCACGCGCACACCAACAGAACATAGTACCTGTAGTACACGAAGCCCTGAGACGCGCAGGAGTGAATAAAGAAGATTTGAGTGCGGTGGCCTTCACACGTGGCCCGGGGCTCATGGGTTCCCTGCTGGTAGGAGTATCTTTTGCAAAAGGGTTCGCACGTTCGCTGAATATACCGCTCATAGATGTCAACCATCTTACCGGACATGTATTAGCTCATTTCATTAAGGTGGAAGGTGAAGAAAACGCCCAGCCCGATTTTCCTTTTCTCTGCTTATTGGTATCAGGAGGCAATTCCCAAATCATCTTAGTAAAAGCCTACAACGACATGGAGATTTTGGGACAAACCATTGACGATGCAGCAGGAGAAGCCATAGACAAATGCTCCAAAGTCATGGGACTGGGCTATCCCGGAGGACCTATCATTGACAAACTGGCCCGCAAAGGCAACCCGAAAGCCTTTACGTTCAGCAAGCCACATATTCCAGGTCTGGACTATAGTTTCAGTGGGCTGAAGACATCCTTTCTCTATTCGCTACGTAATTGGATGAAAGACGATCCACAATTTATAGAGCGACATAAAGAAGATCTCGCCGCCTCACTTGAAGCCACCATAGTAAACATTCTTATGGACAAGCTGCGCAAAGCAGCCAAACAATATGGCATAAAACAAGTAGCGGTAGCCGGAGGTGTTTCAGCCAATACAGGCCTACGTAATGCATTTTACGACCACGCACAACGCTTCCACTGGCAAGTATTTATTCCCAAGTTCAGTTACACCACAGATAATGCCGCCATGATAGCCATCACCGGATATTACAAATACCTGGACAAAGATTTTTGCCCGATAGATGCGCCTGCTTATTCAAGGGTCACACTGAAGTAAAAGGATTAACTATATTATTTTTCTGTTACCGCACGCCACATTGCCAACCTACAGCAACAGAATCATACAGAGACAGCTTAGAACTTAATCAAGTAAGATTTGGACACAAGACCGACAGGATTTCAAGTTTTTATTATGGAAAACGTAGAAAAAGAAATAAGTTGCCTATTAAAGGCAAAATCCTTGCAACTTGCCACTGCAGAAAGTTGTACTGGAGGAGGTATAGCAGCCGCAATAACATCCGTACCAGGAAGTTCGGATTATTTTAAAGGCAGCATAGTGGCTTACTCCAACAAAGTGAAAACAGACTTACTGAACGTATCTCCATCAACGCTCCAGAAATATGGAGCTGTCAGCGAAGAAACGGTAAAGGAGATGGTTCAAGGCGTAATGAACTTATTGGAAACAGATTGTGCCATTGCCACTTCAGGCATAGCTGGACCTGGAGGAGGGACACCCGAAAAGCCTGTAGGAACCATTTGGATAGCAGCTGCTTATCAAAACAACATAGTAACAATGAAACAAGAAGGAGACAACGGAAGAATGCGGAACATACAAAATACAATACAGAACTCACTGTCGCTACTCATCAACTTGTTGAAAAGTGAAAAATGAAGGGAATTTCTTATGATACAGTGAATTATTTGGTGAAAAGTTTGTTTATTACCAATAAAAGTATTTACTTTGCACTCCGTTTTGGAATAGGTTTATAGAATAACTATAAAATAAAGGTAGAAATGTCGAAAATTTGTCAAATTACTGGGAAGAAAGCCATGATTGGCAACAACGTTTCGCATTCAAAGAGAAGAACCAAGAGAACCTTTGATGTGAACTTGTTTAATAAAAAGTTCTATTATGTAGAACAAGATTGTTGGATCAGCTTGAGCATCAGTGCCAACGGATTACGCGTTATTAATAAAAAAGGATTAGACGCCGCATTGAAGGACGCTGTAGCTAAAGGCTATTGTGATTGGAACAGCATTAAAGTAATAGGCTAAAGGTAAAGAAGGGAATAGAATTATGGCAAAGAAAGCAAAAGGCAATAGAGTGCAAGTCATTTTAGAATGCACCGAGCATAAAGATAGCGGAATGCCGGGGACATCTCGTTACATTACAACAAAAAACAGGAAAAACACCCCAGGAAGATTGGAATTGAAGAAATACAATCCAATTCTGAAGAGAATGACAATCCATAAAGAAATAAAATAATAGCATAGACGTATGGCAAAGAAAACTGTGGCAAGCTTGCATGAAGGTTCCAAAGAAGGCCGTTCTTATACTAAAGTCATCAAAATGGTCAAATCACCTAAGACAGGCGCTTACATTTTTGATGAACAAATGGTTCCGAACGAAAAAGTGCAAGACTTCTTTAAAAAATAAGAAAAACCATAGCAACAGACTAAAGAAGTTGCATGTACACTCTACAAATCCCTTTCGACGCATAAATGTCGGAAGGGTTTTTTATTTGTTACATAGAAAGACGAACTACACTATCCATTTGGATTTTAAAAAGTTCCGGACCAGTTCGAAAAGCCAGAGTCAGTCCGAAAAGTCGGTTGCATCGGTATGTCTCACCATCTGGAAAAGCCAAACCATATAGTTATACGATTACTAATCATGCAAGGAAGTCTTTTTTATGTATCGGAGCATAAGGTTCGTACATCGTTTCCCGCGACCAGTTTTTCGGGACACACCAGCAATATCACTTCCCTGTAGCAAACGGAAAAATTAAAATCTTTCTGTCCTTCAACAAGATAAAAGGCTACTTTACCGGAATGAGTTTGAAACAGTTTCTAAAATAGAATAACAAAACCATCATTTTCTCCTTAATCTCTATGACAGCACATAAGACAGGCAATCTTACCCAAGGTGGAATCACAGGTACACTACTACGCTTTACTCTCCCCATGATGGCCGGTTCTTTACTCCAACAATGTTATAATATAGCCGACACCCTTATTGTAGGGCAATGTATTGGTGCTGGTGCATTGGCTGCTGTAGGCTCGGCATATGCGCTGATGGTATTCCTTATATCTGTACTACTAGGCTTAAGTACAGGAAGCGGCACTATTCTTTCACTGTAATATGGCGCCGGAAACATAACCGGACTAAAAAGGAGTCTGCACGCGTCCTTTATGCTTATTGGTGCAATAGCGCTGATACTGAACATAATCTCTTTCCTCTTGATAAATCCGATACTCAGACTCTTACAAGTTCCAGAGGATATCTACTACATGATGCGAAGCTATCTATGGATTATATTTTTCGGCATATTATTTACCTTCTTATACAATTTTTACGCTGCTGTTCTCCGCGCAGTAGGCGATGCGATAACCCCACTATGGTTTCTTGGATTGTCGGTCATACTGAATATTGCACTTGACCTGATATTCATCCTTTCTTTTGAATGGGGCATAGAAGGAGCCGCTGCGGCTACTGTCATAGCACAAGCTGCATCCGCCATAGGTCTGACGGCGTATGTATGGTACAAACGCCCCGAACTGAGAATCAGACGAAACAGCATGCATTTTAACCGGAGGGAACTGAAGGAAATAGCCACATTCTCCTCGCTCACCTGTATGCAACAGTCCATCATGAATTTTGGCATACTACTCGTGCAGGGACTGGTGAACAGTTTTGGCACATCTGTCATGGCCGCTTTTGCCGCAGCTGTAAAAATTGACTCTTTTGCTTACATGCCTGTACAAGAATTCGGCAATGCTTTTTCCACATTCATCGCCCAAAATTTTGGTGCAGACAAAAAAGAACGCATCAAGCGCGGAGTGAAGAACGCATTCTGTGTCACCGTACTTTTCTCACTAATTATTTCTGTTTTAGTTTTTATTCTGGCACGACCACTCATGCTCATCTTTGTACACCCGGAAGAAACAGAAATATTAAAAGTTGGCATCAGTTATCTGCACATAGAAGGTGCCTTCTATCCGGGCATAGCCATATTGTTCTTGCTTTATGGTTACTATCGGGCTGTACGCATGCCAGGCATGTCTGTGGTGCTTACCTTATTATCACTGGGCACGCGTGTAGCTTTATCATACTGGCTGGCATCTATGCCCTCTGTCGGAGTAATAGGCATATGGTGGTCCATACCCATAGGCTGGGCTTTGGCGGATATTGTAGGAATAAGCTATTATTATAAATTGAAAAGATACCCAAAGAAAATATGAAAAGAAACCAAGTCAATAAAGTCTGTTTGAATTTTGCTCAAAACAGACTGAATAAAAATCATTAAAAGGAAAATTTAAACAGGCTCTAAGGCTTACGTTTGACTATTCTCCCAAAAAACAGCCCGACAAATCTGCTCTGCCGTCCGGGTAAGATTGCATTTCGCCACATCAGGATTCATGGCTTGTAACAATGTCAGAGGAGCGGACAGAGAAGCAAAAGAGCAAAGAAACCCTGCATTTACAAGTTCTCCGACATCCTCAACACAACCGGAAAGGAGTACGACAGGAACACCATGATTCTGTGCCAAATGCAAGACCCCCATCGGGACTTTTCCCATAAGAGTCTGGACATCAGATTTTCCTTCCCCTGTAAATGCCAGAGAAGCATCCCGAAGCTCCTTATCCAGCCCGCATGCTTGCAATACGGTCTGTACGCCCGGTTTCAGCTCAGCATGCAGAAAAGCACACATAGCACCACCCACCCCGCCGGCGGCACCGGAACCTGGAATACGGACAAACTCACAACCCGTTTCGGTTTCCGCTATACGAGCCCAATGGGACATAGATTGTTCCAGCCTTCGGACCATAGCCGCATCCGCCCCTTTCTGGGGAGCAAATACCATTGTCGCTCCATCTAATCCCAAGAATGGACTGCGCACATCGCATACCGCCGTAAATTGTGTCTCATGCAAGAATGGCTGCACACCAGCATCATCTACCGCATAGATGTCGGCAAGCAACCGGCCACATAAAGGGGCATCAATCAGCCTGCCTTCCACATCAAAGAAACGAAAGCCCAAAGCTTGTAACATGCCTGTCCCACCATCATTAGTGGCACTGCCTCCCAGACCGACCACCACATTGCGGCATCCTCGTCCCAACGCATCAGCTATGACCTCGCCAAGTCCATAAGACGTGGCATACATCGGATTGCGTCCGGATAACGGCACCAATGGAAGTCCGCAAATGCGGGCCATCTCTATATAGGCTGTCTGCCCGGCATCATTGTGCAATATGCCATAACAGGCATCCACAAATCCATCCATGGGACCGTGCACCCGTACACAGACACGCTGCGCGTCATCGGGCACCAGCACATCAAGAAGTCCCTCACCTCCATCGGCCACCGGTATACACACCACATCACATCCGGGCAAAGCCTTGCGCACGCCTTCCGCCACTGCGCGGTTGGCCTGAAATGTCGTAAGACACCCTTTAAAAGAGTCCATGGCTACCACAATCTTTCGGCCGGGTCTTTCTCCTTTGTCAGTACAGATGAGGGGACAGGCATTCATGTTCTTCAGGCTTTCAGAAACTTATTCAATTGTAGCGGCAAATCCGCCATTACGTACCATTTTTATCTTCACCGTATCGCCTTTTTTCACCGTTCTCTTTGTCAGCCTGTAATCCATGGCCTGACGTGCGGCGTTGGGGCCATCAGTAAATTCACTCATCTGGTAAGTTTTACCTTCCTCCAGAAAATCCAACCTGATTTCCAGCTCACGCGGATTATTGTTCGTCATACCGCCGACAAACCACTTTTCTCCTTTACGCTTTGCCACTACGGCATAATCTCCCGCACGGGCTTCCAGGGCTTTGGTCTCATCCCATGTCTGCGGCACGGAAGCGATGAACTCCGTGCATTCCATGTTACGGTAGTACAACGTAGGATTATCACCTATCATCTGCAATCCGCTCTCAAAGAGCACAAACAAAGCTAGCTGATAGGCGCGTGTCCCTATAGATGCCGAATTGGGACGCTGCGCAGAATAGCAGTCGGGCTGCATGCTCAGCATGGCACCTGGGGTATAGTCCATAGGACCTACGGCATTGCGTATGAAAGGCAGATAAATACTGTTGTCAGGATAGCATCCTCCCATATATTCCATGCCTCTCACTCCCTCATATGACAGCAGGTTAGGATATCTGTATTCCAGTCCCGAAGGTTTGAACGCCCCGTGGAAGTCTATGAACAGATGATGCTTGGCTGCCTCGCGGACAGTCCTTTCATAGAAGTTCACCATCCACTGGTCGCTGCGGTCCATGAAATCAATTTTCAGTCCGCTTATGCCCCATTTCTCGAAAGTCTCGAACATCCGGTCGAAATGGTTCTCTACAGTCAACCAGGTAAGCCATAGCACAATACCTACATTTTTCTGCCTTCCATACCGGACAAGCTCATGCAAGTCTACATCAGGATTGGGAGTGAAAGGATCCAAAGTGCTCTTGGCCCATCCTTCGTCCATTACTATATATTCTATGCCAAAGCGTGATGCGAAATCTATATAATACTTATAGGTGTCAAGATTACAACCTGCCACGAAGTTCACATCCGGGCCATAAGGTATCGCACCGCTCCACCATTCCCATGCAGCCTTGCCGGGTTTAATCCACGATGTGTCATCCAGTTCGTTCTTGCCGGACAGCTGGTATGTCAGCGTATTTTCTATCAGTTCGCCATCTTCCTGTGCCACTACAATATAACGCCATGGAAAACTGCGCTCGCCTACCGTACGGGCTATATAAGGATGTTCGGTCAGAATCTTCAGACTGCGGTCGCCGTTGGCTCCATAGAGTGCCGGCACGCGGGGAAATTCTGCGGCCAGGGTATTGTTGCCCGCACTGTGTACGAACATACCCGGATAATCGCGCAAATCAGACTCACTGATCAGCATTTTGCAGCCTTTGCGTGTGTCAACAAGCAACGGAAGCAGAG
>CASFQC010000038.1 GCA_949296415.1 uncultured Bacteroides sp. | reverse complement strand
ATGCTACAAACAGGGCTTTGGCGGCGATCGGAACTGAACTTTATATCAATTTTGCACATGCGGCATAGTATAAATTAATTCTTATGACTTACTTAATATCCGATAAATAGTGCCTCTAATTCAATCTCACGCATTATATTGCACAAAAAAATTCAGCCTTTATTTTGAAAACATGCTGAAGAACATAAAAAAAAACAGCGTAAGCGCACACGACAGAAAGGAGCCGAACAGGAGTCGTGCCTTTCCGTCCGGAAACGAGGCCTTCCGCACAGAGCTGGCACTGCTCATCACATGTAAACAAACAGGAAAACAGAAGGAGTTTTCCTCCCCGGAAGCGCCCTTGAGACGGGACTTCCCAATACTCCGGAAAGGACAACGGGAACACGCCGCCGTGCGGACCCATTCACAGGAAGGGGCGGACGGATTCACCGCTTGCTGCGGACGGATTCACAGGAAGGTGCGGACAGACTCGCACCGGACGGATAAAGGCTAACCGACAAGGGCTGTCACAAAGACCCAGATAAAATAGCCGCAGACGGCACACTTCAGCACCGTACCCAGCAGGAAACCGGCCAGGGAGCCCAACCCCGAGCGCAAGGCTTCGGAAGTCCGGCGCCCGCCCAGCAACTCACCGGCCACTGCGCCTAGGAACGGACCGAGCACAATGCCCCAAGGCATGAAGAACAGCCCCACAATGGTGCCCGCCAGACAGCCACGCGTACCCCAACGGCTTCCGCCGCTGTACCTGGCACCCAGAAGAGGCACCACATAGTCCAGCACCTGGACCACAATGACCACCACCAGCCACACCAGCAACTGCGAGGTGGAGAACTGCACACGGTCGGTGAAATGGAGCAACAACAGACCGGCATAAGAAAGAGGGGCACCGGGAAGCACAGGAAGTATGCACCCCGCAAAGCCAATAAGAAGGCAGAGAAAAGAGAGAATGATAAGAAGGATATCCATGACATATAAAGCTTTTGGACAGACATTCCCGTCCGGACCGGCACAAAGTTAACGTTTTTTCCCGAAAAAGGACAGAACTGACGGGAAAGACGGAAAGTTATTCGTTTTTTCCAACCATTTTTCCTACATTTGCGCTCTGACTGTTAGTCGGATACGAAACAAAAAACAGACGGAGCCACACGGCTGGACACAGCCGGAGCCCTGCCCGCACAGAAAATGCGGCCACATATATTGCGAAGGGAATACACCTTATTATATATAATACTCGACGGCAACACAAGACCGCACTCCACAACCGACGACCATAATACTGATATAAACATATAACCAAAAGTAGATTGACATGAGTTTGAAAATTGTAGTATTGGCAAAGCAAGTACCCGACACACGCTGTGTGGGGAAAGACGCCATGAACGCCGACGGCACCATCAACCGTGCGGCGCTTCCGGCCATATTCAATCCGGAAGACCTGAACGCGCTGGAGCAGGCGCTCCGGCTGAAAGACGCACATCCGGGCTCCACCGTGACCATGCTCACCATGGGACCGGGACGCGCCGCCGAAATCATCCGCGAAGGTCTGTACCGTGGAGCCGACGGAGGCTATCTGCTGACCGACCGCGCCTTTGCCGGAGCCGACACACTGGCCACATCGTATGCGCTGGCTACGGCCATACGCAAGATAGGCGAATATGACATCATCATAGGCGGACGTCAGGCCATCGACGGAGACACCGCACAGGTAGGACCGCAGGTAGCCGAAAAGCTGGGGCTGCCCCAGGTGACCTACGTGGAGGAAATAGAAGAGGTGAAGGACGGACGCATACGGGTGAAACGCCACATTGACGGAGGCGTGGAGACCGTGGAAGGCCCCCTGCCCATCGTGCTGACCGTAAACGGCAGCGCGGCACCCTGCCGCCCGCGCAACGCCAAGCTTGTGCAGAAGTACAAACGCGCCCTCGGCGGACAGGAAAAGGCCGTCATGACCAAGGACGGAACACCCCTGCCCTACGCCGCCCTGTATGAAAGCCGCCCCTACCTGAACATCACCGAATGGAGCGTGGCCGACGTGAACGGCGACACCACACAATGCGGACTGAGCGGATCGCCCACCAAAGTGAAGAAGATAGAGAACATCGTATTCCAGGCCAAGGAAAGCAAGACCCTGACAGGCAGCGACACCGATGTAGAGAACCTGATTGTTGAACTGTTGGCAAACCACACTATCGGATAAATAAAGAAGACTATGAACAACGTATTTGTATATTGTGAGATGGACGGCAGCCATGTAGCCGACGTCAGTCTCGAACTGCTGACCAAAGGACGCAAACTGGCCAACGAGCTGGGATGCCAACTGGAAGCCATATGCGCAGGCACCGGCCTGGCGGAAGTGGAAAAGCAAGTGCTGCCCTTCGGCACAGACCGCGTGCATGTGTTCGACGCTCCGGGACTCTTCCCCTACACCTCCCTGCCCCACACCTCCATACTGGTGAAACTCTTCAAGGAAGAGAAACCGCAAATCTGCCTGATGGGTGCCACCGTAATAGGACGCGACCTGGGACCGCGCGTCTCATCGGCCCTGACCAGCGGCCTCACCGCCGACTGTACACAGCTGGAGATAGGCGACCATGAGGACAAGAAGAAGGGCGTAACCTACAAGAACCTGCTCTACCAGATACGTCCGGCATTCGGCGGAAACATCGTGGCCACCATCGTGAATCCCGAACACCGCCCGCAAATGGCCACCGTACGCGAAGGCGTAATGAAGAAAGAAATAGCGGACGAGAACTACCAGGGCGAAGTGATACGCCATGATGTGTCCAAGTATGTGGCCGACACAGACTACGTGGTGAAGGTAATAGACCGCCATGTGGAGAAAGCCAAACACAACCTGAAGGGTTCTCCCATCGTAGTGGCCGGAGGCTACGGCATGGGGTCGAAGGAAGGTTTCGACATGCTGTTCGAACTGGCCAAAGAGCTGCATGCCGAAGTGGGAGGAAGCCGAGCCGCCGTAGACGCCGGTTTCTGCGACCACGACCGGCAGATAGGACAGACCGGAGTGACCGTACATCCCAAGCTGTACATAGCCTGCGGCATAAGCGGACAGATACAGCACATAGCAGGCATGCAGGACGCAGGCATCATCATCTCCATAAACAGTGACCCCAACGCACCCATCAACAGCATTGCCGACTACGTGATAAACGGCACAGTGGAGGAAGTGATTCCGAAAATGATTAAATACTACAAAAAGAACAGCAAGTGACCATGGACAACTTCTATACAGAGATACCCGAACTGCGCTACCATCTGAACAATCCTCTGATGGAACGCATATGCGAACTCAAAGAGCGCAACTACAGAGACAAGGAGGAGTACGACTATGCCCCGCAAGACTATGCAGACGCCATAGACTCCTACGACAAAGTACTGGAAATCACCGGTGAGATAACTGCCGAAGTCATTGCCGCCAATGCGGAAAGCGTGGATCAGGAAGGCCCGCACCACGCAGACGGACGGGTAGAATATGCCAGCGGCACGAAACAGAACCTGGACGCCATGGTAAAGGCCGGACTGAACGGCATGACCATGCCGCGACGCTTTGGCGGACTGAACTTTCCCATAACCCCCTACACCATGTGTGCCGAAATAGTAGCCGCAGCCGATGCCGGATTCGGCAACATATGGTCATTGCAGGACTGCATAGAGACACTGTATGAGTTCGGCAACGAAGACCAGCACAGCCGGTTCATACCCCGCATATGCGCCGGAGAGACCATGTCCATGGACCTGACGGAACCCGACGCAGGAAGCGACCTGCAAAGCGTAATGCTGAAAGCCACTTATGACGAAGCCAACAACTGCTGGAGGCTGAACGGTGTGAAACGCTTTATCACCAACGGAGATGCCAACCTGCACCTGGTTCTGGCACGCTCGGAAGAAGGCACACGCGACGGACGCGGACTCTCCATGTTCATATACGACAAACGCGACGGCGGAGTGGACGTGCGCCGCATAGAGAACAAGCTGGGCATACACGGTTCACCCACCTGCGAGCTGGTGTACAAGAACGCACGCGCCGAACTGTGCGGCGACCGCAAGCTGGGTCTGATAAAATATGTCATGGCACTGATGAACGGTGCGCGCCTGGGCATAGCCGCACAGTCGGTGGGTCTGAGCCAGGCTGCCTATAACGAGGCCATGGCCTATGCCAAAGACCGCAGACAGTTCGGAAAGGCCATCATAGAGTTCCCCGCCGTAGCCGACATGCTGAGCACCATCAAAGCCAAGCTGGATGCCGGACGTGCCTTGCTCTACCAGACCGCACGCTACGTGGACATCTACAAGGCTCTGGACGACATAGCCCGCGAGCGCAAGCTTACTCCCGAAGAACGCCAGGAACAGAAGAAGTATGCCAAGCTGGCCGACTCGTTCACCCCGCTGGCCAAGGGCATGAACTCAGAATATGCCAACCAGAACACTTATGACTGCATACAGGTACACGGAGGTTCTGGCTTCATGATGGAATATGCCTGCCAGCGCATCTACCGCGACGCGCGCATCACCAGCATTTACGAAGGTACCACCCAACTGCAGGTTGTGGCTGCCATCCGTTACGTGACCAACGGTTCGTACCTGGCCACACTGCGCGACTTTGAGAATGTGCCTTGCTCGGACGAGATGAAACCGCTGCTGGAGCGTGTAAAGGCCATGACCGACAAGTTCGAAGCCTGCACCAACCTGGTAAAAGAGGCTCAGAATCAGGATCTGCACGACCTTATGGCCCGTCACCTCTACGAAATGGCGGCTGTATGCGTCATGTCGCACCTCATCATTCAGGACGCCACACGCGCTCCCGAACTGTTTGCCCAATCGGCCAAAGTCTATGTGAACTATGCTGAAGCAGAAACAGAGAAGCATAACACCTTCGTAAGCCGCTTCCACACAGACGAATTAGCCTGCTACCGCAAGTAAGGAGCCGCATTCTGACTTTATTCATTCTGTCATTATACGGCTTTTCTGAATCCGGTCTTTTCCCTGTCTTTCATAGCGGCGCATAGCCTGCCATGCTCTAACCAGAAACAGGAAAAAACCTCCGGAAATCCTCTTGGAAAAATGCCGGAATAAATTCGGAACAGCGGCTAAGGGAGAAAAATCATTTTTTCAATAATTCCACAAACAACGGTGTGCCCGTAAGGACATGCCGTTGTTTTTTTTATTGTCCAAGCCCAAACAGAACATCAGACAGCTTAAGGGGCATTTCAGTTTCTAAGGGAAAGCTCTTCGGACATCACGCCCGCTTCTGTCAGCAAGCCGGAAATCAGCCCACAAGGCATAAGTAAGCGTCCTACAGCCTATCAAGTTAAAAAAGTTTTCATACTATCAATAAGATAAAACATTAAGGATTAGCGATTAATCCTTCACATAAATTTTACTTTGTGGATTTTTGTGGAAATCTCATAGCAGCCTGTGGAAAAAGTACCCATCAAAAAGAAGAAAAGAAACAGCTCCATAAAGAAGACACATCAGACTATCAGGCACATAAACAAAACTGTGCCGTTCTGGCACCGGCTTTGCGTTAAGTTCAGTGGAAACAAACCATATGTCTAACGTTTTTAAATTCTTAAAGCAATGAAAAAGTATTTTTTAGCAGTAGCAGTAATGATGTGTATGGGTTCTTCAATGGCATTTGCCGCAAGCCCGCTGACTGAAAGCGTAAACACTGTAGCAACTACAAACGACTACACCCCCATTGAAGTAAGCGCATTGCCCAAGGCCGTTCAGGACGCTATCAAGAAAGACCATGCCAATGCTATCATAAAAGAGGCATCGGTAGAAGAGAAAGACGGCGTGAAGACTTACAAAGTGGTGCTGACAGCTCAGGACGGAACTGAGAGCACCGTGACCTACAACGAAAAAGGCGAGGCCCAGAAGTAAGTCTCAGCTTTACCTCTTAGAGCCTGATTCAAGATGTAGAAAAGGGTAAAAACAGAAGGGGACTGTGCCAGAAACAGTAAATTTTGGCGCAGCCCCCTCTGGCATATAATAAACAAGGCGTTGAAGCACCTATGCCAGGCGAAATGAAAAAATCTCCGATAGAATCACTTCACCCGTTTGCCCCATACGGAACAACCTTTGCCGTCCAGTCCGGTGAACAGTACCGTGTCGGCCTCTTTCTCCCAGTCGTGGCCGGCAAAAACTATCAGATTTTCCACAGCACCGTCTTTCAGCTGCAAGGCAAGCAACTGCTTTCCGGCATCAAAACGCCACAGTCCTCCGTCGCTCAGGGTACCGTCGGCATTCAGGGTAAGAGAATGCGACTCAGAGAACGTAGCCGCTTCGCCCGGAGCACGGGTAATCTGTCCGGCAACGAGCGCAGTGCCGCATCCGGGAACCTGCAACCGAATGATTTCCCACTCACCAGCCAAATCGCGCTGACTGAACTTGCGCGAAGGAGTACCTGCATAACGTTCGGGAGACACTACCGGCCAGCCGTCGGGCGTAAAGAACAGCTGGCGCAGATGCAACACCATCTGATGACAGTCGGGAGCCAGGCGTGCCTGGTGCGCCATGTAGTAATGGCCTTCATTGTCAGTGAAAACGCTACAATGAGCCACTCCGGCCCATCCCGGATGTCCCTGGAAACGGTAAGGAGCGGTAAGCAAGGGAACATGGGATACGGCGTCGCGCAAGTCTGTGCCGGAAAAATCGGTGAAGGGGCCTTCAGCCCTTTCGGAACGTCCTACCCTTACATTATATGTAGTCATCAGCGGGTCGTAGGAAGTGAAAAGATAGTAACGGCTCAGCCCGGGATGGAAGATTATTTCCGGTGCCTCCTGATTGTCTGTATGATAATGGTCGCGGCGGGCCGTAAGATGGCCCAAGTCGCCCTCCACCTCCGTAAGCCCGGTTTCAGGATTCAGCTCCACACAGTACAGCCCGTCAAAGAAAGAGCCGTAGTGCATCCATACCCTGCCTGTCTGCGAATCGGTCACGATGCTAGGGTCGATGGCATTCATCGGCGTAGAGTCATCGGTCTTCACCACGCAGCCTTTCTGTACCCAGGGACCTTCGGGAGAAGACGCTTCAGCCAGTCCGATATACGATGTCTTGCGTCCGAAAGCCGACACGCAATAGTACAACCTGTAGACCTCGCCGTAAGGAAGGATGTAGGGCGCCCATATGTTTGTAGCTCCCTGCCCGCCCGTCTTTCCGCGCACCCAGTCTATGGCCTCGCGGGGAATCTCCGGAAAAGCCCATCCGCAAAATTCCCAGTCCACCAAATCTTTGGAACGGCGCACCTGAATGAAACCCAGAGGCACGCCCTTCTCTCTGGCCTCCCGGCGATTCTCAGCAAAGATAGCATCGGTGGAATACATGTAATAGTACTCGCCCAGCTTGCGGCACGAGGGGTCATGCACATTGTAGGTTCCCCACGAACGGTAATGCTCCATGGCCGATATGGCACGGTAATCGTCGGCCCAAGGATTGGGCGAAGGCACAGGAACGAAAGCCGCCTGACGGCAGCCGACCGGCAAAAGGGCCGCCACACATATGACGGCAGCCAGCATAAGATGTCTGCTCATACCAAATAAAATAAGAATTCAGAATATAAAATAAAAATAGAAGTAGACAGGCAACGGCCGTGCGCAGCCGGAAAAACCCGCCAACGGTCTGCCTCCCTGCGCAAAGTTAACCAATCCATCGGTAACGGAGTGCAAACGGAAGGGGAAAAAACGCAAACGAGCCCGGCACATGATTTTTTCGGGGGATAAACCGTTCCGACCTTCCTGTTCATTACTAATAATCTGGCATATACGGACACATATCACAGTATATCAACTATTTGACACAAACAGGCTCACAACCGTCGGCGCATAGGTACGCACCAGAACAGCCTTCCGTACGCCGCAGGACGCATGACGGAAGGGAATGTGCAGAAAACCGTTTCCCGATGAAATAGCCATACCCTACAGGGCAAATTGCCATACATACAAGGGATATTCCGGTAAAAAAGTGTACTTTTGCGAACAATAAAGTTTCGATGTAAAACAGGAGACATGGATACAGATGAACAGACAGAATCCGGACAAAGGCTTTGCGGCCAAGACTTTTTCCGCATTTTTCACGCTTTTATGTTGCATAACATACGTTTGCAATGAACATCCCATCTCTAAAAGTGTTACTTTTACACCCGAAACAGACAAATCACTAATTTACAAATAAAAACATCATGAAGAAAAGTCTTCTTTTAGCTGGCATGGGCGCCGCATTGCTGCTGGGCTCATGCGCACAGAAACCGGAAACTCCGGAACTGACACTTTCCGGACTGAACCCGGCTAAGTTTGAAACCACAGTAGACAGCGTGCCCGTGAAACTCTACACGCTGAAGAACAAGGCAGGCATGGAAGTGTGTGTCACCAACTTCGGCGGACGCATCGTATCGGTCATGGTGCCTGACAAGAACGGCAAGATGCAGGACGTGGTGCTCGGCTTTGACAGCATATCCGACTACATCAACGTGCCCAGTGACTTCGGCGCAGCCATAGGACGCTATGCCAACCGCATCAACCAAGGCCGCTTCGAACTGGACGGAGTGGCTTACCAGCTGCCCCAAAACAACTACGGACACTGCCTGCACGGCGGTCCTAAAGGATGGCAATACAAAGCCTACCAGGCCAGCCTCACCGACAGCACCACGCTGGAGCTGACCCTTGTATCTCCGGACGGAGACATGAACTTCCCCGGCACCGTTACAGCCAAAGTGCAGTACACACTGACCGATGACAATGCCATAGACATAAAGTACAGCGCCACTTCGGACAAGAAGACCATCATCAACATGACGAACCACTCGTACTTCAATCTCTCGGGCAACCCCTCCGCTCCAGCCACAGACCACATACTGTACATCAACGCCGACAATTATACACCGGTTGACACCACGTTCATGACCAGCGGCGAGATAGCCAGCGTGAAGGGTACCCCGATGGACTTCACCACTCCCAAACCCGTAGGCCAGGACATAGACCAAGACTTTGACCAACTGAAAAACGGTCTGGGCTATGACCACAACTGGGTACTGAACACAAAAGGCGACATCAACCAGGTAGCCGCACGCCTCACCTCACCGACAAGCGGCATCACACTGGAAGTATATACCAACGAGCCGGGCATACAGATATACAGCGGCAATTTCCTGGATGGCACCGTAAGCGGAAAGAAAGGCATCGTGTACAACAAGCGTGCTTCCGTCTGCCTGGAGACCCAGCACTATCCCGACAGCCCCAACAAGCCCCAGTGGCCTTCGGTGGTACTGGAACCCGGAAAGACCTACCAGAGCGAATGTATCTTCAAATTCGGTGTGGAAAAATAATATGAACGCACACACCTTTTCAAGACACATCTGACCCAACCACAGGAGAAGCCTTCAGAGAAAGGCAAAAAGGCCGCCCCTCTCTCCTGCAACTGCAGAAGGCTTCTCCTGTTATCTTTTTCAACTTTCAACCTAAGAAACAATCTGTAAAGGAAATGTCCTGAACCTCAATCCCACTCCACTTCAATGACACAAAAAACATTGGTACATCCCATCTCTTCCCTACATGCCGGGACTATTGTCAGGACAGATTCTCTAACTTAAATCAAAACAGAAACATGAATTGGACCACAAGTGAATTCATCTGGTTTGACTGGGCGGTACTCGCCATAGGAGTTGTAGCCATAGCATGGGCGATTTACCGCGCCATAAAAAGAGACAAACAGAAGATGAAAGGCGCCGACAGCCAGGACTACCTTTTCGGGAAAGGCGAACCGTGGTATATCATCGGCGCAGCCATCTTTGCGGCAAACATCGGTTCCGAACACCTTGTAGGCCTCGCAGGAACAGGAGCAAAAGACGGCGTAGGCATGGCCCACTGGGAAATGCAAGGGTGGATGATACTCATACTGGGATGGCTGTTCGTGCCGTTCTACCAGCTGCTGAACAACAAGATGGGCAAGATTATCACCATGCCCGACTTCCTCAAATTCCGCTATACCCAACGCACCGGCTCATGGCTCTCCATCATCACGCTGATAGCTTACGTGCTGACCAAAGTGTCTGTCACGGCATTCACCGGAGGCATATTCTTCGAATATCTGCTGGGACTTCCCTTCTGGTACGGAGCCATAGGACTTATTGTGATAACAGCCGTATTTACCGTATTCGGCGGCATGAAGGGAGTGATGACCCTGTCGGCCATTCAGACCCCTATCCTTATCATCGGCTCTTTCCTCGTGCTGTTCCTGGGCCTGCACATGCTGGGCGACGGCAGCATAGCCGAAGGATGGTCGCAGATGATGGCCGTATGCAACGCGGCGCATGACGGCTTCGGCACCACCCACATGTTCCACACCGATCCTGCCGACCCGATGTATCCGCAATTCCCCGGATATGTGGTGTTCTTCGGAGCGTCTATCATAGGCTTCTGGTACTGGTGCACAGACCAGCACATCGTGCAACGTGTCCTTGGACAGACCAAAGGCGAAGACAACAGAAAAGTGATGGCCCGCGCCCGGCGCGGTGCGATAGCTGCAGGTTACTTCAAGCTATTGCCGGTATTCATGTTCCTCATTCCGGGCATGGTGGCCTTCGCCCTCTCGCAAAAGACAGGAAGCGGCATCGTCATGGACCTTGCCAACACACACGACACGGACGGCGCATTCGCCATGATGGTGAAGCACATATTGCCGGCCGGGGTCAAGGGCATAGTGACCATAGGCTTCATCTGCGCGCTGATAGCCTCACTGGCGGCATTCTTCAACAGCTGTGCCACCTTGTTCACCGAAGATTTCTACAAACCGATGAAGAGAGGGAAAAGCGAAAGCCACTACGTACTGGTAGGGCGCATAGCCACCGTGGTCGTAGTGCTGCTGGGTCTGGCCTGGATGCCCATCATGATGAACATGGGCAATCTCTACTCTTATCTTCAGGACATCCAATCGCTCATAGCCCCGGCCATGGTAGCAGTGTTCACGCTGGGCATATTCTCCAAAAGAATCACTCCGAAAGCCGGAGAATGGGGACTTATCGGCGGCTTCCTCATCGGCATGCTGCGCCTGCTGACCAACGTGCTGACCAACTCGGGCAAGGCAGTCATGGAAGGAGCCTTCTGGGAACATACCACATGGTTCTGGCAGACCAACTGGCTGATATTCGAAATCTGGCTGCTGGTGTTCATCGTCATATTCATGTTCGTTGTCTCAGCATTCACCCCCAAGCCCAGCGCGGCACAGATTGAAGCCATAACCTTCACCAAAGAATACAAAGCGTCAATACGAGAAAGCTGGAACAAATGGGATGTCATCGCCACCTGTGGCGTAGTGCTGCTCTGTGCGCTATTCTACGCCTATTTCTGGTAAAACAGACAAAGGCATCCCCAATCAGAAGTTCTTTCATTGAATTAAGAAAAAGCAAGCGATGGATAACTATTACAGCAAAAACCCCAGATTTTATGTAGGCGTGGACAGCATAATATTCGGATTCAGCAACAACAAGCTGCACCTGCTCCTGCTGCACCGCGACTTTGAACCCGGCAAAGGGAAATGGTCGCTGATGGGAGGATTCGTGCAGGAAAACGAAAGCGTCGACGATGCCGCAAAACGTGTGTTAAGGGAACTGACCGGACTGACGGACGCCTATATGGAACAAGTGGGAGCCTTTGGCGACGTCGGACGGGATCCGGGAGGAAGGGTCGTCTCAATAGCCTACTATGCCCTCATCAACATAGAGGAATACAACAGGAAACTGGTAGAGGAGCATCACGCCTTCTGGGTGGAACTAGACAACCTGCCCGAACTGATATTCGACCACCTTGACATGGTAAAGAAAGCCATAGCCACGCTGCGCCGCAAGACAGCCACAGAACCTATAGGCTTCAACTTGTTGCCCGAGCTCTTCACCATCCCGCAACTACAGAGCATGTACGAAGCCATATACGGCATGCCACTGGACAAGCGCAACTTCCGTAAGGCCATTCTGGAGACAGGCACCCTGGACGCAACCGCCCAGAAAGACTATGCCAACTCCAAAAGGGGAGCCTTGCTCTACAGATTCAATAAAGAAGCTTATGAAAAAGCAAAACAGTTTAACACAGGCATGGCTCCAAAACTGACCAAAGCCCAAAGCTATGCCTGAGACACCGTATAAATCCAAAAACAAGAAAGACCTATGTTAGAAGAACTGAAAGAAAAAGTATACCATGCCAACCTGGAACTGGTGAAACATAGTCTGGTAGTCTTCACATGGGGGAACGTGTCGGCCATTGACCGGAAATCGGGACTGGTCGTCATCAAGCCCAGCGGAGTAAGTTATGACACCATGAAAGCATCGGACATGGTAGTTGTCAACCTTGACGGCAAAGTGGTGGAAGGCGCATTGCGCCCTTCATCGGACACTCCGACACATATAGTCCTTTATAAGGCATTTCCCGAAATAGGAGGTGTGGTCCATACCCACTCCACCTATGCCACCGCCTGGGCACAGGCAGGACGGGACATACCCAACATCGGCACAACCCATGCCGACTACTTCCATAATGACATACCCTGCACGGAAGACATGACCGAATCCGAAGTGACAGGCAACTATGAACTGGAGACGGGAAACGTCATCGTACGCCGATTTCAGGGATTGAATCCGACGCACACGCCCGGCGTTCTGGTAAAGAACCACGGGCCATTCAGTTGGGGAAAAGACGCACACGATGCGGTACACAACGCGGTTGTAATGGAACAGGTGGCCAAGATGGCATTTATAGCCTACAATATCAATCCGCATCTTACAATGAACCCTCTGCTCATAGAAAAGCACTTCAGCCGCAAACACGGACCCGACGCTTACTATGGACAAGGAAAAACAGAGAAATGACATCACGCATGCAAAAACACATATAAACCTCCTTTTCCAGAGAAACGGACAAAACATGTGTGAGCAAAAGAAAAAATCATCCAACACATTTATTAACTTTTAAGACAAGCTTAAAACTATGGAACAAGCATTCTCTCAGTATGAAGTATGGTTCGTCACCGGAGCACAGCTCCTTTATGGAGGCGATGCTGTAGTGGCAGTAGACGCCCACAGCAATGAAATGGTAAAAGGTCTGAATGATTCGGGCAGACTACCCGTAAAAGTAGTATATAAAGGTACAGCCAACTCGTCAAAAGAAGTGGAAGCCGTAATGAAAGCCGCCAACAATGACGGAAGCTGTATAGGTGTCATCACGTGGATGCATACTTTCTCGCCTGCCAAAATGTGGATACATGGCCTGCAGCAACTGAAAAAGCCCCTGCTGCATCTGCACACCCAATACAACAAAGAAATTCCCTGGGACACCATGGACATGGACTTTATGAATCTGAACCAAAGTGCCCACGGCGACCGCGAGTTCGGACACATATGTACCCGGATGCGTATCCGTCGCAAAGTGGTTGTAGGCTATTGGAAAGATGAAGAGACCCAACACAAAATAGGTGTCTGGATGCGTGTATGTGCAGCATGGGCCGACGCACAGGACATGCTGATCATACGCTTCGGCGACCAAATGAACAATGTGGCCGTAACCGACGGCGACAAGGTGGAAGCAGAAATCCGCATGGGCTATCATGTGGACTACTGTCCGGCAAGCGAACTGATGGAATATCACAGCCAAGTGAAGGATGAGGACACAGACGCTCTGGTCGCCACCTATTTCAAGGAATACGACCACGATGCCGCACTGGAAGACAAGTCCACTGAAGCTTACCGGAAAATATGGAATTCGGCAAAAGCGGAACTGGCCCTGAGAGCCATCCTCAAAGCCAAAGGAGCCAAAGGCTTCACCACCAACTTTGACGATCTGGGACAGACAGACGGCAGTCACTTTGACCAGATTCCCGGACTTGCAAGCCAACGTCTCATGGCAGAAGGTTACGGATTCGGAGCCGAAGGCGACTGGAAATCGGCAGCCCTCTACCGCATGGTATGGGTGATGAATCAGGGTCTGACCGGAGGCTGTTCGTTCCTGGAAGACTATACGCTAAACTTCGACGGCGAAAAGAGCGCCATCCTGCAAGCACATATGCTGGAGGTATGTCCGCTCATCGCCGCAAACAGGCCACGTCTGGAAGTGCACTTCCTGGGAATAGGCATACGCAAGAGCCAGACTGCCCGTCTGGTATTCACCAGCAAGACCGGGGCCGGATGCACGGCTACTGTAGTAGATTTGGGAAACCGCTTCCGGCTCATTGTGAACGACGTGGAATGTATCGAACCGAAACCGCTGCCCAAACTGCCGGTCGCATCCGCTCTGTGGATTCCGCAGCCCAACTTTGAAGTGGGAGCCGGAGCATGGATACTGGCAGGAGGAACACACCACTCCTGCTTCTCCTACGACCTCACGGCCGAATATTGGGAAGACTTTGCCGAGATTGCCGGCATAGAAATGGTTCACATCAACAAAGATACCACCATACCCGAATTCAAGAAAGAACTGCGCATGAACGAAGTGTACTATATGCTGAACAAGGCACTCTGTTGACCCGCATAACCAGGCACGGAACAAAGAGCGGACCATGCAAGCCTTCCTCCGTCTCCGGAAGACGGGGAGGGCTTCCATACCGCCACTCCCATACAAAGACACCAAGACATAAACCTTTGTAAGCAAGCAGGCGCTCATGTGTAAACCGACACTGACCTTACACATGACAATCTCTAAAAACGGACCTTTCAAATATCCTGATGTTTATGCACGAGCCCTGCACAGCTTACCTCCATAACCAACAAGCGTTGAATATGAAAACAGATGCTAAATCGACCATTGGAACAGGCAAGGCCATCCTCGGCATAGAATTCGGCTCCACAAGGATAAAAGCCGTTCTTACCGACCAGGAGAACAACCCCATAGCTCAAGGAAGCCATGAGTGGGAAAACCAGCTCGTAGACGGATTGTGGACATACAGCATAGAGGCCATATGGAACGGGCTTCAGGACTGTTATGCCAAGCTCCGCAAGAATGTGAAAGAATCATATGACACCGAAATAGAGTCACTGGCCGCCATAGGAATCAGTGCCATGATGCACGGCTACATGGCTTTCGACAAAAACGGAGAGATGCTGGTACCTTTCCGCACATGGAGGAACACAAACACTGGCAAAGCCGCAGCCAGACTTTCGGAACTGTTCGTGTTCAACATACCGCTACGATGGAGCATCTCACACCTCTACCAGGCTGTCCTGAATCATGAAGAACACGTGAAAGACATAGACTACCTGACCACCCTGGCCGGGTTCATACACTGGCAGCTGACAGGCAGGAAAGTCCTCGGCATAGGCGACGCATCGGGCATGCTGCCCATAGACCCTGAAACGAAGAATTACTCAACCGGAATGATGGAGAAGTTCGACAAGCTCGTAGAACCCGAAGGCTACAGATGGAAGCTTGCAGACATCCTGCCCGAAGTGCTTATGGCAGGCGCAAACGCCGGAACACTCACACCCGAAGGGGCCAGACGGCTGGATGTGTCGGGACATCTGAAAGCCGGAATCCCCATCTGCCCGCCCGAAGGCGACGCCGGTACCGGCATGGTGGCTACCAACGCGGTAAGGCCACGCACGGGAAACGTGTCGGCCGGGACCTCATCTTTCTCCATGATTGTACTGGAAAAAGACCTGTCAAGGCCCTATGAGATGATAGACATGGTGACAACCCCTGACGGAAGTCCCGTAGCGATGGTACACTGCAACAACTGCACATCCGACCTCAACGCATGGGTGAACCTCTTCAAAGAATATCAGGAACTGCTGGGATTGCCTGTCGACATGAACGAGATTTTCTCCAAACTCTACAATCACGCGCTCACAGGGCAGACCGACTGTGGCGGACTCATCTCCTACAACTACATATCCGGAGAACCCGTCACCGGACTGGCCGAAGGAAGACCCCTCTTCGTGCGGTCGGCCAACGACAGGTTCACACTGGCCAATTTTATGCGTGCGCATCTGTATGCCTCGGTCGGTGTACTCAAGATAGGCAACGACATATTGTTCAAGAAAGAGAAAATCAAGGTGGACAGGATTACCGGCCACGGCGGACTGTTCAAGACCAAAGGTGTTGGCCAGAGAGTGTTGGCCGCAGCCCTCGGCTCACCCATATCCATCATGGAGACCGCCGGAGAAGGAGGGGCGTGGGGCATAGCTCTGCTGGCTTCTTATGCGGTGAACAACGACAAGAGACTGTCGCTGGCGGAATTTCTGGAAAAGAACGTGTTCGCCGGAAACTCCGGAACAGAAATTGCACCCACTGCGGAAGACATCGCCGGATTCAACGCATACATAGAGAAGTATAAGGCCGGACTGCCCATAGAAGAGGCAGCCGTGAAATTCAAAGAATGAAAAACCTTTTTAAGACAAAAAACAGATGAAAAGATTGCTACTCGGCAGCCTGATGCTGGCCGTATCACTCGGACTCCCAGCACAGAAAACCACCACCATCACACTGCATGCAGACCAAGGCGGACAGACCATTCCCAAGGAAATTTATGGCCAGTTCGCTGAACACCTGGGCTCCTGCATATACGGAGGGTTGTGGGTTGGCGAAGACTCGCCCATACCAAACATCAAAGGCTACCGTACCGATGTGTTCAACGCGCTGAAGGACCTGCAAGTGCCCGTCATGCGCTGGCCCGGAGGATGCTTTGCAGACGAATATCACTGGAGAGACGGCATAGGCCCGAGAAAGGAACGCCCCAAAATGGTGAATAACAACTGGGGCGGCACCATAGAAGACAACAGCTTCGGCACCCATGAGTTCCTCAACCTCTGCGAAATGCTGGGATGCGAGCCTTACATAAGCGGCAACGTGGGCAGCGGAACCGTAGAGGAACTGGCCAAATGGGTGGAATACATGACCTCGGAAGGCGACTCGCCCATGGCACGACTTCGCCGACAAAACGGGCGGGACAAGGCGTGGAAAGTAAAGTACCTGGGCATAGGCAACGAAAGCTGGGGATGCGGAGGCTCCATGCGCCCCGAATACTACTCCGACCTGTACCGCCGCTACTCCACCTACTGCAGGAACTATGACGGCAACGCGCTCTACAAGATAGCCAGCGGAGCCAGCGACTATGACTACAACTGGACCCGCGTGCTGATGGAACGCGCCGGCGGAATGATGAACGGACTCTCGCTGCACTACTATACCGTAACGGGATGGACAGGAAGCAAAGGATCGGCCACCAAATTCAACGATGAGGACTATTACTGGACCTTAGGCAAATGCCGCGAGATAGAAGACGTGCTGAAAAAGCATATCGCCATAATGGACAGCAAAGACCCGCAGAAACGGGTGGCGCTCATACTGGACGAATGGGGGACATGGTGGGACTCTGAACCCGGCACCATACCCGGACACCTATACCAGCAGAACACGCTGCGCGATGCCTTTGTGGCCTCACTCTCGCTGGACATATTTCACAAATACACCGAACGGCTGAAAATGGCCAACATAGCTCAGGTAGTGAACGTGCTCCAGTCCATGATACTGACCAATGGCGACAAGATGGTCCTGACACCCACCTACTACGTCTTCAAGATGTACAAAGTGCACCAAAACGCCACCTTCCTGCCGTTGCAACTGCAATGCGACACCATAGACGTACGCGACAACCGCCGCCTGCCGCTGGTCAGCGCCACCGCATCAAAAGACAAGGAAGGGAAGATACACATCTCACTCTCCAACACAGACCTGAAAGACAGGCAGACAGTCACCATACGGCTGCAAGGCACAAACGCAGGCAAGGTTAAAGGAGAGATACTGACTGCGGACAAGATAAGCGACTACAACACCTTCGAGCAACCCGACAAGGTAAAGCTGGCAGACTTTGACGGAGCGAAAATCAAGAACGGCGTCATGACGGTGAAACTTCCCGCCAAATCCATTGTGACACTGGAACTGCAATAGACCGGAAGACTCTCCTGCCGGCACAGCCCCGCACACAGCCCGGTGCGGCCCCATGTGCAGAAAGTGCAGAACCGCCTGCTGAAAATGGCAAGTCCGTATGCGATATATAATTGACATACAGAACATTGGAAGCCTATCGGCATAAGAGCCGCCGCTTCCTGTAGAAAAAAGGCAAGAAACAAGCATTTACATAACTCAAAATACAAGAAGAACTATCATGAATGACAAACAACTGATGAACCGCGCAGCCGACAACATACGCATACTGGCTGCGTCAATGGTGGAAAAAGCCAATTCCGGACATCCCGGAGGAGCAATGGGAGGAGCCGACTTCATAAACGTACTCTACTCCGAATTCCTGGTTTACGACCCCGAAGACCCCACATGGGAAAGCCGTGACCGCTTCTTCCTTGACCCGGGACACATGTCGGCCATGCTCTATTCGCAACTCGCTCTGACGGGAAAATTCACGCTGGAGGAACTGCAACAATTCCGCCAATGGGGAAGCCCCACACCCGGACATCCCGAGCGCGACGTCATGCGCGGCATAGAAAACACCTCAGGACCGTTGGGACAAGGACATACTTTCGCCGTAGGAGCTGCTATCGCCGCCAAATTTCTGAAAGCACGCTTTGGCGAGGTGATGAACCAGACCATATACGCCTACATCTCGGACGGAGGCATACAGGAAGAGATATCGCAGGGAGCAGGCCGCATAGCCGGCACACTGGGACTGGACAATCTCATCATGTTCTATGACTCGAACGACATCCAACTGTCCACTGACACTAAAGCGGTGACCAATGAAGACACAGCCCGGAAGTATGAGGCATGGGGATGGAAAGTCATACAGACAGACGGTAACGACCCCGACGCCATCCGCCAGGCTCTCACCGAGGCCAAAGCCGAAACCGAACGCCCCACCCTCATCATAGGGCACACGGTCATGGGCAAAGGCGCGCGCAAAGCCGACGGAAGCAGCTACGAAGCCTGCTGCGCCACACACGGCGCACCGTTGGGAGACGGAGCCTATGTGAACACCATAAAAAATCTGGGCGGAGACCCGGAACATCCCTTCATCATCTTCCCTGAAGTACGGGAACTGTATGCGCGCCGAACCCAAGAACTGAAAGAAATAGTGGCCGCACGCCGTGCGGAAAAAGCCGCATGGGCACAAGCCAACCCCGGACTGGAAGCCAAGTTGGAAAGCTTCTTCTCCGGGAAAGCCCCCCAAGTGGACTGGAAGGCCATAGAGCAGAAAGCCGGATGTGCCACACGTGCCGCATCGGCCACCGTGTTGGGCGCACTGGCCACACAGGTGGAAAACATGATAGTGTCCTCGGCCGACCTGTCGAACTCAGACAAGACCGACGGTTTCCTGAAAAAGACACATGCCTTTGTAAAGGGCGACTTCAGTGGCGCCTTCCTGCAGGCCGGCGTGTCCGAACTGACCATGGCCTGCTGCTGCATAGGCATGGCGCTGCATGGAGGCGTGATTCCTGCATGCGGCACGTTCTTCGTGTTCTCAGACTATATGAAACCGGCCATACGTATGGCAGCCCTGATGGAGGTGCCGGTAAAATTCATCTGGACACACGACGCATTCCGCGTAGGCGAAGATGGCCCCACACACGAACCGGTAGAACAGGAAGCACAAATCCGCCTGATGGAAAAACTGAAGAATCACAAAGGGCACAACTCCATGCTGGTACTTCGTCCGGCCGACGGCGAAGAGACCACCGAAGCCTGGCGGTTGGCCATGGAGAATGTCACCACACCTACCGCACTCATCTTCTCACGCCAGAACATCGCCAACCTGCCCGAAGGCAACGACTACTCGCAGACCGCCAAAGGAGCTTACATCGTGGCCGGTTCCGATGAGAATCCCGACGTGGTGCTGGTGGCATCGGGTTCGGAGGTGTCTACCCTGGTAGCCGGTGCCGAACTCCTGCGTCAGGACAAAGTCAGGGTACGCATAGTTTCTGTCCCCTCCGAAGGCCTGTTCCGCAGCCAGCCTGCCAGTTATCAGGAAAGCGTCATCCCTCACGGTACCAAGGTATTCGGACTCACCGCAGGACTGCCTGTAACATTGGAAGGGCTTGTAGGCATACACGGCAAGATATGGGGATTGCCTTCCTTTGGCTTCTCCGCCCCCTATAAAGTGCTGGATGAGAAACTGGGATTCACCGCCGAGAACGTATACAGGCAAGTGAAGGAAATGCTCTGAACAACTCGGAAATAAAGAAAGATAAAGGCAGACAGATTCCGCCACATACCCTACAGAGGCCGTCCGAAGAACGCAGGCACACAAGCACGAAGCGGACTTCGGCGGCTTCTCCGTAACCGGCCGCCCGGAAAGAAAAGCGGCAGGATTCCCGTCCTGCCTCCTGAAAGTAATCATACCACTAAAAAAGAAATAAAGAATTATGCAAATCATAGGTTTAGCATCCGACCATGCCGGATTTGAGCTGAAACAACACGTAAAACAATGGCTTGAAGCCAAAGGTTGGGTTTACCGTGACTTCGGCACTTACAGTCCGGACAGTTGTGACTACGCCGACTATGCCCACCCCCTGGCCATAGCCGTGGAAGCAGGAAAATGTTACCCGGGAATTGCCATTTGTGGAAGTGGCGAAGGCATAAGCATGACACTCAACAAGCATCAGAACATACGTGCCGCACTCTGCTGGATGCCCGAGATAGCACGTCTCGCACGCCAGCACAACGATGCCAATATACTGGTCATGCCCGGACGTTTTGTCAGCAATGAAGAAGCCGACAAGATAATGGAAGAATTCTTCTCCACCGCATTCGAAGGTGGACGCCACTCTCGCCGCATACAGAAGATTCCAGTAATACAGGGAGAATAACCGTCACAAATTTGCCCTCTCCCCTGGCCTTTTTCCGGTTTCTACCCACCATGCAGCGTTCCACTTTTCGCATGCAGCGGCAGGAAGACATCTTAAAGGGAAGAATAGCAAGAAAAGACAAAGGGCATGCCCCGCGACAGCAGGCATGCCCTTCTCCGTTTGTTTCATTTGATTTCAATCTCTTCCTTCATGTCAATCTCCTCACCGTGGAGATCATAAAAGACATATTGTAGGAATGCAAGTTTCTGATTGGGAACGATATTCACACCAAAGCCATACTTCATCTGCCATTTCCGTTTCAGAGAAAGGATTCCCTGGTTGACATAAGCGGCAACATATGGATGGATGTGCAACGAGAATTTCTTTATCTTCAGTTTGTTTACCAGATAGTCAATCTTGCTTTCCAACGTGTCAGTAAAAAGTATGGAAGACTTGATGGTACCCTTACCAAAACAAGTGGGACACGTCTCTATGGTATTGACGTCCATCGCAGGCCTTACCCTCTGGCGGGTGATTTGCATCAGCCCGAATTTACTGAGAGGCAGGATATTATGCCGTGCCCTGTCTTTCTGCATGTTCTGACACATCCTTTCATAAAGCTTTTGCCTGTTTTCGGCCTGTCCCATGTCAATAAAGTCTACCACAATGATGCCTCCCATGTCACGCAGACGCAGTTGGCGGGCCAATTCGTCGGCAGCCCCTAAGTTCACTTCCAACGCATTGGCCTCCTGACCATTGGCGTTTTTGATCCGGTTCCCGCTGTTCACATCTACCACATGAAGAGCCTCTGTATGCTCTATAATGAGATACGCCCCACTTTTATACGACACCGTCTTGCCAAAAGAAGCCTTTATCTGCTTGGTTATCCCAAAATTGTCAAAAATAGGCAATTTCCCTTTGTACTGCTTCACAATATCGGCTCTCTCTGGAGCGATGAGCTTCACGTAATCCCTTATTTCGTGGAACACGGCCTCGTTATTCACGTAAATGTTCTCAAACGACGGATTGAACAGGTCGCGCAGCAGTCCCACGGCACGACTAGTCTCTTCATAAATCAGCGTAGGAAACTTGGTTGCCTTCTGCACTTTGGCCATGGCGTCTTCCCAATGTTTCACCAGCACTTTCAGTTCTCCGTCAAGCTCGGCTACCCGTTTGCCTTCGGCCACCGTACGCACTATCACGCCGAAATTCTTCGGTTTGATGCTCATGACCAACTGTTTGAGCCTGGCACGTTCCTCGCTTGACTTGATTTTCTGCGACACAGACACCTTATCGTTGAATGGAATGAGCACAAGATATCTGCCGGCAAAGGACAGTTCCGATGTCAGTCTGGGACCTTTGGTGGAAATGGGTTCCTTTACAATCTGTACCACCACTTCCTGACCAACCTTCAGTGTCCCTGCTACTGTCCCGTCTTTCTCCAGGTCGGGCAATATGGTCGCCTTGCTTATGGAATTTGTTCTCTTTCTGTCGCTTAAAGTCTGCTTTACGAATTTCTCTAAGGAATTGAACTGCGGTCCTAAATCTAAATAATGAAGAAAAGCGTCTTTCTCGTAACCCACGTCCACGAAGCAAGCATTCAATCCGGGCATCAGTTTCCTGACCCGACCCAAATAAATATTGCCCACCGAAAAGGAAATGTTTCTCCCTTCGCTCTGAAGTTCCACCAGACACTTGTCTTCAAGCAAGGCTATGGAGACTTCTTTAGGCTGTACATCTACTACGAGTTCGCTTGTCACAATAAATATAGCTTTTTAAAATAATGTTATCTGCGACCTGTTCCGTCATCGCCCTATGCCCTACAGAAGGAGCTGCGAAGCGGCAAATACAGTCGCTTAAACAAAGAACAAACCCGCGAGTCGATTCAGCTTCACAAGTTTGTTCTTTGTATCTTTTTTGTCCGACAGACCAAAAATCACTTTTTGCTTTTATGTCTGTTCTTTCTCAGTCTCTTTTTACGCTTGTGCGTAGACATTTTATGTCTTTTTTTCTTCTTTCCGCTTGGCATAGCTTCAAAATTTTATGGTTAATACTATGGTTAATTATTTTTTCACTGACAGAGTGAATGTCTTGGCAGGCTTAAATGCCGGAATATTGTGTTCCGGGATGATGATGGTAGTGTTCTTGGAAATGTTGCGAGCTGTTTTCTGCGCTCTCTTCTTCACAACGAAACTGCCAAAACCGCGAAGGTACACATTCTCTTCCTTAGACAGAGATGCCTTCACCGCTTCCATGAAAGCTTCAACCGTCGCCATCACCGTGGTCTTGTCTATCCCGGTGTTTTTCGTGATTTCGTTTACAATATCAGCTTTAGTCATTTTTCTTTAAAAAAAAATATTATTACTATTAGATTCCTAATTTTTTGGATTGCAAATATATAGCTTTTTAAGCGCTCTAAAAAATATATCGCGGACATTTTTCTAAAAAAACCGCTTCCAGACAAGCCTTCTTCCTTAAAATGAAGTATTTTTGCGCCATGAACACATTCAGCCGCATTTTGACAGATTGGTACGAAACCAACAAGCGTGACCTGCCTTGGCGCGACATCTCGGACCCGTACAAGATATGGGTATCAGAAATCATTTTACAACAGACCCGTGTAGGACAAGGATACGGATACTATACACATTTTGTGCGACGTTTCCCCGACGTACAGGCATTGGCCCAAGCTACGGAAGACGAGGTGATGAGATACTGGCAGGGACTGGGCTATTATACCAGAGCCAGAAACATGCACCAGGCCGCACAAAGCATGAACGGCAAATTTCCACAAACCTACCAGGAAGTGAGGGCGCTGAAAGGGGTGGGCGACTATACGGCGGCAGCCATATGCGCCTCGGCCTTTAACATGCCCTATGCGGCGGTAGACGGCAACGTATATCGGGTACTGGCACGTCACTTCGGCATAGACAAGCCCATAGATTCGGCCGAGGGTAAAAAACTGTTCACCGCACTGGCACAGGAACTGCTTGACAAGCGACAGCCCGGGACATTCAACCAGGCAATGATGGACTTCGGCGCCACAGTATGCACCCCGCACCGGCCGCACTGTGAAAAATGCCCTTTGGCCGACACTTGCGAGGCGGTGCGACAAGGACTTACGGATAAGCTGCCGGTAAAACGTCACCAGACCAAGAGCACAGACAGATATTTCACTTATTTATATGTAATGTGTGGAGACCGTATCTGCATAAGGAAACGTACGCAGAATGATATATGGAAGGGACTGTACGAACTGCCGCTCATTGAAAGCGCACACCGGCTCAACGAGAACGAACTGACCGAACGGCCGGAATTCAAGCTGTGGCTGGCCAACGGTTCCCTTCCCCGACCGCAACCGCTGGAAATGGGAGTAAGGCACGTGCTGTCGCACCAGATTATCCATGCCGACTTCTACGCCTTGTTCCTGTCCGAAGATACCACATCGTTCCGCCCTTTCCTGCGAGCTGAACGTGCGGACCTCACACGCTTTGCCTTTCCGCGCCTTATCCAGGTTTTCCTTGAAAGGCATTGAGGAACCGGACTTTCGTCTCTCACAAAAAAAAACAGCTGCACGGACATGCCCATGCCACCACCGTCTGCATCCGTTTCCTGCCGAAAACGGATGTGCAGGACAGAAAGACAAACTTTTATGACATACTTTGAAGTGATTTAAACTTTTTGTTTTCGTGAAATTTTCTTCAGTAACAAGACTGCAAATGCCAAGTAATTCCAAGACATCCAACTTGAAACAGTTGTAT
>CASFQC010000037.1 GCA_949296415.1 uncultured Bacteroides sp. | reverse complement strand
ATTTTCAAGGAGATTACAAATAAAACAATGAGATAATTAATTGAATTACAAACTTTTAAAACTTGAATCAGAAGCTATTTTCTACTCCTGATTCGCATAAATCAGTCTTATCTGCGTGCCATCGGGTGCACAACGCTGGATCCTGATTTAGAAGCTGTTTTGATTTTATTCAATAAAAGTCTTATCCGGCTTTTCTAAAGCCCTTTCCGGTCTTTTTTCCTGTCCTTATTTGTCACATAGCCCGCTATGCTCCTCATAAGGACAGGCAAAAATCCTCAGAAATCTTCTTTAGAAAATTGCCGGAATAAATTCAAAACAGCTTCTAGAGCCTGCCTTTTATTTTATTTACCTCTTACCCTTCCCTGTCCATTTTGACACTTAACATTTCTTTAACACGGAGAATCGTGTATTTTCGACTGGGAGAGGACGTGGCGGAAAAGAATGAAGTGTTTTTTGACTTAAGTCCATGTAGAACAATCAAATAAACTAAAATTTAACATTTTAAAGCCTGTCGTAATCCACAGGAAATAGAGAAAACAGGCTGCAAAAAGTCTGTCCGGAAGAAAATGCGGGACAAAGTGCGACCTGGCAATATATCATCCGCGACCTAATAATAGGTAATCAGCAGCCCCAAAAAGGATTTTTCAGTTGATTTCATTAACTTATTTATACATCAAAGAAGAATAAGACCGATTTTATTAACTTATTTATATGTTTCAACCTGTAGGATTGCCGATTTCTGTGTGTTTTGAAAACTTGACATGTAAGCTATAAGCGGAAAAGCCGTTCATTCTGTCAGCCGTTACTGGACATAGCTTACTGTTTGATTTTTGAGTTAACATAAGTTGACGCCCATTGCAGTATGCAAGAAACAATGATTTTTCAGGCTCTAAGAGCCTGTTTAAATTTTCCTCTTTTTTCCGGTCTCTTTTCCTGTTCCCATTCGTCACGTAGCCCGCTACGCTCCTCATGACAACAGGAAAATATCCTCGAAAACAGCCCTCAAAATAAGCTTGAGCAAAATTTAAACAGGCTCTAAGGCTGCAGCTTTTTAACCCAAATCGGTCCATTGGACTTTGGTTTTAAGTGAAAGAGCCGTGATGCCCGCATAGCATAGTGCCGTTCCCTTGCGGATATCCGGATATTTTTTCGTATGTTTGTCTGCAACAAAACCATTTATAATAACTTACAGACATGAAACAGCGATTTATTTTATTGGCTTGCCTGCTGGCTGTGCTGGCCTCGTGTGGCAACCGCCAACTGACAGAGGACGGCATGGGGGCCTACCTCTTTGTGTTCTTCAGTGACCCGACACACAGCATCTTTATGGCTACCAGCCACGACGGCTATACGTTTACTGCCGTGAACGACGGACGTCCGGTCATCGGGGGCGACACCATTGCCGAGCAGCGGGGCGTGCGCGACCCGCACATAGCGCGTGGCGGTGACGGTGCCTTTTATCTCTGCATGACCGACCTGCACATCTTCGGCCGCGAGGAAGGACTGCGCGACACCCAGTGGGAACGTGACGGGGACGCCTATGGATGGGGCAACAATCGCGGGCTGGTATTGATGAAGTCGAAAGACCTTATCCACTGGACCCGCAGCAACGTGCGCATTGACAAGGCTTTCCCCGACAAGTTCGGCAACATAGGCTGTGCCTGGGCGCCCGAGAGCATATATGACCCGCAGGAGGGGAAGATGATGATATACTTCACCATGCGTATAGGCAACGGCAAGTCCCAGCTCTACTATGCCTACACCGACGATAGCTTTACCCGCCTGGTGACCGAACCCAAGCTGCTGTTTGAGTATCCCGACCCCGACATCCAGGTGCTGGATGCCGACATCACCCCCTTGCCCGACGGCCGCTATTGCATGATGTACGTGGCACAGGAGAACCCCGGCGGCATCAAGATGGCTTTTGCCGACAGCATACATGGCCCTTACCGCTACCAGGAAGGCCAGGTGGACTTTGAGCCTGCCGCCTGCGAGGCGCCCAACGTGTGGAAGCGCATAGGCGAGGACAAGTGGGTGCTGATGTACGACATATTCAGCATCAACCCCCATAACTTCGGCTTTGCCGAGACTACAGATTTTGTGCATTTCACCAACCTGGGACATTTCAACGAGGGAACCATGCGGCTCACCAATGTGCGTTCGCCCAAGCACGGGTAGGTCATACAGATTACCGCCGAAGAGGCCACGCGGCTGGAGGACTACTGGAAGGAACAGGCTTCGAAGCCACAAAAGGGCCCACATTTCCGTACCGGCATTCCGATGGACTCCATCATCCTGAGCGACCCCTGCATACTGGCCGACCGCAAGACATCCATGTACTACATGACCGGGACGGGCGGACTGCTGTGGAAAAGCAAGGACCTGGCCTTGTGGGAAGGTCCGTACAAGGTGGCCGAGACCGACCCTGCCTCGTGGATGGGAAACCGTCCGCAGATATGGGCGGCCGAGCTGCACGAGTACAACGGGAAGTATTACTATTTTGCCACCTTTACCAACGATGCCCTGCCCATAGACACGGTGAACGGCACCGTGATTCCCCGGCGTGCCAGTCACATTCTGGTGGCCGACAAGGCCGAAGGTCTTTACCGTCCGATGGCCGCCCCCACCTATCTGCCAGCCGGAAAGCCTACGCTGGACGGCACCTTCTGGGTAGATACGGACGGCAAGCCTTACATGGTGTATTGCCACGAATGGTTGCAGAACAACAACGGCACCATAGAGAAGATAGAATTGAAACCCGACCTGAGCGGCCCGGCGGGCGAAGGCAAGCTGCTGTTCCGCGCCAGCGACTCGCCCTGGAGCCGTGAGAAGCTGGATGGCAAGACGAGACCGAACCGCGTGACAGACGGCCCGTGGCTGTTCCGCACCGCTACCGGACGGCTGGGCATGCTGTGGACTAGCTGGGTGTACGATGTCTATACACAAGGAGTGGCCTACTCCGAGAGCGGCACGCTTGACGGTCCATGGGTGCAGGAGCCCGAACCCATCACTCCGCCCAATTACGGCCATGGCATGCTGTTCCGCACGTTTGACGGGCAGTGGCTGCTTTCGGCACACAGACACGGGGTATACAGAAAGGGCAGATATGTCCGTGTGCCCCATCTCTTCAAGGCCGATTTGTCTGGCGACAAGTTAGTCATAGGCGAACAGGCAGACCTGCCGCATTAGGCAGCAGGCGGAATGCCTTGCCTGTCACCATAACAGAAAAGAGGCTGCACCGCGCATTTGGCGGTGCAGCCTCTTTAGCATAGATTCCGGAGAGTAGCCTCAGACAGGTATGGTGAACTGTACCTTCATCCGCTTGTCATCGTATATCTCGCGGAACCCTATTTGCTGCTCGGCCAGATATTCCTTCAGGTCGTTGAAGGCGGGCTGGTCGTCCATGACTATCTCCAGCTGTTCTCCCGGCCGTGCCGTACATATGGCTTTCATGGCGGGGATAAGCGGGCTGTAACGCTTCTGCTGTTCACAGGTGTCTATGGTTTTCATCTGCCTTCTTCTTGTGTGTCGTCCTCATCGTTTCCGTCTTCTGCCTCTTCGTCGTCCGGAGTGTTTATCCACTTCAGATAGAGCAGCACAAGCTGTTGCAGACCGAAAGCCTTCATGTTGCTGTGATAAATCACGTCTATGCAGAGGTCCAGCAAATCCTTGCAGTCGTCTTCCTGTGCGGCGATGAGCGACCGTACGTTGAGTTTCAGCTTGTCCAGGACAGACTCGTCCACGATGCCGTTGCTGTCTATCAGATGTTGGAACAGGCTGTACTTCTCTATGGTTTCCAGATTCTCTTCGGACACGTCTATGGTGCGTGTTCCTTTTGGGTTGGCTTGTATGGTATAGGTCATGGCAGTGGTTGTTAGTTCTCTACTATGGTCATTTCGTCAATCAGGTGCTTGCATCCGCCCAGTTTGTCAAGGATGAACAGCATGTAGCGTATGTCAAGCGCGATGCAGCGTTGCAGGTCGTTGTCGAAGTTGATGTCTCCGCTGAGCGATTCCCAGTTACCGTCAAAGGCGCAGCCTATGAGGTTGCCTTCACCGTCGATGACGGGCGAGCCGGAGTTGCCTCCGGTAATGTCGTTGGTGGTCAGGAAGCATACGGGCATGGTGCCGTCGGCCATGGCATAGCGTCCGAAGTCTTTCTTCTGTATCAGCTCCTTCAGTTTGGCCGGTACCACGAATTCGGGATTCTCCGGGTCTTCCTTTTCCAGGATACCGTCGGTGGTAGTGTAGTACTGGTAGTGCACGCCGTCTTTGGGGTCGTAGGACTTCACGTTGCCGTAGGTCAGGCGTATGGTGAAGTTGGCGTCGGGATACGAGGGTACCGGCAGCTTCATCTCGTTCAGTCCGCGTATGTAGGCCTTATGCAGCAGGTCCAGATTGCCTGTACGTCCTGCATATTCTTTGGCTACTTCCTGTATCTTGTTTATCTTGCTCCGGCTGTAGGCGGTGGCCGGGTCGCGGTCTATGGCTTTCTTGGAAGGTTTCTTCAGGAACTTGTCCAGACTCTCGCGGCTGGAGAAGATGGATTTGTCGAAGAGGTCGTCCACATAGGCGTTATAATCGCCCTTGTATTTCTTTTCAATGGTCTGGTAAAAATCAGGCAGTTCCTCTTTGGTCAGGGCTTTGGCCAGGGCTGGCAGCATGGCTTTGGCTACGGCGCGGTCCACTTCTTTGTCATAGTCTTTGTTGTAGATGCTGCTGAACACATCTTCCAGTTGCTTCTTGGAGGCTTCCATCAGCGAGTCGTTCTTGGTGTCTATGGCCTCTTTGATTTTGTCCATGATGGCGGGCGGGCATCCCATTTCGATGGTCCGTTGCAGTCCTTCCGTTATGTAGTTCAGTTGGCGGTACACGGGTGTGGTCTGCTCCACTATGGCGTCTATCTTGGCCACTACGCCTTCGTATTCGGGCTTGCCTTGTGCGAAGTCGGCGAACTTCTGTTCCTGTACGGCTTTGGTTCCCAGCACGTTGTTGTCTACGATGGCTTTGTTCATGCCTATGGAGTTCTTCCAGTAGTTGCTGCTTCCGGCAAACTTGTTGGCATACTGTATACGTGTCTTGTCGCTTTCGGCCATGTACTTTTTCAGTACATCCAGGTAGACGGTGCGCATGTCTATCATGGCCTGATTGGATGCGTCCATCATCTGTCTCACCTCACTTTGGGTCAGATAGCGTTCGGTACTTCCGGGAAAGCCCATAATCATGGCGTAGTCTCCCTCGTCCAGTCCTTTGATGGAGATGGGGAAGTGTTTGGGTGTCTTCAGCGGCACGTTGTCGGCGCTGTATTCGGCCGGTTCGCCGTTCTTGTCGGCATAGATGCGGAACATGGAGAAGTCGCCCGTGTGGCGCGGCCACATCCAGTTGTCGGTCTCGCCTCCGAACTTGCCTACGCTTGATGGCGGGGCGGCTACCATGCGCACGTCGCTGTATACCTTATAATAAATAAGATAGTATTTGTTTCCCGCATAGAAGGGCAGGGCCAGCGGCTCTATTCCGGGTTTGCCTTTCAGGTCGCTCTTCTCCAGCTCCTCCTTGGCCAGTTTGTTCAGAAACGGGCGTGTCATGGCCTGCGTCTCGGTTACCTCTCCGGCTTTTATCTTGCTTTCCACCAGGTCGGTGATGTCTGTTATGCGGTGTACGAACCGGAATTTCAATCCCGGTGTGGGGAGTTCCTCGCTGCGGTTCATGGCCCAGAAACCGTCTGTCAGATAGTCGTGCTCCACAGAACTGTGCTGCTGTATGGAGGCATATCCGCAGTGGTGGTTGGTCAGGATAAGACCTTCGGGCGAGATTATCTCGCCGGTACATCCGCCTCCGAATATTCCCACGGCATCTTTCAGTGACACCCCGTTGGGGTTATAGATGGCGTCGGCGTCCAGTTTCAGTCCCTGTTTTTTCATCATGTCAATGGAGTTCTGCTGCTTCAGCAGCTGGAGCAGCCACATGCCCTCATCGGCCTGTGCCGAGAGGGTGAATGCTGCGGCGAATGCCGCAACCAGATACTTCTTGATTTTCATATTCCTTGGTTTTATAATGGTCTTGAATGTCCTTTTGGGATATTGTCGGCGTTCATACCTTTTTGGCAGGTGTTTTTACCTGTTTTGCCGACGAATGGGCTTATAATTCATTTTTATTAAGTAATTATTGTGCAAAAATAGATAAAGCAAATGAAAATAATGACTTCCAAAGTTCGTTTATAAGGATTATTAATACCTTTGCCAGCGGTGCCGACAGGTTGGGCGGGTAGCCGCCCGCTTTGTGCCGGTGAAGCCTGTGTAAGTTTTGCCGAAAGCGGGTCGGAAGCCGTGCGCACTGTTGTCGCCGGAAATCCGGATGTGGCCTTCAGAAAAGGGAAGGCCGGGTTTCCGGAACCGCATGTAGATATTGAAAGGACAGAAAATGAAACTCAATCACATTTTTTCGTTTTTCGTGCTGCTGTCGTGCCTCACTTCTTGTAGCAAAATGTATAAGATAGAGGGCGAGTCGTCGGTCACCGGACTTGACGGGAAACAGCTTTATCTGAGGGCGTTCCAGAACGGCTGTTGGACAGATGTGGACTCTGCCGAGGTGGTGCACGGATTCTTTTCCATGAAGGGCCCGGCCGATAGTGTGTGCATGGCGTCGCTTTATCTGGACGACATCTGCCTTATGCCACTTGTCTTGGAGGAAGGTCATATCAAGGTGGATATCAACAATCTGGAGTTCACTGCCAAAGGTACACCGTTGAATGACGCGCTTTATGACTTTATAGGCCGGCGTAACCGCATAGAACTTCAGCTGGAAGATGTGGAAAGGAAGGAGGCCGGACTTATACTGCAAGGCATTGATGCCCAAAGGGCACATCAGGAGGCCGAGGACGAGAGATACTCCTTGCTGCGTGAGATGGATAACTGTGTGAAGACTTTTATCGCCTCCAATTATGAAAACGTCCTGGGGCCGGGAGTCTTTGTCATGATATACAGCGACGCACCGTATCCTATGCTGACAGACCAGATGGATTCTATAGTGGAAGAGGCTCCGACTGCTTTCCGTAACGATGCGTTGGTGAAAGACTTCCTGAAGAGAGCTGAGGAAAACATGCGGCTGATAGAGGAATATCATTCGGAAACGCATATAGCAGTGGTGTCTCACGAGTAGGCGGCGGTCTTTTATGCTCCACTGTCATACTTTACCTGTTTTCCTGTTGCTGGACAAATCATACCTTATTTAATTATATCCGATTTAAACAGATTGCATAGCATTATGAAGAATTTTATGAATGATGATTTTCTGCTGCAGACCGATACTGCGCGGATGTTGTATCACGAACACGCTGGAAAAATGCCCATCATAGACTACCATTGCCATTTGGATCCCAAAATGGTGGCCGATGATTACCGTTTCAAGTCCATCGCCGAACTATGGCTAGGAGGTGACCACTATAAATGGCGGGCCATGCGCTCCAACGGAGTGGCCGAACGCTATTGTACCGGCGACGCTTCCGATTGGGAAAAGTTCCTGAAATGGGCAGAGACTGTTCCTTATACGTTGCGTAATCCGTTGTATCACTGGACGCATCTGGAACTGAAGACGGCTTTCGGCATTACGAAGACTCTGAACCCTTCCACAGCCCGCGAGATTTACGACGAGTGCAACGAGAAACTGAAGCAGCCGGAATATTCGGCAAGAGGGCTCATGCGTCGTTATCATGTGGAGGTGGTGTGCACCACCGACGATCCGGTTGACTCGCTGGAGCACCACATACGTACCAAGGAAAGCGGATTCGAGATAAAGATGCTGCCTACATGGCGTCCGGACAAGGCCATGGCCGTGGAGAATCCGCAGGCTTTCAGGGCTTACGTGGAGCGGCTGTCGGAGGTAAGCGGGGTCAGCATATCGGGGTTCGGCGACATGGTGGACGCCCTGTCCAGGCGGCATGACTTCTTTGAACAGCAGGGATGCAGGCTGTCCGACCACGGCATAGAGGAATTCTATGCGGAAGACTATACCGATGCCGAGATAAACGCCATATTCAACAAGGTATATGGAGGCAGCGGGCTGACGGTGGAAGAGACACGCAAGTTCAAGACGGCCATGCTGGTGATTTTTGCCGAGATGGACTGGAAGAGCGGATGGACGCAGCAGTATCATTACGGCCCCATACGCAACAACAACACCAAGATGTTCAGACTTATAGGACCGGACACCGGCTTCGACTCCATTGGCGAGTTCAACACGGCCAAGTCCATGTCCAAGTTCTTTGACCGTCTGAATACGGAAGATAAGCTGGCCAAAACCATTATATACAACCTTAATCCGTGTGCCAATGAGATGGTGGCTACCATGATAGGCAACTTCCAGGACGGTTCCATACCGGGCAAGATGCAATTCGGATCGGGATGGTGGTTCCTTGACCAGAAGAACGGCATGGAAAGACAGCTCAACGCCTTGTCCTTGCTGGGACTGTTGAGCCGGTTTGTGGGCATGCTGACAGACTCACGCTCTTTCCTCTCTTATCCGCGTCATGAATACTTCCGCCGCACGCTGTGCAATCTCATAGGCAATGATGTGGAGAACGGAGAGATTCCTGTATCGGAGATGGAACGTGTCTGCCAGATGGTGGAAGACATCAGTTACTACAACGCCAAGAATTACTTCGGATTCTGACAATCAGACAGATAGCCGTTGCATACGCCTTTCCACTTCAGAAGAATACATTCCTTCTGTCGGGGAGGGCGGGAACGTGGTCCGGTGCGGAACCATCCGCAGGAAGCTGCGGACAGGCTCACAGCAAATACCTGAAATACAGGTCGGAACATTCTGGAATGAAATCTGGACAAGCTTTTACGACAGGCAACTTCCTTTTTTCTTCATAGGCTGAGGCAGACTGCCTTGTTTCCCTTCCGGGGGCGCAAGGGTGGTCTGCCTTTTGGCTTATATCGGTGCCGCTGTCATTTTATTGTTATTTTATTAAAATACTGGCTGAAAATTTAGTATATACGAAAAGTTTTCCTATATTTGCATCGTTGTCCGTTTACATTTTGTCCGGACGGCCAGAACCCTAAGTTTAAACCTTTAACGTGTAATATTATGAATATCAAACGTATCATGTCCTCCTTGGAGGCGAAGCATCCGGGTGAATCCGAGTATCTTCAGGCTGTTAGAGAAGTGCTGTTGTCTATAGAAGACGTATACAACCAGCATCCCGAGTTCGAAAAGGCCAAAATCATAGAAAGGCTGGTCGAACCCGACCGCATCTTCACTTTCCGCGTTACATGGGTAGACGATAAAGGAGAAGTGCAGACCAATCTGGGTTACCGTGTGCAGTTCAACAACGCCATAGGCCCGTATAAGGGAGGCATCCGCTTCCATGCGTCTGTGAACCTGTCCATCCTGAAATTCCTGGGATTCGAGCAGACCTTCAAGAACGCCCTCACCACACTGCCCATGGGAGGCGCCAAAGGCGGTTCCGACTTCTCGCCGCGCGGCAAGAGCGATGCCGAGGTGATGCGCTTCTGCCAGGCTTTCATGCTGGAGCTGTGGCGCCATCTGGGACCGGATATGGATGTGCCTGCCGGCGACATAGGTGTAGGCGGACGTGAGGTGGGATACATGTTCGGCATGTACAAGAAGCTCACGCGTGAGTTTACCGGCACCTTCACGGGCAAAGGGCTTGAGTTCGGCGGCTCGCTGATACGTCCCGAAGCTACCGGATTCGGAGGGCTGTACTTCGTCAACCAGATGCTGCAGACCAAGGGCATTGACATCAAAGGAAAGACCGTCGCCATATCCGGCTTCGGCAATGTGGCCTGGGGGGCAGCCACCAAAGCCACACAGCTGGGTGCCAAGGTAGTGACCATATCGGGTCCCGACGGCTACATATATGACCCCGACGGCATAAGCGGGGAAAAGATAGACTACATGTTGGAACTCAGGGCCTCCGGCAACGATGTGGTGGCACCCTATGCCGAACAGTTCCCCGGCTCCACCTTCGTTCCGGGACGCCGTCCGTGGGAGGTGAAGGTGGACATTGCGCTGCCCTGCGCCACACAGAACGAGTTGGACGGGGAAGACGCCCGTCATCTGATAGACAACCATGTGCTCTGCGTGGGCGAGATATCCAACATGGGATGCACCCCCGAAGCTATAGACCTGTTTGTGGAACATAAGATGATGTATGCTCCGGGCAAGGCCGTGAACGCGGGAGGCGTGGCTACCAGCGGATTGGAGATGTCGCAGAACGCCATGCACATCAGCTGGAGTGCGGATGAGGTGGACGAGAGGCTGCACGGCATCATGCACGCCATACACGCACAGTGCGTGAAGTACGGCACCGAGCCTGACGGTTACATCAATTATGTGAAAGGGGCTAACATAGCCGGATTCATGAAGGTGGCCCATGCCATGATGGGGCAGGGCGTTATCTGAAGAAGCTAATAGTAAGGAAGAAACTTTGTTTAGTTGTATTTGTATTTGTGGTTTGTGCTGCCTGCGCCTGCGAAGGTATAAAGCAGCACTTTTTTTATGCTTCCATGTGAGGTCCGGGGACATTTGCGTATCTTTGCGCCCGGTTTTCTCACTTTAATATGATATAAGGATGCTCTTACCCGAACTCAAGCTGCGCCGCGACAAGATCCGCGCGCTCATGGCCCGGCAAGGAATAGACGCGGCCATCATAACCTGTAACGTGAATTTGCTTTATACCTGCGGACGCATCGTCAGCGGATACCTTTACCTGCCCCTCGGACAGCCCGCTTGGCTCTTTGTGAAACGTCCCAACAACCTATCCGGCGAGCACGTGCGCCCCTTGCGCAAGCCCGAACAGCTGCCCGAACTGCTGGAGGAATGCGGCATTCCCGCCCCCGCCAGACTTATGCTTGAGGGCGACGAGCTGCCTTTCCGCGAGTACACCCGACTGGCAGCCTGCTTCCCCGGCGCGGAGGTGCTGCCCTGTGGCACGGAACTTATCCGCCAGGCACGCAGCGTGAAGACGGAAGCGGAGCTGGAGATGTTCCGCCGCTCCGCCGTGGCTCATGCCAGAGCCTATGCGCAGATACCCTCCGTTTACCGTGAGGGGATGACGGACCGCGAACTGTCCGTTGAGGTGGAACGCCTCATGAGGCAGGAAGGCTGTCTGGGATTGTTCCGCGTCTTCGGGCGGAGCATGGAGATATTCATGGGCAGCCTGTTGGCCGGAGACAATGCGGCCCAGCCATCACCCTATGATTTCGCTTTGGGGGGACGTGGATTGGACGAGTCCCTGCCGGGCGGAGCCGACGGCTCGCCCCTGCTCAAGGGTCAGAGCGTGATGGTGGACATGGGCGGCAACTTCTACGGATACATGTGCGACATGACCCGTGTCTTCTCCATTGGACGCCTCCCACAGCAGGCTTACGACGCGCACAAGGTGTGCCTTGACGTGCAGGAGGCCGTGGCACAGGCCGCGCGTCCGGGGGCGGTCTGCGAGGACCTCTACAACGCGGGCATGGAGGTGGTGCGCAAGGCGGGCATGACGGACCGCTTCATGGGCACCGTACAGCAGGCCCGTTTCATAGGACACGGGGTGGGACTGGAGATAAACGAGGCACCCGTGCTCGCACCCCGCATCCGTCAGGAGCTGGAGCCGGGCATGGTCTTCGCCCTGGAACCAAAGATTGTGGTGCCCGGCGTGGGCGCGGTAGGCATAGAGAACACATGGGCGGTTACTTCGGAGGGAGTGGAGAAACTCACACTCTGCCCGGAGGACATCGTGGAGATGTAAATGCCACCAGCGTCAGTCTCCCTCATAGTATTCTCCCAGGAAATAGCGGCACAGGAAATCCCTGTGCCGTTTCAGTATGTCGGCACCGTCGGGAAACGGCAGGGCAGCGTCCGGCAGCAGGTCGTGGGCCAGGGCGTACTTCAGCAGGTCATGCGGACAGAGTCCCGGCTGCGTGAACAGCCGGTAGGCATCGGATACGGCCTGACGACTGTCGTACATGGGGTTGGGCACGTCGCGGAAACAGTGGGCTATGTCCGCTCCTACCAGCATCCCATTGGCGTTGGCGTAGATTACGAACCGGCTGTGTCCCTGCAGGTCGGCCAGATGATTGGTACCCTCTTCCCAGCCCAGGACGCGGATAAAGAAGCGTTGCATCTCCCCGTAGTCCCTGAAGTAGAGCAGCGGATGTCCGCCGCTGTAGGCCATGCATCGCTGGGCGGCGGTTCCCCGGCTGTCCGGCATGGCAGGAGGGGGTAGGGGAGCGGACGGTCTCTCCAAGTACTCCACCGGCATGATCCATTCCGACTGTGAAGGATGATCCGTTACCGGAGCCTCCTCGAACAGATTGTCCAGCAGGCTGTATACGGCGGAAGCTTCGGACTGCAGACGGCTGTCCCACGGGTTCACCGGGCACTGCCCGGCCTCCTGCTGGGCGGCTTCCCACAGCACGAAGGCCACGTCCTCGGGGTTTATCTCGTCGTCCGTGTAGGCTTGGGTGGAGGAAGGGCGGAAGAAAGGCACCGGCCCGCCCTCCGGACAACACCTGCGGTAAGCCTGCCTGAAGGCGGTCCAGTGTCCGCCTTGGGCTATGGCGTCCTGCATGTAGAGGGCGCAGTGCAGCGCCGTGCGGGTCTGCCGGGTCAGTCCCGTCAGGGTGTTGGCCAGCCGCAGATACCATCCGTCGGCGGCGTCGGCCCGGGTGCGTGCGTTGGCCCGCAGCCAGTGTTGCATGTTCAGCCTGCTCATAGCCTCTTCAGTGCCAGTTTTATGAGCTGTTCCACCTTGACGGCGGGGTCTTCCTTCAGTATGGCCAGCACCACCTTCTGCGAAGCGGCCTGGGCGAATCCCAGCATGGTGAGGGCGGCCACGGCTTCCTCCATCACCTGTGTCCCTGCGGCCGTCGTCGCGGTTCCGCCCGGCACGGCTGCCTGCGGCCCGCCCGGAATGCCTGCGGCCAGCTTGTCCTTCAGGTCCACGATGATGCGCTGGGCCGTCTTCAGCCCTATGCCTTTCACGGTCTTCAGTAGAGAGGCGTTCTCGGTGCTGATGATGCTGGTCAGCTCTGCCGGCGAGAGGGCCGACAGTATGGTGCGCGCCGTATTGCCGCCTATGCCGCTCACGCTGATGAGCAGCAGGAACAGCTCACGCTCCTCGCGCGTGGCAAAGCCGTAGAGCACGTAGGCGTCCTCGCGTATGGCCTCGTAGACGTAGAGCTTGCATTCGGTCTTGCCCTGGAGGGCGGTGTAGGTGTTGAGCGATATGGCGGCCGCATAGCCCACTCCGTGGCATTCTACCACGGCCGATGTGGGAGTCAGTTCGGCCAGCCCGCCCCGTAGATATTCTATCATATGCGTAGGTTAGGTCCGTAGGTACGGTGTTATTAATGAATGTTTATTTTCCGCGAAAATACGCATTATTCCTGATTTATGCTTACTTTTGCACCTGATATTTGACATTATGACCATTTAAAAGCAATAAAGGTATGAAAAAAGTAAGAGCAGCTATAGTAGGCTATGGCAACATCGGACATTATGTGCTGCAGGCCCTGCAGGCCGCACCCGATTTCGAAGTGGCAGGCGTAGTGCGCCGTGCCGGAGCCGATAACCGGCCCGCAGAACTGGAAGGTTATGAGGTGGTGAGAAGCATTGACCAGCTCGCAGGGGTGGACGTGGCCATCCTCTGCACCCCCACCCGCAGCGTGGAGGCCTACGCCAAGGACATACTGGCTAAGGGCATACGCACCGTGGACAGCTTTGACATACACACCGACGTCCCCGCCCTGCGCGCCACACTGGGGCAGGTGGCCAAAGAGCACGGCACGGTGTCCGTCATCTCCGCCGGTTGGGACCCGGGCAGCGACTCGGTGGTGCGCGCCCTGCTTGAGGCCATAGCGCCCAAGGGCATCACCTACACCAACTTCGGTCCGGGCATGAGCATGGGCCACACGGTAGCCGTGAAGGCCGTGCCGGGAGTGAAGGCGGCCTTGTCCATGACCATACCCACCGGTACCGGCATACACCGCCGCATGGTGTACGTGGAGTTGCAGGAGGGCTACTCCTTCAGTGAGGTGGAGGCCGCCATCAAGTCCGACCCTTATTTCGTTCACGACGAGACCCACGTGCAGCAGGTGCCCAGCGTTGACGCCCTGCTTGACATGGGACATGGGGTGAACCTCACGCGCAAGGGCGTGTCCGGCATCACGCAGAACCAGCTCTTTGAGTTCAACATGCGCATCAACAATCCCGCCCTTACGGCACAGGTGCTGGTCTGCGTGGCACGTGCGGCCATGCGCCAGCAGCCCGGATGCTACACCATGATAGAGATTCCCGTCATTGACCTGCTGCCCGGCGAGCGCGACCAGTGGATAGGCCGTCTGGTGTGACCCGTCCGGCACCGGTCCGGAAAAGATAAGGCAGGGGATGTGCCCGCACAGGGAGCGGGGCGCGTCCCCTGCCTTTTTTTCATGCCCCAGGAGGCCGGCGCGTGCCTGTGTGATTTGCCCGGTGACGTGAGCCTTCCCGTACGGGCGCGGGAGGGGGCTGAAAAGACAGAGGGCGTGCCGTTCTGCGGCACGCCCTCTGTGTATGTTATGTGGCGATATGTCTTAGAAGAAGAGGTATCGCTTGTCCTTCACGTTGGCCTTCAGGTAGAGGTCGTTCAGGAATTGCCTTGCTATGCTGGCATACATGCTCTCCACGCGCTGCTGCTCGGCTTTCTGGTCGAAGGTCTCGTTCAGCTTTTCCTCCGCGTAGGGCTGCAGCACCATGACACCGGCCGTGCCCTTGAGCGGGGCGCTCAGCGTGTTGGCCTTGCCTGCCGATGCGTATGCGCTGACTACGGGCTCACTGCTGCGCAGTGCGGACACGTAGGCCTGTGCGCCGAAGGTGACGTGCTTCACGGAGTCGCTTACAGCGTTCTCCATGCCCTTGTACTGGTCGAAGGTGGTCAGGTTGGCCGCCTTCATGTCGGCTATGATCTTGTCACCCTTCTTCTCCCGTATAATCTCGCGTCGCAGCTCGTTCTTAGCCAGCACGAGCGGACGGTAGCCTTCGGGCATGATGCCTGCCAGGCCTACTACCATGAGGTGGTCGTTTTCGCCGCACTCATACAGGCCGGACACGTCGCCCACTTCAGCCTGGAATGCCCAACGCAGGGCTTCCTTGGTGTCGGCTATGCCGCCTATGCCGTGTTCGGAGCTGTAGAGGTCGGTGTTGGAGAGCAGTCTGTAGCCTGCCTCTTCGGCGTTGTCCACCAGCTTGTCAAGGGTGTTGTTGTCGGCAATGAACTGGCTGAAATCGTTGTACGCCTTGTTGTATGTCTCCTTGCTGAACTCTATGGGACGCTTGATGACGGCCACCTTATACTTTTCCTTCGTGGCTTTGCGGTCCGTCACTTCAAGTATTACGTTGGCCTGTGCCAGCGCGAGGTTGGTCAGTTCCTTGGGCTTGAGGGAGGTTACGGTCTGCAGGTATTTCAAGTTGTCGCCTTCGAGCTGCGCTCCCTCATAGTTGGTGGACGATATCCAGTTGGCTTCTCCAGTCTGTCCGTATTTCTGTGCCAGGGCAGTGAAGTCGGCTCCTCCCTTTATGGCGTTGTAGATGCTGTCGGCCAAGGTCTTGGTCTTGTCGGGCGTCTCGGCCACCACCTGTATCATGCGGAACTGTACGGAGTCCGGCATGGAAGCCACGCTGAGCTTCTTGAATGAGTTCAGTGTGTTGTCCATGGCGTTGTAGTACGGGCCGAAGACATCGCCTGTGGCTACGGAGTCCAGGCGTGCCACCACGTCTGCGGGCAGTGCCCGTGTGGTGTAGTACAGGTCCGTGTAGGGGTATGTGGAGCCTGTGGAGCGTATGAATGAGGCGTAGTCGCCTTTGGTGTCGGCCAGCTGCACGGTGTACTCGTCCATCTCCTTCTGCAGCGCGGCCTTGTCGGCGTCGCTGGCTGTCACCTGCACGTCAATGTAGCGTATGCTGCGGCTTTCGGCGTACTGGCGGTAGCGTTCCTTCTTCTTGTCGTAGGCGGCCTGCAGTTCCTCGTCGCTCACCTGTATGGTGGAGTCGGGTATGGAGGAGTAGGGTATGGCTGCCAGCATCATGTCAGTCTGCTTGGTCCTGCCGTCAAAGGAGTTCTGCACTTCCACCGGATTGGTCAGGAGGGCTTGTGCTATGAGGGCCTGGTACTTCTCCTGCAGGCGTGTCTGCCTCAGTGTCTTCTCAAGGAAGGTCCAGAAGTTGTACATGGTCTGGTAGTACTCCATGTATTGTGCGGGCAGTTGTGATTTGCTCATCTTGGCGTAGTCGGCAAGGAACTTCATGAGCACGTCGCGGTCGAACATGCCTGTCTGCGGGTTGGCGAAGGGCGTGTTCCTCAGGATCGGGTGTGTGCCTTGGTTGATGATGGCCTTGATTTCTTCGTCGGATACGGTAAGTCCCAGCTTTTCGGCCTCGTCTTCCACGAGTTTGCCGTTCACATAGGAACGCCACACCTCATCTTTCACCTGGTTGTTCTGCTCGTCTGTCAACGAGTTCAGTCCGTTGGAAAGCTTCAGTACTTCCGTATATTCCTCCAGCAGTTTCTGGTAGTCCTGTGCGGAAATCGCATCTCCATTCACTTCTCCCACATCTTGTGATTGGTGTGGCTGGAACACTCTCCATGCATCACCTGCAATGAAAGCAAACAGCGCCACTCCAATAACAATTACCAACAACGGTCCTTTGGACCTGATTTTTTGTAATGTTGCCATTTTCTGTCTTTTGATTTTATTTGTTTTCTTATTGATTTATACTCTGTTTTTGTTGGTTTATGCTCTGTTTTTGTCTTTTTCCGTTTTAGCGCACGAAGATACGAAAAATGCGTTTATGGGCTTCACTTATTCGCTAAAAAAATGCGCACACCTGTTTTCAGTCCGTTATTTTCAGCCGTACAAGCTCTATTTTAGTGGCCGACATTTTGATTATCTTGAACTGGAAGTGTCCTATGTTTATTGCCTCGTGCAGTTTCGGGAAGCGTTGGCATCGGTTCAGTATGAGTCCTCCCACGGTCTGGTAGTCGTCGGATTCGGGCAGGTCCAGGCCGAATGTCTCGTTCACTTTTTCTATCTCCAACCTTGCGGAGAGCACGTATTCCCCGTTGTCGGTCTGTTTGCACACGTAGGATGTGTTGTCGTGCTCGTCTTCTATGTCGCCGAATATCTCTTCCACCAGGTCTTCCAGCGACACCAATCCCGATGTGCCGCCGAATTCGTCCACTACCACGGCTATGGTTTTTTTCTGTTGCATGAAGTGTTTCATCAGCTTGTGCGCCTGCATGGTCTCTGGTACGATGGGTATTTGTTTCACGCAGTCCTGCCACCTGGCCGGATTGCGGAACATCTCCGAGGAATGTATGTAGCCTGCTACTTTGTCTATGCCTCCGTCGCACACTATTATCTTGGATATGCCCGACTCTATAAACAGGTTTTTCAGTTCCTCCAGCGGGTCGCTGAGGTCTACGGAGACTATTTCGGTGCGGGGCACCATGCAGTCGCGCACCTTGATGTTGGAGAAGTCCAGGGCGTTCTGGAATATCTTCACCTCGGCATCCAGGTTGTCTTCGTTGTCTGCGTTCTTTATGCCCGATTCCACGAAAGAATCCAGGTCCATCTTTCCGAAAGCCTGTGCCTGTACGTCCTTGTTGACTTTCAGTCCGAAGACGCGCAGGCAGATTGATGAGAGGCCTGCGGCCAGTCTGGCCACCGGATAGAGCACCGCATAACATGCCATGGCGGGCACGGCGAATATCCGAAGCATGAGGTGAGGGGCTGACCTGAAGATAAGTGCCGGGAGGAACCTTCCTAAGGTAAGGAACACAATGGCGGCGGCGCACACCTCGACGGGCAGTTGCAACCACGGTCCGGCAATGTCTTTGGCTGCGAGCAGTTCTGACACGATGGCCGATGCATATATGCCGTAGAATATGAGGGCGATGATGCTTCCGGCCCACAGGGCGGATATGAAACGGTTGGAACGGCGGAAAAAGTAGGGCAGTATGCGCGAGGCCAATCCTTGCTGGCACTCCATTTCGAAGCGCAACTTGTTTACCCCTTCGAATGCGGCTTCCATGCCGGAAAAAAATGCCGAAAAGCCCAACGATATCAACAGGCAGACTATATTTTCCATGTCATTGGGGTGATTTTGTTTGGGTCGAGTCGGCCGGAATGCTGTCTGCCGGGGCAGCTCCTGCCTGGTCGTCAACGTAGAATATACCTTCCGGTTTGTGTATGGTATAGACGGTCATTTCCTGATTGGACTCGAATCCGCGTCCGGTTATGGTACGGTCGGGCTGTTCTATGCGGATAAATTGGTCGGAATAGACCTTCTGCCTGTTCTGGTCCCAGTAGAGCAGTTCGGTATCGAAGCGTTCTCCTTTGGTGTTCTCTATGTGGACATTCCCCATCAGCTTCCACAGTTTCTGCTTGTCGTAGAAATAGGCTGTGTCGGCTTTTATGCTGGCTTCCACCTTGTGGGCGGAATCATAACGTTCCAGATACGCGCCTTTCTCGAAAGCCCAGTATGAGGGGTTCTTCCGGTCGTACACCAGCCACTCTTCGGTGATGATGCGGTAGCGTGTCACGCCGGAGTCGGATATGAGTGTGCTCACACCTTTTGTGTCAAGTACGGGCAGGGAGTCCCGCTCTTCGATGGCTTCGGCCATGGCTGTCTTTTCCTTGGAGCAGGCCGGGAGGATGAAAGGCAAAGCCAGCACCGCCAGGGCGCAGAGTGCGGACTGGAAATGTGTGAATCCGGAAGTGGGCTTGTGGGCAGATGGTGTCATGGCTTCCCGGCATTAATCCACCTTGGACTTGAAGAACCAGCTTTCGTTGAACGTGATGCCTATGTTCAGACGGATGGTCTGTTCGTCAAGGAAGGCGGCCCGGCTACCTTTGGTACGGACGTATTGTGCCGACACATTGACGCGTGAACGGTTGCCCCATACTGGGAATCCGAAACCGGCTGTCACGCCATATTCTTTAGCGGCCCGCACGCCTTCTATCTTATAATAAGGACGCTTAAAAAATGCGCCTATACGGTATCTGATGTGTGCCAGATAGTTTCGTCCCAACGGATTGGGATAAAGCTCGGCACCTATGGAGAAGCGTTGCTGGTCTGCCAGGGCACCGTTCTGGTTCATGTATGTCACATTACCCCACTTCTCTATGCTGGCGTCAAAACCCACTGTAAGTTGCTTGTTGTATGTATAGGTGAATCCTGCGCCGAAGCTGGTAGGTATGCCCGTCGTGAGCAAGGTGTCGGTGGTGGAAGAGGTGTATCCTGTAGACGAGTTGCCCAGCACGTACTGCATGGCGGAATTGTTGTTCAGGTTATGTCCCGGCGAGAATACGGCGCCTACGGTCACGGCATGTTTCTTCCCGAAGTGCTGCGTGTACTGCACGCCTAAGTCTATCTTGTAGCTCTTCATGGCCATGTTCATGGTACGTTGGAAAGGCATGGCACTGGCATCGGAGGGGAACGTCTCTGCCATGGAATGGGTGATGTCGCCCCAGAAATAAGAGAAGTTGGCTCCTACGGAAAGATTGGTGAACGGTCTCACCGCCAGACCTCCGTAGAGCTGGTGGAATCCGCCCTCGCCGGCATAGCTTACCTGCATGGTCGAGTTGTTGCGTGTGTCGGTCATGCCGTAGCCTACGTTGGAGTAGGGCAACAGACCTGCACTCATGGCCAGCCATTTGGTCACACGGAACTGCATGGCTATATAGTCAATGCTTGAATTGTGCGCGTTGCGTTTCAGCGTTCCGTTGCTGAAGTTGGTGTTCTGCAACCCTATGCCGCCGTCAAAAAGGAAGGTGAGTGAGTCTATGGAGGTGTATGAGGCCGGATTGGCAAAGTTCACCTGGTACTTGTCGCGTACGCCGTAGGCAATGCCTCCCATTGCCTTGCTGCTGCCTGTGCCCAGGTCGGAGAGTTGGCCGTATCCATATCGTGTATAAGGAGAGTTGGTGTTGTTTTGTGCCATCGTCACGACCGATGTCATGGCCATGGCCAGCACCAACAGGGTTTGTCTATATCCTATCATTATTGTAATCTAATATTCTATTCAATCCTTTCGGTACTAAAAATCTGTCTGCAAAGATGATACTTTTTAAATTCGTATCAAAAGAAAAATCATCGCCCCCCGTTAAAAAAACCAAAAGTTCAGGATATTTATGCCTCATCTCGGTTATGTAGCCGGCTATCTCATATTCTATACCCCGGAGCACTCCGGCACGGATGGCCGTGTCGGTGTCTTTGCCCATGGGCACGCGGCGGCCTTTGGCTTCCACAAGAGGCAGGCGTCCGGTAAACTGGTGTAAAGCTTTGAATCTCATCTGCATGCCGGGCGATATGTTGCCGCCGTGGTAGCGTCCGGCCGAGTCAATGAACTCATAGGTGATGCAGGTGCCTGCGTCAATTACCAGCAGGTCGTGGCCAGGGCATTGGGTACTTGCTCCCACTACGGCGGCTATGCGGTCGTAACCCAGTGTGTGGGGCGTCTCATACAGATTCTGTATGGGCAAGGGGGTGTGTTCGTCCAGGGAAAGCAGGGGCACGGGCAGGTTGTGCAGCCTGTTCTTCACAGCTTCCGTCAGGTCTATCACCGTGGCCACAATGGCACGTTCAAAAGGGTATTTCCTGAAAAAGGCGGGTAATCCTTCCAGCGTCTGGTTTGAGTCATGCGCCACTTCCAACAGTTCGTTGCCACAGAATGCGGCCATTTTGGCTGCCGTATTACCTATATCTATAATAAGGTTCATCATGCGAACTCGTTTTTGCGGGCGCAAAATTAGATATAAATCGCGATTTATCTGTCAGTGTGATAAGAAAAAGTCAAGACCTTCTCTGTCTTTGGGGCGTGGAAGGTCTAGGTATGCGGGGGGTAGGCGTGGGCTTGTGAGCCTGACGTTTTCCTCTGATGGTATGTGGCTGTGGTTCTCTTTTAACCCAAATCAGTCATTAGACCGCACGGCAGCCATACTACTCTGCAGTCAGGCAGCTCTTCGGACAGATTTGGGTTTAAAGGGGCTTTTGGAAAAATCACTTTAAACGGTTACAGTCTGTTTGGCAGGGGACCTTCATATTCTACTTCTGAAGCGGCGAAGCACAATACGCCATATGCCCTTCCTAATGAACCATATTTGCTATAGAAACGGTCAGCGGCATTGTCATATTCCTCAAACGCTTCTTTTATGGAAGAATCTCTGTTGCTCAAAGCTTCCATATCTGTCAGACCGTTTTCTTTTTTCAAGGAATAAAACTCCTCATCGGACAATGCGTTCATGTAAAGAACCCTTTTCGCCGTCCACGTTTGTACGGCTTCCTGATATTCCTTAAAATCGGGTGTCTTTACTATAGAATCTACTCGAATCCTTTCTGCAGGAGTTAATGCTTCATACATTGTGTTGCGGATGTCGTCCATTGTAAGTACTTTCCTTACGTAAGTGTTCCCGTCCTTTACGTAAGCTTGTTCGTCTGTATTGGTCCTGTCCGATTGTCCGTCACAAGCGGTAAAGGCAATGACGGAACACAAAAGCAATAATTTAAAACTTAATCTTTTCATACGCATGTTGTTTTTAAATGATTGGATGTTATTTGTTCTTTCGGATTGTTTCTGGATTTCTTCACTTAGACAAATCCTGATTGTTATGAAGAAACTCACGAAGCATAAGGATAGGGGGATAGATAGATTGGAAAAACGTTAGGCAGATAGGTTGAATATCTGATTTCTAACTAAGTTATTGTTTACGTTCTTCCTCTATACATTCTTTATATGCATTGTAGTTACGCTGTTTGGCTTCTTTATATGCAGCTGATGCATTATCCAAACATATCCTTTCTTGGAATGGGTCGTCTCCGTAAAATTTTTCGCATCCTGCGATTGCAGAATCATAGTTGTCTTTTGCAATGTTGTCCGCTTTCATTTTCTTTTCCATGCAGCTTTCTTGCTTGTCACTTTCACTTCTTGTCTTCAATCTGATAATAGCGTCTGTGTTGTCATAAAAAAGATACAGATGAAATGTCATCTTCATTTAAGCCAGAAGACTCCATTAAAGCCAGTAAATCGTTGCAAGTAGCATTTACCTCTTCCGCCAATTCTTCCAATCCGGATTTCCTGCGGAATTCAGGTATGAAGTCATCGTTGTTCAGGTTCTCCAGTGTGTTTTGTCTTTCTTCTTCTGAGAGCGAGTACAAATAAGTCTTGAAAGCCTGATAATATTGCTTTGTCGCTTCCGAGAATCTTGCGCGTTCTTCCGATTGGGCAACTGAAGCGATGGCTTTGTTCCTGTCTGCCGCTTCTTGATTCTTTTCCGGCGTGAGAAGATTCTCCATTTGTGCAATTACTTCTTCATTCTACTGGCAGCCATGAACTGCGTATGTTAAAATCAGGCATACGGCCAAAATCGGGTAAACGATATGTTTCTTTTTCATAGAAAACTGAATTTAGTTTATGCCTCAAAGTTACGGGAAAAATCGCATTGAAAAAATATATATTAAGGAAAATAACAGTAAGCGCACAATAATATTTTAAATTCTGAAGGGAAAATGTTTCATGTAGTTGTTTTTTTATCAACTCTACATTGCAAACGTTTGATGTTGTTTTCCGTTACCACCACACCTGTTCCCCAAGCTCATAAGTAAAGATCCGTTCCTCCTTGCCTTTGCTCAAGTCTCTTAGCCAATAAAGTCCTCCAGAAGGCACGTCATGATATTCCAGAGACACGGTTCTGGCCACCTGTTTTCCCATGGATGTCCAGCTGTGCAAGTCCATCAGTACCGGGTCGGGAGCGTAAGACCTGCGGTACACCTTGGCCATCTTGGAGTCTAGGTAATGGGGCACTCCGGGATTGGTGTCACCTCCACTGAACACGATGTTCTTTCCCCGGTTGGCCAACACCACGTTCCATCCGTGTCCCCACGAGCGGTCCGGCCATTGTGGTGTGTAGTCTGACGTTACAGGGATGCCCAGGCTGCGCATGACCGCCACGGTCATGTTGGCATAGTCGTCACACATACCATAAGGTTTCTTGGCCAGGGTGCGGTATCTGAAGATTGGCAAGGAGTTGTCATTGTTGAAGATGAAGAATGTCTTACGTTTGTTCCGCAAGTTGTCATTGACGACGGTTGCGGCGGATATGGCCGAATGTCGTGACCAGTCGCTGTAGTCCAGTTCGTCCAGTCGGTCGGCATACGGCCCTTTCAGATAGGTACGCCAATCGTCCAGGTATTGTCCGTCTTCCACTTTGTATGGCAACAGGTATTCGCAGAATTGTCCGAAGTCAAGGTGTCGGGCGAAAGTTCCGTTCCGCCACCTGTCGAAAGCGTCGTCTATGTTCCTTATGAGGAAATCGGACGTGATGATTTTCAGGTCGGACACCGTGTCCCAGTCCAGACGGGCATAACGTTTGCTCCATTTGTTCAGCGTGTCGCGCGCGGCAAACGGGAAACAGGGTAAGGCGAACAAGGTGTCCGCCGCGTCATAATACCGGTTGACTGCATTTGTGTCTGCCAGAGAGTAATGTCCCGGCATGTTGCGGATCAGGAATTTGGCAGCCTCCAGCTTTAACGAGTCATGCTGGTAATGTTCCAGCACTCTCTCCAGTTCCTCACGGTTATTCCCTGCTTGGGACAAAGCCGCTTCCAGGCACGGGTCTTTGCCCCAAGGGGTACATGCCGTAAGCCAGCAGCACAGCATGGCTGCAATCAGGGACTGGCAGGAGACGTGCATCTTTTTATTGCCGGTTTGGATTTACCTTATATAAAATGTTCCTTGTTCCGATCCCTTCTCTTTTTTGTTCTTTTGTGCCCTGCTCATTTCATTGTTGTTCTCCACTATTTCCAGCAGATAGTTGAATAACCGGTCCGACATGTTCAGGTCTGCGGCGGTGTATGGGAGCGTTTCAATTATCCCGCCGTCGTTCACTGCGGTAGGGGGAGCCAGCCTTCCGTACCCTTCCAATATCTTTTGCCAGTCTTCTTGGGATATTTGAAAAGGATCCTCCTTTATGTCCGCGTCCAGGAACGAAGTGTTACGGAATTGCGGGTAAGGGTTCCGCTATGCTGTCTTGCTGACAGCTTGTTAATGTACTTGATGCTGTCAGCAAGCTGACTAACCAAAAGTAAGCAAATCTTTTTCTCATAAAGACAAAACAATAGGTTATATGGAATGGAAATATTGTGAAGTCATTTAATATAGTGAACAGAATCCTTTTCTTCACATTCTTTTATAGAACGCAACCTTTCGCTACTTCTTTCTATCATTTCTAACAAATAGTCAAACAACCGTTCAGACATGTTCACTTCTTCGGCCGTCTGCGGGACTACAGCATACAATCCGTCTTCATTCTTATAAATCTGTAGTCGTATGAGACCTTCCATGAGGGTGTTTAAGTCTTCTGTAGTCATTTGACTTTCATCTTTCGGGATTTCCACGTCCAGATAAGGTGCTTCACTGTATGCCGATTGCTGGATTTCTGATATCTCATTTTGTTGACAGCTTGTCGTTACAAGCGACATAAGAAGGCAAGCTGTGATTAAAAGAATGAATGTTCTTGTTCTCATGTTGGTCAATATTGTTGGATTATTTCAGCTTATATACATGGGTGATGTCATCCATTGTGCAGAAGCTTCTTGTTCTATTTTGCGCATCCCAATATATTATGCTGTCGGTCTGCTTCAACTCTAAGTTTACAGCATGTTCATTATTTAAAACGATGATGTATTGTTTAGCATTATGGGCATCTATGCTTAAGCCTTTAAATTCCGAAGGTGATATGATTTCCCCTTTGCTGTTAAAGTGTCGCATTACTGAGTAGAATTCATTCGCTGGTACACCTTGTCCTTTGTACTTCTCTGTTATCCAAGAATTGACATCTTCATATTTTTCATTAGTAGCATAAGCAATAGCCCATGCCACACAATCTGTCATTTGTCCATCCTCACTTTCACTCCTGGTTTTTATTTTTGCGATTGATGAAGTAGGATTCCATCTGTTCGAGCCTTTGACCATTTGCACCAAATACTCAAACAGCTCTTCAGACATATTCACTTCCTCGCCGCTCTGTTGGGTCACTTCATACAGACCGTCCTCATTGAGTTGGATGTCCAATCTCAAAAAGCCTTGCATCAGTATATTCAGATCTTCTGCTGACATTTGTGAGGCGTCTTCCGGAATGGTTATATCCAGCCATGCTCCATCGTCTACAAACTGATGGTTTTCTGTCAGCACTTCTTCGTCTTGCTGGCACGCATTAATTACACATAGCATACACAGGCATACAGCCAGAACAGGGTAAATAAGATGTTTCTTTTTCACGGCTAAAATATATTTATAACGCCCCCCAAAAAATTTACTTAAAAATAAAATAAAAAGCAAGTTCTATCAAGAAAAAATAATATTATCGTAAGGTTTTTTATTTGATACATTAAAAATCTGTGGCTCTAGTTAATTATACCGTTGCAAACTTGACATTATAATGGTTCATGGAAAGTCCAAGCAGTTCATCTGCCTGGTCATTGCAGAACTTCAGCA
>CASFQC010000036.1 GCA_949296415.1 uncultured Bacteroides sp. | reverse complement strand
TCTTTTGAGCCTTTTTCCGGTCTCTTTTCCTGTTCCCATTCGTCACGTAGCCCGCTACGCTCCTCATGACAACAGGAAAATATCCTCGAAAACAGCCCTTAAAATAAGCTTGAGCAAAATTTAAACAGGCTCTTATGACACAAACCCTAAAAACACGCATTGGTTATTATGAAAACAACGAAGAACATCTGGGATGTAATCCTTAAGGTTGCCATCGCCGCCCTCTCGGCCCTTGCCGGGGCATTGGGCGCGAAGGCCATGGGACTCTGAGGATGTCCGCTTACAGGGCGCGGCACATGCCCATTCCGCAGGATTGGAAATGTCGCGCCTTTCTTAAAACACACAGCATCATCATTCACTTAATTAAAACACAAATCTTATGAAACGAATCATTTCTCTATTCTTGTCCCTGATAGCATCGTGTCTTCTGGGCACGACATATGCCCAAGAGTCCGCACTGATGCCCTCCACCCCGGAGATTGTCCCGCAACCGCCCGAGGTGAGCCGCCTGATAGGCATGATAAACTACCCTGTGAGCTACAACACGGGACTGGTGAAGACCGAGATCCCCCTGTTCGAGATAAAGACGCGCGGAGGATACACGCTGCCCGTCAGGCTGGTGTACCGCTCCTCGGGCTTCAAGCCCCACGAGCGGAGCGTGGTCGGCGCGGGCTGGAGCCTGGAGGCCGAGCCGCAGATAGCCCATGCGGTGAACGGACTGCCGGACGAGATGCCGGTCTACGGACTCTACATGAACGAGGGCACCAACCTGCCCGACCAGGAGACCCAGGTAGACGCCATGTACGGCTATTATGACATACAGCCCGACCAGTATTTCTACATCCTTCCGCAGAAGGGCGGAAGCTTCTTCCTGAACCGTCCGGCCAACGGGACAAAAAAGGAATTTGTCACCGTGCCCTACGACCCGGTGCGGATAGACAATTCCGCAGACCTGAAGACTTTCACGCTGACCGATACGGACGGTGTGGCATACACCTTCACGCCACAGGAGGAGACCGAGACCGTGACGGAGGACCGCCGCACCACGGCCATATCGGTGTACAAGGCCAGCCGCATCATGACCCCGAACAAGGAAGTCATCGCGTTCGAGTACGGCGGCCTGTCCACCGGACAGCCTTTCCGCTACATGCTGCACAACTACGAGCAGAGCGCCACGCTGGAGATAAAAAAGAAACGTTATGCCACGCAGGACATAGACTACTGGAACGGCATGGAGACCATCTCCACGGACGAGTTCTCGCCCAGCTTCGTGCAGCAGCGCGTGAAGCTCGTGCAGCGCGACGTGAAGGGACGCACCTCCTCGTCGCCCCAGATGGAGACCTCCATCTACTATGTGGACGAGGGCAACGGCCGGGACAACAACCCGCTGAAGCCCCTGTGTGACGAACACCGGCGCTTCACCTCCTACTGGACGCAGACGGTCAGCACGCGCCACCTGAAGAAAATCACTTTTCCGGGCGGAAGCATGGAGTTCACTTATATGGAAATCATGCCGTACCAGACCGCCCGCAAGTATCTGAACGCCATTGTGGTGAAGAACGACCGGGGCGAGGTGGTGAGACGTTTCCAGCTGGTGAACAGCCGTTACGGCGAACGTCCCCGTCTGGATGCGGTGATGGAGATGGGCAAGGACGGCCAGTCCTACAGGACCTACTCGTTCACCTACCACCACAGCACGGGCGTGGGCTATGACGACCCGCGTGTCAACGCCTGGGGCTATTACTCCACGCAGAACGCCACGGTCTCGCAGGCTCTTGTCCCCAGACTGTGGAAGACGTTCGGGCTGTATTCGGACAAAGGCGAACTGACGGACAGCCTGCACTTCCAGTACGGCAGGGACGACTTCTATCAGACCCCGGTGGAGGAACCGTTCCTTCCGTTCATGCTGGCAAGCGTGACCTATCCCACAGGCGGCCGCACCGAGTTCGAGTACGAGCACAACCGCTTCTATGAGGAAAGCCGTGGCAGGGAGGTGACCGACGGGAGCGTGCGCATCAGAGAGATACGCAATTATCTGGAAGACGGCACGCTGGCCACTACGCGGCGTTTCAAGTATGGCAAGGGAGAGTCGGGACGTGGCCTGCCCGTAAGGGTGCTGGAGCCTATAGATTTCATGACGGCATACCACCAGCAGGTGTACCGCGTAGATCGTAGTTTTATAGCCCCTGACTGGAATGAAGCCTATCCAATCTATAAGGTGGATTTACACGCCCGTCCTGTTGTGAACGACTATCTGGAATCTTCCGCCTCCATCGTATATGACTGTGTGACGGAATACATGGATGCGGACAGCCTTTCGGGCAAGACGGTATATGAATATGACTATAGTGAGGAAAAGCTGGCCGCCATCCGCAGCACGCGCAGCGCGTCACCTCCCGTAAATCCCACGCTGACAAGCAATGTCTATCGTGTGTATGGCGGATGGCAGGTGGGACAGCTTCTTCGGAAGTCCGTCTACGACAGCAACGGACTGCTGATAAGGGAAGAAAAGAACGCTTACCGCACCATGCCCGGAGATGAGGTGGCCTTCATGCAGATATACACGCCTCTGAGCATGTTCTATGAAGACGGGTTTGTTACAAACTGGGAAACTATACGTGCTTTAAAGATTGGGGCAGTCACTCCGAATCTATCGGGAGGTGCATATATGCCGAAAGCCCCCGAACCGGAAAGGTACCGATACAGCGGCTTTGACTTCTACAGCGGCTACAAGTTGATGAAATCCTCGGAGACCACCGAATACCGTGACGGCCGGGCGCATACACAGTCCGTCTCCTACGAGTACAACGGGCACCTGCTCCCCGTGAAGACCGTCCGCCATCTGGACGGAAGCCTGCAGGAAGTGGAGACGATGGAGTATCCGGAAGATTTTACGGACGATGTCTCGCGTGGGATGGTCGGCATGAACTGGCTGACGCCTGTGCTGCGGCGCACCGTCACATCGGGAAATACTTCCTATGACATCCATACTCCCTACCGTATGACGAACGGCATTCTTGTGCCGGACCGTTTGGATAGCGGAAAGGACGGACAGCCTCGTGAGACACGTGTCCGGTTTGTCCGGTACGACCGGTATGGAAGTCCGTTGGAGATACAGACCGACAGTACGAAGCGTGTGGAATACCTTTGGGGCTACAACTCGCTCTATCCTGTAGCCAAGGTGGAACACGCCCGTCCCGGCCTTCCTTCCACGTCTTGGGGGTATGCCTCGGTGACAGACAGCGCGGCGTTGGACAAGGCGTGCGCCTCGCTGCGCGAGTCCCTTCGCGGAAAGGCGGCGGTAAGCTCCTACACCTACAGTCCGTTGGAAGGCCTTACCTCGGTGACCGATCCGGACGGGAATCGTACAAGCTTTGTCTACAACACTTTCGGCGAGCTGGCCAGGACGTTTGACCGTGACGGAGCGTGCACCGAAGAATACGCGTACCACTATACGGACGAGGGGAAATACACTCCTTTGTCACTGAACATCTTCAAACCGGAGACCTGCCTTGTGGACGAGGCTGTGACCTTTGAGGCGAGCATCAGTTCGGGCAACGGCGGCTACCAATATCAGTGGGTCCTGACGGACAGCGGGGGCAACCAGGTGGGTTCGGGGATTTCCGAATCGGCATCGTTCACCCATACCTTCAAGGAAGCCGGGACTTACTGCCTGACCTGCTCGGTGACCGACGCGGCGGGTATGCTGGCCACGCGCACCATCTCTGTGGAGGTGACCCGCGACATGAGTGTGGGGTTCGACTACATTTACCGCTATGAAGAGGGCGGAAGGCGTTACATGGAGGCCTACATCACTCCTCCGGTGGATACGGAAATCACCTTCGTGCTGCTTTACAAGACCTTTCCCCAGAGTCCGGACATCACCTACTGGATAAATGATGAGGAGTTCAAGCGTACGGGTGACAGTGGCATGAACGACTTTGTGACAGTGAAATTCGAGGGTGGAAAGCGTGCCCGCGTGATGGTAGAATGCAGTCCCCGTGATTTCGAATGCCGCCTTCAGTTGCTGGAAGCCACCAACGGTGTGACTATCCGTTTCCCGCTGATGCTGGAGTGAGAAAAGTTTGATGTGTTGTCATCCTGAACGTAAGTGAAGGGACCTGTGTACATTCGCGTGAACGCATTCGGGAATCTTCTCTATACGTTCAGTATGGCAATAGCTCAGTCACATACATTCATTATAAACACGAAACCATTATGAAACGCATATTATCTTTTATTATTGTGTCTTTTAGGCCTGTTCTTCGGACAGGACAGGTACGCGCAGTCCGCGGGCCGTAACTACGTCCACGCGTGTACTTATCTTCAGTTCGGCACCGGCGCCACCAGCATGGACTGGAATACTTTGACGGTCTGGGCCCTGAGACCCGGATGGCCCTCAAAGGCTTCCCTTCCCGTCAGGACGTGGCGTGACGGCGGCGTGAGCCACGACACCTACTATGTCTGTCATTTAGTCCGGAAGGAAGCAGCTTTTGTATCGTGTACGCAAGCTACTTGCGGCATTGGTTTTTCTGCTTGTGTTCCGCTTCAATTTCCCCACGGAAAGGAATTCCGGCAGTATATTCATTTTCAAAGCTGTAAGTAGTCTGACATGGTGTTGAAAACTTATCTGAAAGTTTTTTGTTAAAACATGGTGGGGGATTGTGGGGAATTGTGTACTTTTACCGTCGTTTATATAATAAGGTAAAATGTTCCGCTTCTTGGGCAATATTGAGGCAAAGGCTGACGCAAAGGGACGTGTGTTCCTGCCAGCCATATTCCGCAAACAGCTGGAAACTGCGGCGGAAGAAGGGCTCGTGTTGCGCAAGGATGTGTTCCAGGACTGTCTGGTGCTCTATCCTGAAAGCGTATGGTTTGCCACGCAGGACCAGCTCCGCAGTCGGTTGAACCGCTGGAATGCACGCGAGCAGGCGGTGTTCCGCCAGTTTGTGAGCGAAGCCGTCAGCGTGACGGTGGACGACAGCGGACGTATCCTGTTGCCCAAACGCCATATGCGGCTGGCGGGCATAAAGGACGGGGTACGCTTCATAGGCATGGACAGCACCATAGAAATCTGGGCGCGGGAGGACGGCGAGCAGCCCTTTATGGAAACCGGAGAGTTCAGCCGGGCTTTGGAAGAAGCCTTGGCAGGAGCTGTGGAAAAGCGTCCGGCGGGAGAGGGCACTTTTAAAGGATAACAGTTATGGATAAGGAAACGGAGATATATCATGTGCCCGTACTGCTGGGGCAGAGTGTGGACGGACTGGACATCCGTCCGGACGGCACGTATGTGGATCTGACCTACGGTGGGGGCGGACATTCGCGCGAGATACTGTCAAGGCTTGGCCCGCAGGGACATTTGCTGGGTTTTGACCAGGACGAGGATGCTGAACGTAATGCCATCTGCGACCCGAGGTTTACCTTTGTGCGCAGCAACTTCAGGTATCTGCTCAACTTCCTGCGCTATTACGGTGTCGGGAAGGTGGACGGCATACTGGCCGACTTGGGCGTATCGTCGCATCACTTTGACGACAGCGGGCGGGGCTTTTCCTTCCGCTTCGATGGGCTGCTGGATATGCGCATGAACAAACGGGCAGGCATGACCGCCGCTGATGTGGTGAACCGTTACAGCGAAGAGCGGCTGGCTGATGTGTTCTACCTGTATGGCGAGTTGAAGAACAGCCGCCGGATAGCTTCCGCCATAGTAAAGGCACGCATTGCGGGCGACATCACCACCATAGGCGGACTGCTGGATGTGCTGAAACCTCTCTTGGGCAGAGAGCGTGAGAAGAAAGACCTGGCACGGGCTTTCCAGGCGTTACGCATGGAGGTAAACCACGAGATGGATGCCTTGCACGAGATGCTGGATGCCGCTGTGGAGGCACTGAGACCAGGAGGAAGGCTGGTGGTGATTACTTATCACTCGCTGGAAGACCGCATGGTGAAGAACATGATGAAGACCGGGAATACGGTGGGAAAGGTGGAGAAGGATTTCTACGGAAACTTTGTGGCACCGCTGAAACCGGTGAACGGGAAACCCATTGTGCCCGACAATGGGGAGGTGGAAAGGAATCCGCGTTCGAGGAGTGCCAAACTGAGAATAGCCGAAAGACTGACGGATAATAACGGGCAGACTGACGGAGACTGATTGCATGAAGACGAAAAAATATGGAGAACGGAAACAAGAAAATGAAAAAAACAGCTTCGTGGAAGAATATTATCGGAGGCGATATCCTGGCCACCGACTTCTTCAGAAGACAGACCAAACTGTTGGTGCTCATCATGGTGCTTATCATATTCTATATTCACAACAGGTACGCATGCCAGCAACAGCTGCTTGAACTGGACGCGCTGAAGAAAGAGCTGACTGACATAAAGTACGATGCTCTAACGCGCAATTCCGAACTGATGGAGAAAAGCCGACAGTCAAGGATAGAAGACTATGTGACAGCTAAGGAAAGCGACTTGCAGACCTCTACCGAACCGCCTTACCTGATAAGGAACGATTGACGTGTACCGTAAAAATAGGAGATGATACATGGCAGTGAATAAGCAAAATATCATGATGCGCTACTTCTTCGTAGTGCTTGTCCTCAGCCTGGTGGGCATAGCTATCGTGGTGAGGGCAGGCATCATCATGTTTGCGGAGAACCGTTACTGGCAGGAAGTGGCCGACCGCTTCGTGCGCGAGAATGTGACAGTGAAGCCCAACCGGGGGAACATACTTTCCGCCGACGGACAGCTCATGGCCAGCTCGTTGCCCGAATACCGTATATACATGGATTTCAAGGCCGGAGGAAAGGAGAAAGACTCCTTGCTGATGAAACACATGGACGAGATTTGCAAGGGACTGAACCGTATTTTCCCCGACCGTACCGCCGCGCAATTCAAACGGCATTTGTTGGCCGGAAGAAGAAAGGGAAGTCGTAATTACCTGATATACCCCAAACGTATATCTTATATAGAATATAAGGAAGCCAAGGCGTTGCCTGTGTTCCGGCTGAACAAATACAAGGGAGGATTTCACGAACAGGTGTACAACCAGCGGAAGAAACCTTTCGGCTCGCTGGCCGCACGCACATTGGGCGATGTATATGCTGACACTGCGCAGGGGGCCAAGAACGGGCTGGAGCTGGCTTTCGACTCTTTGCTGAGGGGAAGGGACGGAATAACGCATAGGCAGAAGGTGATGAACCGCTACCTGAATATTATAGATCGTCCGGCTGTGGACGGATGTGATATAGTGACCACCATTGACGTGGATATGCAGGACATCTGCGAGAAAGCTTTGGTGGACAAACTGAAAGAACTGGAAGCTGTATGGGGAGTGGCCGTACTGATGGAAGTGCATACGGGCGATGTGAAGGCCATAGTGAATATGACGCGCGCTGCCGACGGCAACTATTATGAGATGAAAAACCTGGCCATAAGCAATATGATGGAGCCAGGTTCCACCTTCAAGACTGCCTCGCTTATGGTGGCGCTGGAGGACGGGAAGATTACGCCCCATACCCAGGTTGACACGGGTAACGGGGTGAAGAACATGCACGGAAGCTGGATGCGCGACCACAACTGGCATCGCGGAGGTTATGGCGTGATTGATGCCACGCGTGCGCTGGAGGTGTCAAGCAACGTAGGCGTGTCTACCCTGATAGACCGGAGTTACGCCGCCGAGCCGCAGAAGTTCATAGACGGACTGAAACGCATGGGGTTGGACGAGCCTTTGCACTTGCAGATAGCCGGAGAGGGAAAACCTTACATAAAAAATGCCGATGACCCCACGTTCTGGCGTACCAGCCTTCCATGGATGAGCATTGGTTACGAAACGCAGCTGCCGCCCATCAATGTGCTGACCTTCTACAATGCCATAGCCAATGACGGAGTGATGGTGAAACCCCGTTTTGTGACCCGTGCCGTGAAGGACGGGGAGACGGTGGAGGAATTTCCGGTAGAGGTGCTCAACGAGAAGATATGTTCGGATACCACTCTGCACCAGATACAGGTGATGCTGGAAAGGGTGGTGAGCCACGGACTGGCCAAACCCGCGCAATGCAAGGAGTTCCATGTGTCGGGTAAGACGGGTACGGCACAGGTGTCGCAGGGACAGGCCGGATACAAGAGCGGAGTGCGCAACCATCTGGTGAGCTTTTGCGGATATTTCCCTTCGGAGGCTCCGCGATACAGTTGTATCGTGTCCATACAGATAAACAAAGGAATACCTTCAGGCGGAGGCATGGCAGGCAGTGTGTTCGGGCGGATTGCCGAAAGGGTATATGCCAAGAATCTACGTTACGGACTGGAACAGGCCGTGGACAGCAATACCAATGTCATTCCCCAGGTGAAGGCAGGGGACATGCTGCAGGCCATGCAGGTGCTCGGAGCGTTGGATGTGCCGGTGGAGAAACGTTACGGAAAGCCGCATGGTAAGGAACAGGCTGTGTGGGGACAGGCTGTAGCCTTGCCCGGTGCCGTAGAACTGGAGGAAACAAAGATGGCAGAGGATATCGTGCCCGATGTGGCTGGAATGGGAGCCAAGGACGCTGTCTATCTGATGGAAAAACGGGGCCTACGGGTGAGGTTGCATGGAACCGGACAGGTGAAGCGGCAGTCCGTTCAGGCCGGAAGCCGGATAAGGAAAGGCGCTATTGTAGTGCTGACACTGTCGGACAAGTGAACGAGACAATGAAAAGGAAAGAGACAGAATAAAATCAAGATACAGACATGAAGCTGAAAGAACTGTTGAAAGACATAAGCCCCTTGCTGGTGGCTGGCAACGAGGAAACCGACATCTGCGGAGTGGACATTGACTCACGCCTAGTAGATAAAGGGCATATGTTTATGGCCATGCGGGGCACACAGACCGACGGACATGTTTACATAGAAAATGCCATAGCTAAGGGCGCTGTAGCTGTGCTATGCCAAGATATGCCTGCAGTGCGGAAACCTGAAGTGTGCTACGTTCAGGTGGCCGATACCGAAGATGCAGCCGGACGGGTGGCTACAGCATTTTATGGATATCCTTCAGAACGTCTTATGTTGGTGGGTGTGACAGGTACGAACGGGAAGACTACGATAGCTACATTGCTGTACAACACATTCCGCAGCATGGGGCATAAGGTAGGGCTGCTGTCTACCGTGTGCAATTACATTGACGGACAACCTGTGCCTGCCGACCATACCACTCCCGATCCCGTGACGCTGAACCGTCTGCTGGCCGATATGGTTGGGGCAGGATGCGAATACGCTTTCATGGAAGTGAGTTCACATGCCATAGCTCAGAAACGCATAAGCGGATTGAGGTTTGCAGGAGGTATATTCACCAATCTGACGCGCGACCATTTGGACTATCATAAGACGGTGGAGAACTATCTCCGGGCCAAGAAGAAGTTTTTCGATGATATGCCGGCCGATGCTTTCAGCCTGACCAATTTAGACGACAAGAACGGTATGGTGATGGTACAGAACACACGCTCACATGTGCATACCTATTCGTTGCGCACACTGGCCGACTTTAAGGGGAGAGTGTTGGAGAGCCATTTCGAAGGCATGTTGCTTGACATTGACGGACACGAGGTGGCCGTGAACTTCATAGGACGCTTCAATGCCAGCAATCTTCTGGCCGTATGTGGAGCCTCCGTCCTGTTGGGAAAGAAAGAAGAGGAAGTTCTGGTGGTGCTCAGCACGCTGTATCCTGTTGCCGGGCGATGTGACACCTTGCATTCGTCACGTGGATATACGGCCATTGTGGACTATGCACATACACCCGATGCGTTGGTGAATGTGCTGACTACTATCCACGACGTGATGGGCGGCAAAGGAAAAGTCATTACCGTGGTGGGAGCCGGAGGCAACCGTGATAAAGGTAAGCGTCCCATCATGGCTCACGAGGCGGCAAGGCTGAGCGATAGGCTGGTCATCACCAGTGACAATCCGCGCTTTGAGGAGCCTCAGGATATAATGAACGACATGATGGCCGGACTCACCGCTGAAGACCGACAGAAAACGCTGGCCGTAGCTGACCGTCGTGAGGCCATACGTGCCGCTTGCATGATGGCGCAGAAAGGCGATGTAGTGCTGGTGGCCGGGAAAGGGCATGAGACTTATCAGGAAATAAAAGGAGTGAGGCATCACTTTGACGATAAGGAGGAGATTGGAAACATATTGTTGAATGAATGAAGAATGAGAGAAATCGGATAAAAGGCGGACAACAGCGGAAAAAGGTGTCCTTCCCTTCCGTAGCGCCATCCGTACCCGATTCTGAAGTTTTAGAAAAACTATGTTATATTACTTATTCCGTTGGCTTGACCAATACGATTTTCCCGGTGCCGGAATGTTCGGCTACACTTCGTTCCGGGCATTGATGGCTGTCATTCTGGCTCTGCTCATATCAAGTATATGGGGAGACAGGTTCATTGGCATGCTCAGGAGGAAGCAGATTACCGAAACCCAGCGCGACGCCAGTGTGGATCCTTTCGGGGTGAACAAGGTGGGAGTGCCTTCCATGGGAGGAATCATCATCATTGTGGCTATTCTCATTCCTTGCCTGCTGCTGGGAAGGTTGGGAAACATCTATATGATCCTGATGCTGGTCACTACTGTATGGTTGGGCGCTTTGGGGCTGGCCGATGATTACATCAAGATATTCAAAAAAGATAAGGAAGGGTTGCATGGCAAGTTTAAGATTATAGGACAGGTAGGACTGGGGCTTATCGTCGGACTTACGCTCTACCTCAGCCCGCAGGTGGTGATTCGTGAGAACATAGAAGTGCAACGCCCCGACGGACAGGTGGAAGTGGTGCATGCGGCCAAGGAGATAAAAGCCACGCAGACCACTATACCCTTCGTGAAGAGTAATAATTTGGACTATGCCGACGTGATGGGATTCCTGGGTGAACATGCGCAGACGGCTGGATGGATACTCTTTGTTTTTGTCACCATATTTGTGGTGACGGCCGTGAGTAACGGCGCCAACCTAAATGACGGCATGGATGGCATGGCGGCGGGAAACTCCGCCATCATAGGCGTGACGTTGGGCATATTGGCTTATGTGTCAAGCCACATTGAGTATGCGGGATATCTGAACATCATGTATGTGCCGGGCTCGCAGGAGCTGGTCATTTTTATCTGTGCCTTTATAGGGGCGCTGGTGGGATTCCTGTGGTACAATGCCTATCCGGCTCAGGTGTTCATGGGAGATACGGGCAGTCTTACCATAGGAGGTATCATTGCTGTATATGCTATTATCATACATAAGGAACTGCTCATACCCATACTCTGCGGGATGTTCCTGGTGGAAAGCCTTTCGGTCATACTGCAAAGGGCGTATTACAAGATGGGCAAACGGAGGGGGCTGAAGCAACGCATGTTCAAGAGAGCGCCCATACACGACCATTTCCGCACGTCCATGTCACTTGTGGAACCGGGATGCCGCGTGGTGGTGGACAAACCGGAAAGGGTGTTCCATGAAGCCAAGATAACCGTCCGCTTCTGGATCGTGACCATTGTTCTGGCGGCCATCACCATCATTACGCTGAAGATAAGGTAAGTCCGTACGGATGCTGCAAAAAGAAACAGTAAAGAACAACATTAACCAGACATATGGAACAACATAACAATAGACGTATAGTGATACTTGGAGCAGGCGAGAGCGGGACCGGAGCCGCCGTACTGGCTAAGGTGAAAGGGTTCGACACGTTTGTGTCCGACGCATCGCTCATCAAGGACAAGTACAAGCAGATGCTGGACAAATACGGTATCTGTTGGGAGGAAGGCGGACATACAGAGAGGCTGATACTCAACGCCAGTGAAGTGGTGAAGAGTCCGGGAATACCCTGCGATGCCCCACTGGTATTGAAACTCAGGAAACAGGGTACACCCGTGATAAGCGAGATAGAGTTTGCCGGACGTTACACGGATGCCAGAATGATATGTGTGACCGGCTCGAACGGGAAGACCACTACCACCTCGCTTATCTATCACATCTTCAAAAGTGCGGGGCTGAACGTAGGACTGGCCGGCAACATTGGCGCGAGCTTGGCTCTGCAGGTGGCGACGGAAAAACATGATTATTACGTCATTGAACTGAGCTCTTTCCAGTTGGACAATATGTATAGTTTCCGTGCCAACATAGCTGTGCTCATGAACATCACGCCTGACCATCTGGACCGTTACGGCCATTGCATGCAGAATTATGTGGATGCCAAGTTCCGCATCACTCAGAACCAGACGCCCGATGATGCCTTTGTCTTTTGGAACGATGATCCCATCATCCGGCGTGAACTGGACAGACACGGTATAAAGGCGCAACTCTATCCCTTCGCGGCTGTGAAGGAAGGCGGGGTCATAGCCTATGTGGAGGACAATGAGGTCAGGATAGACAAACCCATAGCCTTCAACATGGAACAGGAGGAACTGGCTCTCAGAGGTACGCACAACCTGTACAATTCCCTGGCCGCAGGCATATCGGCCAATGTGGCAGGGATTAAAAAGGAGTTCATACGCAAGGCGCTGAGTGACTTCAAAGGTGTGCCTCACAGGTTGGAATATGTGGCTACGGTGAGGAAAGTGAGGTTCGTGAATGATTCCAAGGCCACCAACGTGAATTCTTGCTGGTATGCTTTGCAAAGCATGACCGCCAAGACCGTGCTCATATTGGGTGGAAAAGATAAGGGCAATGACTATAAGGAGATAGAGGAGCTGGTCAGGCAGAAATGTTCGGCGCTGGTCTATTTGGGACTGCACAACGAAAAACTGCATGCAGCCTTTGACCATTTGGGGTTGCCCGTAGCTGACGTGAATACTGGCATGAAAGATGCGGTGGATGCCGCCTTCCGTCTGGCCCGTGAGGGTGAGACAGTGTTGCTGAGTCCCTGTTGCGCGTCCTTTGACCTGTTCAAGAGTTATGAGGACCGTGGCGACCAATTCAAGGAATGCGTGAGAAAGCTCTGAACGTGACAAGAACAGAATAATACCGTTGTCCGCATGGGCATGGCTCCGAAAGGGATGCCCGGCGGCTGCCTAACAGACAAACATATGGACTTACTGAAAAGCATATTCAAGGGCGACAAGGTGATATGGATTATATTCCTGTTCCTTTGCCTCATTTCCATAGTTGAGGTGTTCTCGGCTGCCTCCACGTTGACTTACAAGAGCGGAGACCACTGGGCGCCCATCACACAGCACACCATCTTGCTGGCGGTGGGGGTGTGTATTGTGGTGCTTATGCACAACATACCCTACAAGTGGTTTCAGGTGTTTCCCGTATTCCTCTTGCCGCTGTCGGTGGTGATGTTGGCCTTTGTCATGTTCATGGGCTTCTTCGGAGACGGCCGTGTGAACGGTGCCGCGCGATGGATGACCGTCATGGGCGTGCAGTTCCAGCCCTCAGAGATAGCCAAGATGGCCATGGTGATAGTCACCGCCTTCATCCTGTCCAAAGGGCAGACCGAGGAGGGGGCGTCGCCCAAGGCCTTCAAACGCATCATGATTATAGCCGTTATCGTGTGCGGGCTGATCTTGCCAGAGAACTACTCCACCGGGGTGTTGCTCTTCGTTACGGTCTACCTTATGATGTTCATCGGCATGGTGTCGTTGAAGAAGCTTTTGCTGTTGGGAGGCACGCTGGTTGCGGCTGCGGCATTGTTCGTATTCTTTCTCAAGGTGACGCCGGACAGTACACTGGAGAAGATACCCATGGGACACCGTTTCACTACCGTGAAAGGCCGCATAGCCTCCTTTACCGACAACGAACAGGTGCCTGCGGCCAAGTTTGACATAGACGGTGACGCCCAGGTGGCTCATGCCCGTATAGCCGTGGCAAGCAGTAATGTCATAGGCAAGGGACCGGGAAATTCGGTGCAGCGCGACTTCCTGAGCCAGGCTTTCTCCGACTTCATCTTTGCCATCATCATAGAGGAGCTGGGATTGCTTCCCGCCGCATTCGTGGTGATGCTCTACCTGTGGCTCCTCATCAGGGTGGGACGTATAGCCAAGAAGTGTGGCCGTACTTTCCCTGCCTTGCTCATCATAGGCATAGCCTTGTTGCTGGTCATTCAGGCGCTGTTCAACATGATGGTGGCCGTGGGGCTGGCTCCTGTTACCGGACAGCCGCTTCCGCTCATCAGCAAGGGAGGAACGTCTACCTTCATCAATTGTGCCTATATAGGTATGATTCTCAGTGTGAGCCGTTACACCGCCCGGCTGGAGGAAGAGAAGAAGGCCGCCGCACAGGCTGCGTTGTCTCTACAGACGGGACAGACTCCGGAGGCACTGCACCTTCCGCAAGGAAGTCAGGCGCAGACCGCTGCCGAGCCTACGTCGCGGATACTGAACAGTGACAGCGAGCTGGAGTAGCCCTTGCTCTCCAGTCTGATTCATGCTGTACAAGAGGGCGGAGAGACGGTGCGATGCGAACCCGTCCGCAGCAAGCGGATGGAATATTTAGGGGAAAGGACGGCGAATATATACGTTATATAAATATAATATAAAACATGAATATGGATGAGAATGAATACACATCGGACAAGGCTCTGCGTATTGTGATTAGCGGAGGAGGAACAGGCGGACATATTTTCCCCGCTGTGTCCATAGCTAACGCCATAAAGGAGATGAGACCCGATGCTGACATATTGTTTGTAGGCGCCGAAGGGCGTATGGAGATGCAGCGTGTGCCCGAAGCCGGATATTCCATCATCGGACTGCCTGTGGCCGGATTCGACCGTCGGCACTTGTGGAAGAACGTGGCTGTGTTATTCAGGCTCCTGCGCAGCCAGATAAAGGCCAGACGCATAGTGCGGAAGTTCCGTCCTCAGGTCGCAGTGGGCGTGGGAGGGTATGCCAGCGGTCCTACTTTGAAGGCTGCTGAAATGATGGACATACCTACCCTTATACAGGAACAGAACTCATATGCCGGAGTGACAAACAAGCTGTTGGCCAAAAAGGCGGATAGGATATGCGTGGCTTATCCAGGCATGGAGAGGTTCTTTCCTGCCGATAAGATTCTGATGACCGGAAATCCTGTGCGGCAGAACCTGCTGGACGACACCGTGAGCCGAAGTCAGGCCGCCGAGATGCTGGGACTGGATTCGGGAAAGAAGACCGTACTGATACTGGGCGGAAGCTTGGGGGCACGGACCATCAACCAGACGCTGTCGGCCTCGCTGGCTCTGATGGCTGCACATCCGGAGGTGCAGTTCATCTGGCAAACGGGGAAGATATACATACAGCAGGTGAGGGATGCCATAGCTGCTTATGCTTCCTGTCCTATGGACAATCATCATACGAAGGCCATCCCCAACCTCTATGTCGCCGATTTTATCCACAACATGGCCTGTGCCTATCGTATGGCCGACCTGGTGGTGTCGCGTGCCGGAGCCGGTTCCATATCCGAACTTTGCCTGCTTGGCAAGCCTGCGGTGTTGGTGCCTTCGCCTAACGTGGCCGAGGACCATCAGACCAAGAACGCCATGGCATTGGCCGACCGCGACGCCGCCCTCTTTATCAAGGATTCCGAGGCGCAGGAACGGCTGATGGACACCGCGTTGGAAGCCGTGAAAGACACCGCACTGCTGGAACGCCTGAGCCACAACATTGCCCGGATGGCTTTCCCCGATGCCGCCCGTACCATAGCTCTTGAGGTGCTCCGTCTGGCCGGAGTGTCTCCGCAGGAAATAACTGAAAACCCACAGTAACGATGAACATGAACATTATAGAATCTGTCTATTTCATAGGTGCCGGAGGCATAGGCATGAGCGCCCTTATACGCTACTTCCTGTCCAAAGGTAAGTTTGTGGCCGGATACGACCGTACCCCTAGTACGCTGACTTCCAGCCTTGAGACTGAAGGTGCGCACTTGCATTACACGGATGATGTGTCGCTCATTCCCTCTGTCTGTCGTAGTAAGGACAGTACACTGGTGGTCTACACGCCCGCCGTGCCTTCGGACCATGCCGAACTGTCATGGTTCCGTGACCAGGGATTTACGCTGTATAAACGGGCGCAGGTGCTGGGACTCATTACGCGCGACAGCAAAGGACTGTGTGTGGCCGGTACGCACGGAAAGACCACTACCAGTACCATGACCGCACACTTGCTCTGCCAGTCGCACGTGGGATGTACGGCTTTTCTGGGAGGTATCTCCCGCAATTACGGCACTAACCTGCTGCTCTCGGCCGACAGTCCTTATACAGTGATAGAGGCTGATGAGTTCGACCGCTCTTTTCATTGGCTCTCCCCTTGGATGAGCGTCATTACCGCCACCGACCCCGACCATCTTGATGTCTATGGTACGCGCGAGGCCTATCTGGAGAGTTTCCGTCACTACACCACGCTTATCCGTCCGGGAGGGGCACTCATCGCGCATGCCGGTCTGGAGCTCAGACCTGATGTCCGTCCGGGAGTGACCGTATATACTTATAGTCGTGATGAAGGGCACTTCCATGCGGCCAATATCCGTGTGGGGGAAGGTTCCATTGTGTTTGACTTTGTGACACCTGACGGCGTGGTGTCCGATGTCAGTCTGGGAGTGCCCGTCGACATAAACATAGAGAATGCCGTGGCAGCCATGGCGCTGGCACGTCTCAATGGTGTGACCGATGACGAGCTCCGGCAGGGCATGGGCAGTTTTCGTGGAGTGGAGCGGCGCTTTGACTTCCGCTTGCGCACCCCGCGGCATGTGCTGCTTACCGACTATGCCCACCATCCTGCCGAGATAGCGCAATGCCTGCGTTCCCTTAGGCTGCTGTATAAGGACCGCAAGCTTACCGTTGTGTTCCAACCTCATCTTTATACCCGTACACGTGACTTTTGTGACGATTTTGCACGTAGCCTGTCGCTGGCGGACGAGGTGGTGCTGACCGACATCTATCCGGCACGCGAGTTGCCCATTCCGGGGGTAGACAGTGGTCTTATCTTCACCCGCCTGGCACCTGGCGTGGAGAAATGCCGATGTCCTAAGGACAGGCTTCCGTCCTTTTTGGCCGGACGTCCCGGTCCCGATGTGGTGGCTGTGCTGGGAGCCGGAGACGTGAACGAACTGGTGCCTTCTATGGTGAAGGCATTGGAGGACGGAACGGTCTCCACCACCGACGGATGACAAAAGGATAACCTGCCCGTACCTGGTCTTCCTTTCCGGGGAAGACCGGTGGGGCCTTAACTTACGCTTATGATAAGAAAGATATTGCTTACAATCGCAGGAACCATTCTGGCAGTTTATTTGTTGCTGGCTCTCACGGCGTTCAACCGCAGGCCTTCTGGCGTGTGTTCCGGTGTGGAGCTGGTGGTCAAGGACTCTACCTATGCCGGTTTTGTTACTAAGGATGAGATTATGCACATGCTCAAGAAAAACAAGGTTGATCCTACAGGACTTTCGACCGACAGCGTGCGTTGCGGTGCCATGGAGAAGGCTTTGGCTCCCCATCCGCTCATTGACCGTGCCGAGTGTTTCCTTACGCCCGGACATAAAGTGTGCGTGGAAGTGAGCCAGCGCATTCCCATATTGCATGTGCTGAACAGTGCGGGCGAAGACTATTTTGTGGACCACAAGGGACGGATACTTCCCTCTACTGTCCGTTGTGTGGCCATGCTTCCCATAGCTACGGGGCATGTGGACCGCCATATGGCTACGGGCCGTCTGTGCCGGTTTGCCCTTTATCTGGGCAGCGACGCTTTCTGGAACGCTCAGGTGGAGCAAATCAATGTGTTGCCGGACAGTACAGTGGAGTTGGTTCCCCGTGTGGGAAACCACATCATCTATCTGGGACGGCTGGAACAGTACGACCGTAAGCTCAACCGTGTGAAAGAGTTCTATGCCAAAGCTCTCAATACGGTGGGCTGGAACAAGTATTCGCGTATAAGTGTGGAGTTTGGCAACCAGGTCATTTGTACAAAAAGAAAGGAATAAGAGTCTGGGGAAAGCGATGGGAAAGTCCAAGACATGCTGGGTGGGAATGCCCGGAGAAGGAGAATGACACCGTTCGCTTCCCTGTATGGCAAAGAACATATCATCATAAAACAGAAATAGACACTATGGCAACAACCAATTTTACAGTAGCCGTTGAGTTGGGATCTTCCCATATATCCGGCATAGCGGGGCGAAAGGCCCCGGACGGAAGCCTGGAGGTGCTGGCCTATGCCTGCCAAGATTCCACTTCCTTTGTCCATAAAGGCGTTGTCTACAACATTGAGAAGGCGTCACAGGCTTTGGGCTACATCATAAGCCAGTTGGAGTCGCAGCTTCACAGTTCGATAGCCAAAGTCTATGTAGGCATTGGCGGACAGTCGCTCCGCACGGTGGTTAATACAGTCAATCACACGCTTCAGGAGAAAGGCATTATATCGGCCAAGCTGGTTGACTCACTCTGTGACGAAAACCGTGAGATGTCCATTGTAGATATGGATGTGCTTGACGTGGCTCCCCAGGAATACAAGATTGACCATATGCTGCAGGCCGATCCTGTAGGTGTCACCGGTCAGCATATCACGGCCCAGTATCTCAATATAGTGGCGCGTTCGTCTCTTAAAAAAAACATAGAACTGAGTTTCGAGCAGGCCCGTATGCCTGTGGCCGATTTTATCATAGCTCCTGTGGCTCTGGCTCAGCTGATGCTTGCCGAGAACGACAGGCGTGCCGGATGCGCTTTGGTGGACTTCGGAGCCGGAACCACCACCGTGCTGGTATATAAGAACAATATCCTGCGTTATCTCTGTGTGCTTCCCTTGGGAGGAAACAACATCACGCGCGACATATCCACCTTGCAGCTGGAAGATGCCGAAGCCGAACAGCTCAAGTTGGATTACGGTGATGCCCTATACGAGGAACCTGCTGCCGATGTGGCCGAAGCCGCACCTGTCTGTACCTTGTCCGATGGCCGGGAACTGAAGTTGGCCGAGCTTAACCACATTGTGGGTGCCCGTGCCGAAGAGATTGTGGCCAACGTATGGAACCAGCTTCAACTTTCCGGCTATGAAACTTCGCTCTTCAGAGGTGTGTGCTTCACTGGAGGAGGTGCCCTGTTGCCCCATTTGGAAGAGCTGTTCCACAAACAGCCCAAAGCAGACAAAGTGAAGGTCAGGGTAGCCCGTACTCCCGGATGTCAGGTGAATTGTCCCGATGGCCTTATACCTTCCGGGGTGAATTGTAACACCTTGCTTGGACTGCTGGCCGCCGCAGGAAATGACAATTGCTGTGTGCAGGAGCCTGTACGCCAGCAGCAGCCCCAGACGGCTGACATGTTCGGCAATGACGAGAACCTGAAGATGCAGGAGGAGGAAAACAGACGCAAGCTGGAGGAGGAACGGCGGCGGAAGGAAAAGGAACGCCAGCTGAAGTCCGAGGAAAAACAAAAGAAAGAAGAGGAGAGACGCAAGAAAGAGCAGGCCAGGAAGAACAAGCCCAACCGCTTTGCCTCCCTGTTCGGAAAGCTGACCAATGCGGTGCTTGATGACGAGGAAGAGGACAAGTAAGAGCAGCGGGGCATAGAGGCCGGACACAAGTCTATTCCGGATTCTTCGTACTGATTATCCCTATCACAATAACTCAAATTTTTATCTCACATATTATGGACAACGATATAGTGCAATTCGATTTGCAGGGCGAGTCGCCCAAGATAATCAAGGTCATCGGTGTGGGTGGCGGCGGAGGCAATGCCGTGAAGCACATGTACAAGCAGGGTATACACGATGTCACTTTCGTGCTGTGCAATACCGATAGCCAGGCGCTGAGACGTTCCGATGTTCCGGTGAAGATACAGCTCGGACCCAAGACCACTGGCGGACTGGGTGCGGGCAATGACCCGGCTCTGGCACGCGAGGCAGCCGAAGAGAGCATAGACGAAATCCGGCATCTCTTCGACGATGGCACTCAGATGGTGTTCGTCACCGCAGGCATGGGCGGAGGGACAGGCACCGGAGCGGGTCCCATAGTGGCACGCACGGCTAAGGAAATGGGACTGCTCACCGTGGGCATAGTTACCATCCCCTTCCTTTTCGAAAAGAAGCCCAAGATTCTTCAGGCACTGGAAGGTGTGGAGGAAATGCGCAAGAGTGTGGATGCCTTGCTGGTTATCAACAACGAACGTCTGCGCGACATTTATACCGACGGGATGACCACCCTTTCCCAGGCTTACGCCAAGGCCGACGACATACTGACCGTAGCCACCAAAAGCATAGCCGAGATTATTACCATGGAAGGCATCATCAACCTGGACTTCCGTGATGTGAAGAAGATTCTGAAGGATGGAGGAGTGGCCATCATGTCTACCGGAAAGGCACGGGGAGAAAAACGCCTGAAGAATGCCATAGAGAACGCCTTGCATTCGCCGCTGCTGAACAATAACGACATCGTGAATGCCAAGAAGATTCTGTTCAACATTTCCGCCAACGACAAGAAGGCGCCTATCCTCATTGAGGAGATGAGCGAGATAGACTCTTTTATGGAGAGCCTTGACCCGAACATAGAGGTCATATGGGGACAGGCCGACGACCCTTCCCTGGACGACGAGGCCAAAATCACCATTCTGGCCACGGGATTCGGTTCGTCCAGCGTGCCGGGCATGGATGAGATGATGCAGGAGCGCGACCGCGAGGAGCAGGAACGCATCGAGGAGCAGGAGGCACGCGACCAGGAACGCATTGACCTGGTGTATGGCCGCAATGCGGGCGAGCGCAAGAAGCCGCGCACCTGTGTCTACATCTTCACTCCCGAGGATTTGGATTGCGAAGATGTGGTGTCCATGGTGGAAGACCGTCCCACCTGGCTCCGTGACAAAGCTGCCCTGGCACGCATCAAGGCACGCTCACGCGAGTTCGCGGACAGCCTTCATGCTTCAGACTTTGCCGTAGGCAAGGATGGTGACGAAGCCATGGGCGGCGGAAGCACAGAGCCGGGAGTCATCTCCTTCTGATGTTGCGAGGATGTCCCTATAAGTGTGACGCCCCCTGTATATATACGACAGATAACAATACTATCAATCATTTCATATTATGGACAATTTATTCGATCGTGTCAGTGAAGACATTAAAACCGCAATGAAAGCCAAGGACAAAGTGGCCCTTGAGACATTGAGAAACATCAAGAAAGTATTTCTTGAAGCCAAGACGGCTCCGGGAGCCAATGACACTCTGCCCGACGACGTGGCGCTGAAGCTCGTCCAGAAACTGGCCAAGCAGGGTAAGGATGCCGCTGCTATTTATGTGGAACAGGGCCGTCAGGATCTGGCCGACGCAGAGCTGGCTCAGGTCAAGGTCATGGAGAACTATTTGCCCCGCCAGATGTCGGCTGAAGAGCTGGAGGCCGCGCTGAAGGAAATCATCGCCCAGGTGGGTGCCGAAGGCCCCAAGGACATGGGAAAGGTGATGGGTGTGGCCACCAAACAACTGGCCGGACTTGCCGAAGGCCGTGCCATATCGGCCAAGGTGAAGGAACTGCTGGGATAAGCGCCAGTGAAGAAGCTGGAGGCGGACATGCCTCCGGCTTCTTTTTTTGGAGCGGCAAATCAGAGCTTCTTGATGTCGTTGGGCAGACGGATGAGCGGGCGTCCTGTGTCAGGTTGACGGGTGCGGCATTCCCTATTTGCTTGTATTGTGAAGTGAGCGTACCTGCAAATTTCCAGTCATCGGGGAATGTCTGTATGCATATTCGCGTATGGCAAGTGGGCGGGTTTCCGTAGGATGGCATCGTTCCGCTTGCTTTGGGGCGGGTGCATGGGTCAGCGTCAGGTTTGGCTTGTTGGGTCTGTACCTTATCTGCCACTATGGCAACAGATTTAAGGCGTTCCCGCTTTTTCGGCACTTGGTAGAAGATGGCTATCAGTACGTGCGGCTCTATCATCCGTTCCCCGTTTGCTCTATTTGTGCCGGAAACGGTGCTTGCGGCTGCTTTCCCTGCCTTTCTTTCACGTTTTTCAGCTATTATCCTTATCTTTGCACGGTGGGTTCCGCCGCTTTTCCCATCGGGAGGCAGAAATCTTTTCCCACCGATTGTTTAAGCCATAAAAACTTTTCATGAACGCGCAAGAACCTGTATATATCAACGCCGGAGGCCGTCTGTTTGATTTGTCTGTCCCCTGTGTGATGGGCATACTGAACGTTACGCCCGATTCCTTTTACGCCGGAAGCCGTACCATGGACGAGGCCGATATAGCCCGCCGTGCCCGACAGATAGTGGATGAGGGCGGAGGTATCATTGATGTGGGCGCCTATTCCTCGCGTCCGGGTGCTGCCGACGTGTCTGCTGCCGAGGAAATGTCACGGTTGAGGCTTGCCCTGACAGTAGTACGCCGCGAGTGTCCCGGGGTGGCGGTGTCGGTCGACACCTTCCGTGCCGACGTGGCCCGCATGTGTGTGGAGGAATATGGTGCGGACATCATCAACGACATATCGGGCGGGGAGATGGATGCGGACATGTTTGCCACCGTGGCCCGTCTTCGTGTGCCTTATGTACTGATGCACATGCAGGGCACTCCGCAGGACATGCAGCAGAACCCCGTGTACGGCGATGTGGTGCGCGACGTCTGCCTGTATTTTGCCCGTAAGGTGCGGCAGCTGCGCGACCTTGGGGCGGAAGACATCATCCTGGATCCCGGATTCGGATTCGGGAAGACTCTGGAACACAATTACCGCCTTCTGGCCGCATTGGACGACATACGCGCTCTTTTCGGCCTGTCGCTGCTGGCGGGCGTGTCGCGCAAGTCCATGATATTCCGTCTGCTGGACACCACACCACAGGACGCGCTCAACGGTACCACGGCGGTCAATACCGTTTGTTTGATGAAAGGGGCGGACATACTCCGTGTGCACGACGTGCGACAGGCGGTGGAGACGGTGAAAATCGTGGGGCAACTCCGGAAGTACAATCTGTAAAAAACAACATAGCGACGTGTTTATTGATTTTGGCATAAAAGACTTTATAGACATCTTGTTGGTGGCCTTTCTGCTGTACTACACGTACAAGCTGATGAAAGACTCCGGATCCATCAACGTGTTTACCGGCATACTGGTGTTCATCCTGCTGTGGGTGCTCGTGTCGCAGGTGTTCGAGATGAAGCTGCTCGGCTCCATATTCGACAAGCTGGTCAACGTGGGCGTGCTGGCGCTCATCATCATCTTCCAGGAAGAGATAAGGAGATTCCTTCTCACGCTGGGTTCGCACCAGAAGTTCAGCGCTTTCCTGCACTTTTTTAGCGGCGGGAAGAGCAAGCCCGACAACAGCCATGAAGACATCATGCCCATCGTCATGGCCTGCATCAGCATGAGCAAGCAGAAGGAAGGGGCGCTTATTGTGATGGAGCACAGCACACCGCTGGACGATGTGGTGCGCACGGGCGACCTGATAGACGCCAGCGTGAACCAGCGTCTCATAGAGAATATCTTCTTCAAGAATAGTCCCCTGCATGACGGAGCCATGATTATAAGCAAGAACCGCATCAAGGCGGCAGGGTGCATACTGCCTGTGTCGCATAATATGGACATCCCCAAAGAGCTGGGTCTGCGCCACCGCGCGGCCATGGGTATCTCGCAGATGTCGGACGCACACGCCATCATCGTGTCCGAAGAGACGGGCGGCATATCCGTGGCCTATAAGGGACAGTTCCACCTGCGGCTTACGGCGGAAGAGCTGGAGAGCCTGCTCACGCAGAAGGTCTGAGAGCCTTATGCCGTCAGTTCTACCTTCCTCACAGGAGACGCATACGGAAAAAGCGTCTCTGCCGGTGTTACTTCACCGTCGGAGACGCTTTCTTACATCTGGGCGGATTCCCTTCCGGGACAGTCCGTACAGGCTTCCGCTTACCAGTTTTCTTTCTTCACTTCGAAGTAGGCTTGCGGGTGAAGGCATGCGGGACATGTCTCAGGCGCTTCCTTGCCCACATAGATAAATCCGCAGTTGCGGCACTGCCACACCACTTCGCCTTCCTTGGCGAATACGCTGGCAGCCTCTATGTTCTTCACAAAGGCGCGGTAACGCTCCTCGTGTCCTTTCTCGGCCACGGCAATGTTGCGGTACATGGCGGCTATTTCCGGAAAGCCTTCCTCATCGGCTACGTCGGCAAAGTGCGGATAGTCGGCGGCCCATTCCTCGTGTTCGCCTGCGGCGGCGGCCTGCAGGTTCTCCAGTGTGGTGCCTATCTTGCCTGCGGGATAGCTGGCGGTGATTTCCACCATGCCGCCTTCCAGATACTTGAACATGCGTTTGGCGTGTTCCTTCTCCTGATCGGCCGTCTCGGTGAAGATGGCCGCAATCTGTTCATAACCTTCCTTCTTGGCCGCGCTGGCAAAGTAGGTGTAGCGCATGCGCGCCTGCGATTCTCCTGCGAATGAAGTCAGAAGATTCTTCTCTGTGCGGGTTCCTTTGATGCTTTTGGTCATAGTTCTTTCTGTTTTTAGTTAGGGATATTGGTTGTCTCGGCCTCAAAGATAGTCATATTTTTCTTGCAGGCAAGGGGAAGGGAAATAAAAACCGGGCGGTCTGTCCTGTCCGTCGGCATTTTGTGTCCTTCTCCTCTTACAGCTTGTTCACCTTTCCCATGAACAGTACCGTACCCGTACTCTTCTCCGTCAGCAGGAAGAGGAAAGGACGGTTCACATAAAACTCACGGACTTCGTTGAAGCCTGGTTCGGGTGCAGCGACATCCATTCCAATACCTGTCACCGCCGCCGCTTCCGTGCCTTCCTCGTCCAGGCTGAAATACAGCGACTGCGTCACGTCGCTTATCATCAACGGCTCCCCGGCCATCTTGCTGAAGTCGGCTGTCGGGAGAAAGGCTTCCTTTATGCCCATAGCTTTCAATGTGCTAATCAAGTCGTTTTGGCAGTCGTCCACCGTGAACTTGGGCAGTTTCAGCTCCACCATTTCCGGGGTCATGTCTGCCAGCATGTCATTCCAGCCCGTGCCGTCCAGCGAAGCGATGCACCCGTCCAGCGTAACGCCTTCCTGCGGCAGCAATACATGCAGGCCGAACGCGCCGTTTCCGTAGGGCATACGCACCACGGCATAGGTGTCATTCTGAGCGAACGCATACGTATGTGTCGCATTCATCATGTCCACGTAGACAGAGGAGCCGTCCTGTCGCATTCATCATGTCCACGTAGACAGAGGAGCCGTCCTCATTGGCAAAAAGCTCGCGCTTGGTCTCCCGCTCGTTGAATCCGCATCCTTCCGCCCAAATGCCCTTGAAGTAAAGTGCGTTGAGCAGCATGGTCTCGCCTTTAGGTTCATTCTTCAGAAAATCCGTTATACAACCTTTGGTCTTTTCCGCGCACCAGGCATTGATGGCATCCTTGGCACCGGACCTGTCCTGTATGCGCACTTCGGCATCATACTCGGCTGACAGGGTCTCGCGGTAGCTGTCAAGTGTCCGGAAGTCGTCGAACATCCACAGGGAATTGGCCGTCGCCAGATTGGTGGTGTTGTCCTGCTCCACCAGCCGTGTCAGCAGCTTGCGGTTGTAGGCGTTTATCTCATCTAGGCTGGAGCCGGAAAAGCCCAAAGCACCGGCCAGTTCCTCCAGCGTGGTTCCGTCCGCGCCGTTCGCCACCATGGAGAGGGCATACGAGGCACTCAACGGAGAGAGGAACACCTTGGCCTCCTCCCCTTGCTCTTCGGTCAGTTTCTCGTCGGCCGCCTTGAACAGGCGGAAGGCGAAGTCTGTATTTTGGGAAGCCATCCGCGTTTCCGCCTCGGTCAGTTGGATAGGAACATATTCTTTGGGAGTGTTGCCCTGAACGGAAGGGGCGTCCGACCCGTCATCCTGGCAGGCTGTCATCAGACTGAGAAGGACAGTGCCTGCTAACAATAGTTGTTTTTTCATAGATTGATAGTTTTAATAGTATTAATAAGTTATCTTGTTACGGTAAAATAAAATACGTCATCCGCATAATTACGATCAACATAATTACCGTAAGAAGTGGTATTGTCATATCGGGAACCGTGATCCGGAGAGAACATTCTTGAAGTAAAGAATCCGTTGCAATTCCCGTCCCAGCCCCAATTGTAATGCAAATATTCAACCGTTGTGGAGCCTGCATAGCCAAAAAAATCCCAATCCAGTTGTCCGGCAGGTCTTCTCCATTCTTCTGTACGTACAGTATAGGCATAAGCACCGTCTGCAATCCAAGCATGTGTCCCCTTACCATCCTTATCCGTACCTTGCATAAATATCAATTCCCCATTAGCTAACGCCACATCCAAATGCTGCTCTGTATAATTGTCCAAAGTTGAGACCACATATCCCATATTTGTAAAAGAAGCTCTCACGTTTTCTGAAGATGTTAAAGTCTCTTTTGGAGAATACAGATACTCACTTTCATTTATCTCCCCCAACTGCCGTAACAGCTGACTGATGGCTTCATGCCCGGCCTCTGTGGCGGTACATCCTTTATAGGCATGGTCTACCTCATGTTTTTCCATGGCTGTCCAATTCAAAGTTTGGGTGGAGACCGATGCTCCCTCATAAGTAATCGCGATGCTTTGCGGGTGATGGAAATAAGACATGATCTGTGCCATGGCCGTATTGCTA
>CASFQC010000035.1 GCA_949296415.1 uncultured Bacteroides sp. | reverse complement strand
TTGGGCGGAAGGATGCGGATTCAACGAGCGGGAGACCAAGCGCGAGCTTTTTGCCAATGAGGACGGCTCCTCTGTCTACGTGGACATGATGAATGCGACGCATACGTATGCGTTCGCCCAGAATGACACCTATGCCGTAGTTCGTCTGCCCTATGGAAACGGCGCGTTCGGCCTGCATGTGTTGCTGCCGCAGGAAGGCGTTACACTGGACGGGTGCATCGCCTCACTGGACGGTGCGGGCTGGAATGACATGCTGGAGGACATGACCATGGAGGAGGTGGATCTGAAGCTGCCTAAGTTCACCATAGACGACTGCCAGAACAGCCTGAATGCCACGCTGCAAGCCATGGGCGTGGAGGAAGCTTTCCTTCCGACAGCCGATTTCAGCAAAATGGCCGGGGAGCCGTTGATGATAAGCGACGTGACGCAATCGCTGTACTTAAGTCTGGACGAGGAAGGTACGGAGGCTGCGGCGGTGACAGGCATTGGAATGGCTGGTGCACTTCCCGATTCCGACGGTGTCTATGAGTTCCATGTGGACTGTCCTTTCCTTTTCCTGCTGACGGAGAAGAGCACAGGTACGGTGCTGTTTATGGGGAAGGTGACGAGGCTGTAAGAAATGATAAATAGCAACATAAGAGTAACGTTTCTTGTTGGTTCCATTTTTATGGTGTAGCTTAGAATTTGATAATTCTTAAATTTTGCTTATGAAAAAACAGTTCTTTTTTGTCAGCATAGCCCTTTTCGGCCTGCTGACAGCCTGCCAGAATGATGACGCAGACAATCCGGTTATTCCGGATGAACCTCCTGTTATAGAGGTACCCGTTGAAAACGAATACCAGCCCATAGAACTGACCGCAGCAGAAACCCGGCTGGCCGAGCAAAGTGCGGACTTCGCTTTCCGTCTGCTTCAGGCGGCGGACGATAAATTGCCTGCCGACCGACTTTATTTGTCGCCTCTGAGTGCCTCATATGCCCTCTCCATGCTGGCCAACGGGGCAGACGGCGATACCCGTCAGGAACTGGTGGATGCCTTGGGCTTCTCCGGCTTCACGATGGAGGAGATAAACGCCTATAACCAAAAACTGGTGACGCAGCTGGCGGGACAGGACAAGACCGCCACGCTGGGTGTGGCCAACTCGCTGTGGATGTTCGACGATTTCCAGGTGCTGGACAGCTACCGCGAGGTGCTGGCTTCCGATTATGATGCAGAGGTCCGTCAGGTGGAACAGTCGGAGGCTATGGAAGCCATCAATGCCTGGTGCAACGAGAAGACCAACGGATGCATTCCGGAGTTTCTAAAAGGTACGCCCGAAGGGGAGATGGCGTTGCTGAACGCACTCTATTTCAAAGGTCTGTGGGCAAATGCTTTTGAGACGAAAGAGACCAAGGCGGCCATGTTCACCAATGAAGACGGCAGCATGTCGCGCATCAATATGATGGGCAACACCGGCTTGTTCCCCTATGCGGAGGCCGGACAGTATGCCGTGCTCAGTCTGCCTTATGGCAATGGAGCCTTTTCCTTGGATGTGGTGTTGCCCGATGAGGGAACGTCTCTTTCAGCGTGCATGTCTTCTTTGGACGGCGCGGCCTGGCAGTCTGTAAAGGAAAGCATGACGCAGGAACTGGTGGAGGTGAAACTGCCCAAATTTACAGCGGACAACATCGAAAACCGTCTGGAGAAAGTGCTGGAAGCCATGGGCGTGCAGAAACTGTTCGGCGGCGAGGCTGATATGAGCAGGCTGGCGGAAAAGAAGTTGGGCAGTTGGAATGTGATGCAGACTGTCTACTTTGCCTTGGATGAGGAAGGCACGGAAGCGGCGGGTGTCACGGGGCTGATACCCGATTCCGACCAAGGCATTTCATGGGATGACGAGGAAGAGCCCAAGATATTCCATGCAGACCGTCCGTTCCTCTTCCTGCTGACGGAGAAGAGCACGGGCACGGTACTGTTCATGGGGAAGGTGGCGGAGCTGTGACACGTTGATTTTTTCCTTTTGCGTATGGTGGAAGTTGTAGAATAAAGAGACATCGCGCATACGATAGAGGAGGATGTGCCGGAATGAAACCCGTGTTTTGTTCCGGTACATCCTCCGTTTGTATCCGGACCGCATCTTTTTCCCATCTTTCCGTCTGTCCTTCTCTTTCCTCCTAAAAAACACCTCAAAAAAGGCTGAATAAAAATTAAACCGCTCTATCTGCTGCCTATTTATATATAAAATGTATACCTTTGTGGCGATTTTATACAATTCGGAATATTATAGATTGAAATAAGACAATAGCTAAAGATGGCACAAGAAGACGTTTTCAAGAAGCTCGTATCCCATTGCAAGGAATACGGCTTTGTGTTTCCCAGCAGCGAACTCTACGACGGGCTGGGCGCGGTGTACGACTACGGACAGAACGGCGTGGAACTGAAGAACAACATCAAGCAATACTGGTGGCAGAGCATGGTGATGCTGCACGAGAACATCGTGGGGCTGGACTCGGCCATATTCATGCATCCTACCATATGGAAAGCCAGCGGACACGTGGACGCCTTCAACGACCCCCTTATAGACAACCGCGACTCCAAGAAACGCTACCGTGCCGACGTGCTCATAGAAGACCAGATAGCCAAGTACGAAGACAAGATAAACAAGGAGGTGGCCAAGGCAGCCAAGAAGTATGGCGACGCCTTCAACGAGCAGGAGTTCCGCAGCACCAATGCCCGCGTGCTGGAGCATCAGGCCAAGCGCGACGCCCTGCACCAACGCTATACCGAGGCCATGAACGCCGGTCCCGACCTGAACGAGTTGCGCCAGATAATATTGGATGAGGAGATAGTATGCCCCATAAGCGGCACGAAGAACTGGACCGAGGTGCGCCAGTTCAACCTGATGTTCTCCACCGAGATGGGCTCTACGGCCGACGGCAGCATGAAGGTGTACCTCCGCCCGGAGACGGCGCAAGGCATATTTGTGAACTATCTGAACGTGCAGAAGACGGGCCGTATGAAGGTGCCTTTCGGCATAGCCCAGATAGGAAAGGCCTTCCGCAACGAGATTGTGGCACGCCAGTTCATCTTCCGCATGCGCGAGTTCGAGCAGATGGAGATGCAGTTCTTCGTGAAGCCCGGCACCGAGCTGGAGTGGTTCAAGACCTGGAAGGAAACCCGCCTGAAATGGCATGAGGCGCTGGGCTTCGGCGACGACCATTACCGCTTCCACGACCACGAGAAGCTGGCCCACTACGCCAACGCCGCCACCGACATAGAGTTCCTCATGCCCTTCGGTTTCAAGGAAGTGGAAGGCATACACAGCCGCACCAACTTTGACCTCTCCCAGCACGAGAAGTTCTCCGGCAAGAGCATCAAGTATTTTGACCCTGAGACCAACGAGAGCTACACGCCCTACGTGATAGAGACCTCCATCGGCGTGGACCGCATGTTCCTCAGCGTGATGTCCGCCTCTTACTGCGAGGAGAAGCTGGAGAACGGCGAAAGCCGCGTGGTGCTGAAGCTGCCTGCCGCGCTGGCTCCTGTGAAGCTGGCCGTGATGCCGCTGGTGAAGAAGGACGGACTGCCCGAAAAGGCACGCGAGATAATGGACGGCCTGAAGTACCGTTACAACTGCCAGTACGACGAGAAAGACAGCATAGGCAAACGCTACCGCCGTCAGGATGCCATAGGTACGCCTTACTGCGTGACTGTGGACCATCAGACTTTGCAGGACAACACCGTGACCCTGCGCGACCGCGACACCATGAGTCAGGAACGTGTGCCCATGGACAAGCTGGAGGCCATCGTAGCCGACCGTGTGAGCATCACTTCTCTGCTGAAAAAACTCTGAGGACGCGACGGATGCAAAAAAAACGGAGGACTGGCGGGAAACCTCTTTCTGCCGTCCTTCCTTATTCCTTAATATATAAAAAAGGTAACGCGAATGAAAATACAGAATCTGTCGGCTCTGTGCCGGATTGCCCTCTGCCTGCCGCTGTGGTGGCTGGCGTCGTGCGAGGAAGTGGACGAACCTACAGTGTACGATGACTGGCAAGGGCGGAACGAAGCCTTTGCCGACTCCATAGCCCATGAGACGGGCAGCCGCCTTGTGGGGTCCATGGAGGTGCTGGATCAGGTTCCGCTGAACCAGATGTTTGCCTTGCAGGTGTGGGCTTCCAGCACGGACGGGGGCGACCAGTATGTGTACTGCAAGAAGATAAAGGAAACTGCCGACGACAGCGCCCGTCCGCCTTATTATACGGAGACCGTGAGGGTTTACTACTACGGGACGCTGATCAACGGCGAACGCTTTGACGGCAACTTCGAAGGTTACAGCGCGTTGGACCGTGGCGAGCTTGATGCCGTGCGGAAAGCACCCACCTCCTTTGACTCACCGTCTTCCTTCGCCGTGTCCGGGGTGATATCAGGCTGGAGTACGGCGTTGCAATACATGAAGCCGGGCGACCGGTGGATGCTTTACATCCCTTATCAGTCGGCTTACAGAACGACCGCTTCGGGCAGTGTGCCGGCCTATTCGGCACTTACCTTTGATTTGGAACTCGTGGACATTGTTAATGAAGACTAAAAGTAAAAGCCATAGTCTGAAGGCTGTGCAGGCTTTCCGAAAAGGGACTGCACGGCCTTTAATGTTTGCGCAAACGTCTTTTATTGATAAAAAAAATTAAAACGGGAAGAAGCCTGTATAATTTTCTTTCTCTTTTGTTTTCTTCGTTCATCTATTCTCTATATATTTGCCAAGCTTTTGTGCGTAACATACACACTTGTTGTGGACGGGAACGTGAGGAAGCAAAGCAGACTAAAGGAAACTCATTTATTAATTCATAACCAAATTTACTATTTTTATGGAAACAAAAACTGTTCAGAAACAAAAGTCTACCTCATTCAAAGGTATTAAATCGGCCGGTTGGGTCATTGTAGTATGCTTTGTCATAGCCGTCTGCATCTATCATTTCGTGTTGGGAAATCCTTCTAACTTCATGAACAACGACCCCAACAACCACCCGCTTCCCGGTAACTTCCTGGGTACAATCTACAAGGGAGGTGTGATTGTGCCTGTCATCCAGACACTGTTGCTTACTGTTATCGCACTGAGCATAGAACGTTATCTCGCTATCCGTGCCGCTTACGGTAGAGGCTCTTTGGCCAAGTTCGTTGCCAACATTAAAGTGGCTCTGGCTGCAAACGATATGGCTAAAGCCCGCGAACTTTGCGACAACCAACGTGGTGCTGTGGCTAGCGTAGTGGGTGCCACTCTGGTGAAATATGCTGAAATGGAAAACAATACCGAACTGAGCAAAGACCAGAAACAACTCGCCATCCAGCAGGAATTGGAAGAGGCTACCGCTCTGGAATTGCCTATGATGCAGGAAAACCTGCCTATTATCGGTACCATCACCACACTGGGTACATTGATGGGACTGCTCGGTACGGTTATCGGTATGATACGTTCGTTCGCCGCTTTGGCTGCCGGTGGCTCCGCTGACTCTATGGCGCTGTCGCAAGGTATCTCTGAGGCTCTGATCAATACGGCTTTCGGTATCTTGACTGGTGCGTTGGCTGTTATTTCTTACAACTATTATACCAATAAGATTGATAAGCTGACTTTCGCTCTTGATGAAGTAGGCTTCTCTATTGTGCAGACTTTTGCAGCTACACATAAATAATATAGGTGTACTTTAAACCTCTTTAATTGTTATTTATGGGTAGAGTTAAGATTAAAAAGAAGAGCATGTTCATCGACATGACGGCGATGAGTGACGTCACCGTCTTGTTGTTGACTTTCTTTATGCTGACTTCGACGTTCGTAAAGAAAGAACCTGTTCAGGTTACTACGCCGGCTTCTGTGTCTGAAATCAAGATACCCGAGACCAATATCCTCCAGATATTGATTGACCCGGAAGGGAAGGTGTTCATGAGTATGGACAAACAGTCGGATTTGGAACAAGTCTTGACGGCCATGGGAGAACAATATGGAGTAAGCTTTACTCCGCAGGAAACAAAGACGTTTATGCTGGCATCCACATTCGGTGTGTCCATGTCGAAAATGAAACAGTATTTGAACCTGCCTGCTGACCAACAAGACGCTGTGTTGAAGAATGAGGGTATCCCTTGTGATAGTGTGGACAATCAGTTTAAAGAATGGGTGCGCAACGCCCGTGTGGTGAACAAAGACCTGCGCATAGCCATTAAGGCCGATGCTACAACTCCTTATTCTGTGATTAAGAAAGTTATGAACTCTCTTCAGGACCTCAAGGAAAACCGTTATAATCTGATAACTTCCTTGAAAACGGTATCTGAAGAATAAGCGAAAGGATAATGTATGGCTGAAGTACAAGAAAGCGGAAATAAAAAAGGCGGAAAAAGTAAGCAGAAAAAAATGACCGTCAGAGTGGACTTCACTCCGATGGTGGACATGAACATGTTGCTGATTACTTTCTTCATGCTGTGTACTACACTGAGCAAACCGCAGACTATGGAAATCAGTATGCCGAGCAACGATAAGGATTTGACCGAAGACCAGCAGACTCAAGTAAAGGCCTCGCAGGCCATTACTTTGCTGCTTGACGGCGATGATAAGTTGTATTACTATGACGGGCAGCCCAACTATGAGGACTACACTTCCCTGAAAGAAACGACTTATGCAGCCGATGGCCTCAGAGCCATGTTGTTGCAGCGCAATGCTGTTGCGGTGAACGAGGTGAACAGGTTGAAACAGGCAAAAGAGAACTTGAGTATCTCAGAGGAAGACTATACGAAACAGGTGTCTGAAGTGAAGAACGGCAAGAATACGCCTACCGTCATCATTAAAGCTACCGATGATGCTTCGTATAAGAACCTGATTGACGCATTGGATGAAATGCAGATATGTAATATAGGCAAGTATGTGATAACAGACATCACCGAAGGCGACGACTTCTTGTTGGAAAACTACGAGAAGAAGGGTGAGCTTTCGAAAAATATTGCCCGATAATGTTAACACCTTTAAAGATTGAAGATATATGGCTAAAATAGATTTGACTTCTCGTGAATGGTGTGAACTGATATTCGAAGGCAGAAATAAAGAATACGGTGCCTATAAGATGCGCGCCCGTTCGGCTGGACGTTTGACGTATGCATGCATATTGGTTGTCATCATTGCGCTGGTAGGTTTCAGTATTCCTACGTTGATTAAGATGGCTACTCCCAAACAGCGTGAGGTGAGGGTGGAAGTGACCCAGCTTTCCCGTTTGGAAGAGCCTGCTGAAATAAAACAGAAGGAACAGTTCCAGAAAGTGGAGCCCATGGCTCCTCCTCCCGCTCTGAAGAGTTCTATTAAATTCACCGCTCCTGTCATCAAAAAAGACGAGGAAGTGAGTGAGGATGATGAAATGAAGGGTCAGGATGAGCTGACCCAAAGTAAGGTTGCCATCTCCATTGCCGACGTTGTAGGTAATGATGAGGAAGGCGGTGCCCTTATTGAGGATATCAAGCAAGTGGTTACTCAGGAAGAGCCTAAGGAAGAGGAAGTGTTCGATATGGTAGAACAAAATCCTGAATACCCCGGCGGACAGGCCGAGATGATGAAGTTTATCCAAGATAATCTGAATTATCCGGTTATCGCTATGGAAAATGGGGTGCAGGGGCGTGTGTACTGCCAGTTTGTGGTAGGTGCTGATGGCAAGATTCGTGAAGTGAAGGTTGTCAGAGGCGTTGACCCCTATCTGGATAAGGAGGCCGTTCGTGTGATTGAGATGATGCCGGATTGGATTCCTGGCCGTCAGAACGGACGTGCGGTGTCTGTAAGATATACATTGCCTATCTTGTTTAAGTTGAACTGATAATAATTTTGTTGCATTTTGTTCCTGTTTAGGAGTGAAAGACGAAACAACGCACGTAGCATGGGATACAAGACTGTGAAAGTGATGGATACTTCACTGAAAGTTCCATCTGTGACATGTGACGCGTTGCTTCTCTTTAACTCTTAGACAGGGATTTTGCTTAATAGGGGAGTGTTTTATTCATGTTTTCCGGAAAGATGAAACTTGTTCGTTTTATAGGGGCTTCCGCCCTTCTTCTGGTTATCTTGGCCGCATGTCAGCAGAAACCGAAAGACAAGTACACTGATACTTATACTTCGGGTACCATTGCCATTACTGCCGATGAAAGCTTTGAACCTATAATTCAGGAGGAGATTGACGTATTCCAGAACCAGTTCCCGTTGGCTACCGTAAAACCTCGCTACGTAACCGAGGTTGAAGCCATAAAGCAATTGCTGGACGACAGTGTGAGACTGGCCATTGCCAGTCGCAGGCTGACGGCGGAGGAAATGGAATTTTTCCATAGCCGCAAATTCTATCCGCAGGAGATTAAGATAGCTACAGATGGAATAGCACTTATAGTGAACCGTAGCAATACGGATACGCTGATTAGTGTGAAGGATGTGCGCCGCATTCTTACCGGTGAGGTGTCGCGTTGGAAAGAGCTTTATCCTCAATCAAGGTTAGATGACATCACTCTGGTATTCGACAATAAGAATTCAAGTACGGTACGCTTTGCCATTGACTCCATTTGTAGGGGGAAAGCGTTGTCAGATAAGGTCCGTGCGCTGAACACGAACAAGCAAGTGATAGAATACGTGAAGAAAACTCCCGATGCTATAGGCGTGCTTGGCGTGAATTGGTTGAGTGACCGCAATGACAGCACTGGACTGACATTCTATAAGGAAGTGAATGTCATGTCGGTTAGTGCCGAAGACAAGGCGACACCAGCCAATAGTTACAAACCTTATCAGGCCTATTTGTTTTATGGCAATTACCCGTTGACCCGTAGTATTTATGCGCTATTGAATGATCCCCGTAGCGCTTTGCCGTGGGGATTCACCTCTTTTATTACCTCTGACCGTGGGCAGCGGATTATTTTGAAATCAGGATTGGTGCCGGCAACCCAACCGGTGCGTATTGTGAATATTAAAGATGAGTAAATGAAAATGAAAAAGAATGTTGTAAAAGTATTAGTATGTGCCGGTATGTTCTTTGGAGCCGGTACGCTTGCTGCGCAGACTCCTCAGTCGGAATGGCAGCAGAGTGTGGAAAATCTGAAGAACACCATCAAGTCGAACCCCGAACAGGCTGAGGATGACGCTAAAGCTCTGGTCAAGGGTAAGAACAAGAAGAATGCGGATCTTATTATAGCCATTTCCCGTGCTTATCTGGATGCCGGAAAAATTGAAGAGGCTGAAAATTATCAGTCTATGGCTAATAAGGCCGACAAGAAGAACGGTAATGTCTGGGTGCTGAAAGGCGATATAGAGCTGGCAAAGAAAGATGGCGGTAAGGCTGGTGCCAATTATCTGCAGGCCATAGGATTTGATCCTCAGTGTAAGGATGCTTATCTGAAATATGCTTCCCTCTATCGTGCGTCAAGTCCTACGGAGGCCATCAACAAACTGCAGGAAATGAAGGCTGCCATACCTTCAGACTCATTGGAGGCCAATCAGATGATAGCCAACATACACTATTCCAACAACCGCTTCAAGCAGGCTGCCGCTGCCTATGAGACGTTCATCAATACGCCTCTGGCTACGGAAAGAGACCAGATACGCTGCGCTTTCTCCATGTTTATGACCCACGATTTCGAGAAATCTTTGGCCATAGTAAACAAAGGTTTGCAGGGCAACGCTCGTCATGCCGGCTTCAATCGTCTGGCCATGTATAACTATACGGACCTGAAACGTTATCCCGAGGCTGAGAAAGCTGCGGACGCTTTCTTCAACAACTCCGACAGTGCCAATTTCGTATTGCTGGATTACCGTTACTATGGCATTCTGATGAATGAGCAGAAGAACTACGACAAGGCTGCCGAAGCTTACACGAAGGCCATTGAGAAGGACTCTACCGACCTCGGATTGTGGAAGGAGCTTGCTACCGCTTATGAGAAAGGGAAGAAGTATCAGCAGGCTGCCGATATATATAAGAAGTACTATGACAAGCTGGAAAACGGTGACGAGAAGCTTAACGCCCTGATGGACCTCGGTATATTGTATTACAGCTGGGGTACCAGTACAGACAGTGTGGCTGTACCCGTTGAACAGCGTCAGCCCGCTTTGGTGCAGGCCGACACTATATTCGCTGAGGTAAGTGTCAATTCGCCTGAGAGCTTCACTGCGAAGCTTTATCGTGCCCGCGTTAAGGTGGCTATGGATCCGGAGACTACCGAAGGTCTGGCCAGACCTTACTATGAGGCGTTGATGACTGCGTTGGAAGAGAAGAAGGATCCCAAATACAATCCTTACCTCATAGAATGTTACCGTTATCTGGGTTACTATTACTATCTGAAGGAAGACATGAAGCAGATGGAATACTGGAACAAGATTCTGGTGATAGACCCTGACAATGCCATGGCCAAGGCTGTACTGGAGAGTGTGAAACAGTAAAAGATAGACTTTGAGCATAAAAAAAACCGGGCTTTTTGCCCGGTTTTTTTATACGTGAATTCAGACTTCCCGGTGGTCATTTTCCATAGTGATACATTATCAGTCCCTCCATGGGTGTCTTTTCTATCTTTCCGGGTTGTATGCCACAGCGGGCTGCCGCTTCTGCCAGTGGCACACTGAAGTGATAGGCTATGGAGCCGGTGAAATGCACCGCTTTCCCTTTCCAGTCATATTGCATCACGTTTCTTTGCAGGAAGGCGGTGAAGGCCGAAACTACCAGCTGCCGCATTTGCGGATAGTGCAGGTGTTCCGCAATGAAGGGGGTGAGCGAAGCCAGGAATCGGTTGGGCATGGGCTGCCGGTACACACGGTCTATGATGCTGCCTTGGTCCAGGGCATATTTTTCCAGAAATACCGCTTTCAGTTCCGCCGGAAGACGGTTTTTCAGCAGGTCGGCTACGAGGTGCTTGCCCAGACAGGCGCCGCTGCCTTCATCGCCCAGGATAAAGCCCAGTGGAGGTATGTTGGCCGTTATGTTTTCCCCGTCGTATTCGCATGAGTTCGAGCCGGTGCCCAGTATGCACGCTATGCCCGGCTCATGGCCGCACAGGCTGCGGGCGGCTCCCAGCATGTCCGAACTTACCTCTATTACCTCAGTCTTGGGAAAGACGGCACGCAAGGCTTGCTCCACTGCCGGTATTTTCTGTGTTATGCAGCCTGCGCCGTAGAAGTGTATCTGTTCGGGGACAGGCAGACCTTCCATACCGGGAAGCAGTTCCTCCCGTAGTTGTGCGGTGATGTCGTTGCCGGTCTGGTACACGGGGTTTATGCCTCCTGTGCACAACCTTTTGGCCACTTGTGCGCCGTCGCACAGGCACCATTCGGTTTTGGTGGAGCCGCTGTCGGCTATCAGCCGGTTCATAGGGCAGGATTGTTTAAGGTTCTGGAATCGACGGGCTGTGTGCATTCGTCCACCAGATAGGCAATGGACAGGTAGGGCACTCCGCCGTTGGTGGTCAGTCCTATCTCGCAGGTGCGGCTGTTGCTGTATCCGGTCTTCACCCCTGCCGCTTCCAGTTGCGGACGGAGTTTGCGCAGGGCGTAGGCGTTCAGCTCCGGATGGGTGAACCCTCTGTCTCCGGCAAATCCGCAGCATCCTATCTCTTCGGGCACGATGACCTTCGTACTGCACATCTTGGCCAGTTCTATCAGCATGTCGCCCAGTCCCATCCGTCTCATGGAGCAGGTGATGTGCACCGCTACGGGACGGTCTGTCGGCGTGAATTTCAACCTGTCCTTCAGGAAGGTATAGATAAATTCGGCAGGCTCGTACAGCTTCATCCGCTTTATGGTCTGACGCATGCGGTGCAGGCAGGGGCTTTGGTCGCAGAGCACGGGGTAGCGTCCCTCTTCGCTGGCTTCCCATAGAGCCTCTTCCAGTTCGGCGCTTTTGCGGTCGGCTATGTCCAGCATGCCTTTGCTTTCCCATATGGTGCCGCAGCAGAGCCGTTCCATATGGGGCGGGAAGACCACTTCATATCCGGCCTTGGCCAGGAGCGAGCGCATTTTGTCCACCAGCGGTTGTGTGGCGGGCGACTTGTGGGGCAGCCCCATGGTCTGGTTTATGCAGCTGGGGAAGTAGACCACTTTGGGCATGTCTCCCCTGTGCACCTCTTTGGGCGGAAGGTCCTTGGTCTTGTAGGGCTTGGGCATGGCGGTGTTCCATTGCGGCATTCCGGTGAGCCGGTGCAGGCCGGTGGTCACCGAGGTCATCATCCTGTCGCCCAGTATGGCCTGTGCCGTGCCGGCCAGTGCCAGTACGGGCCGCAGCGCGCTTTTCACTCCGGACAGATGGCGTGCGGCAAAGTCGCCTGCCCGGTATCCCATGCTTCCCGGAGGCAGCAGGCGTTGTCTTACCAGATGGATCAGTTCGCCCGAGTTGATGCCCATGGGGCATGAGGTGGAGCACAGTCCGTCGCCTGCGCACAGCTGGTTGCCCGGATAGGCAAACTGTTTTTGCAGCGTGGCCAGCCTTTCCGGGTCGGAACCGTCGTGTTTCAGCCGGGCCATCTCGCGCAGCAGCACGATGCGTTGGCGCGACGACAGTCCCAGTCCGCATGACACGCAGTTCACCTCGCAGAATCCGCACTCTATGCAGCGGTCCGCGCGCAGCAACAGTTCGCGCTCGTCGTCGCGGCATCCGGTGACCAGCCGGGGCAGGGGCTTGAAGTGTTTCAGGTGGCATTCGGGGTCATCGTTGAATATTACTCCGGGGTTCAGCAGCCCTTCCGGGTCGAAAAGGCGTTTCACCTCGCGCATCACCTCGTAGGCCGCATCGCCCCATTCATGCCGCACGTAGGGAGCCATGTTGCGCCCCGTGCCGTGCTCGGCCTTCAGCGAACCGTTGTAACGGTCGGCCACCAAGGTCTTCACCTCGTCCATCAGGGTGGCGTAGCGTTTCACTTCGTCGGGCGTGGCAAAGGACTGGTTCAGTATGAAGTGGAAGTTTCCTTCTAATGCGTGTCCGTATATGCAGGCGTCGTCATATCCGTGCCGTGCCAGCAGCTGTTGCAGTTCCACGGTGGCCTTCGGAAGGTCTTCTATGTGGAAGGCCACGTCTTCTATCAGGCAGGTGGTTCCCGGCTTGCGCGTGCCTCCCACCGAGGGGAATATGCCTGAGCGTATGGCCCAGTAGCGCGAGTATTCTTCGGGCTTGTCGGTGAAGCGTGCGGGCAGATAGGTGTCGAAGTCCTTCATCAGCTCCTCTATCCGTGCGGTCTGTGCGTACAGCTCTTCCCGGCTGAAGGCTTTGGTTTCGGTCAGTACGGCGGTCAGCGTGTCGCTGCCTGTGGCGTTGCCGTTTTCCTGCATGTAGGCAGTGTAGGCGGGGTCGCTTACCGAGGAGAGGCTTTTGTAGTCCAGCAGTTCGGCACTCTGCACGATGGGTGTCCCGTCTGCGGCTTTCAGCCGTTTCATGGCCACCACGGCCTCGCAGGCCTGCCGCAGGCTGCGGAAGTAGAGCATGGCCGATGCCTTGAACGGCTCGTCGGCCACGGTGCGCATGGTCACTTCGGACAGGAAGCCCAGCGTGCCTTCCGAACCTACCATCAGATGGGTTATGATGTCAAACGGGTCGGTGAAGTCTGCCAGCGGCAGCAGGTTCAGTCCCATGACGTTCTTTATGGAGTATTTGTGTCGTATCCTTTCCGTCAGCTCCACGTCGGTTTTCACGCGGTCGCGCAGCTCGCATATGCCGCGCACAAAGTCGCGGTGGCTTATCTCGAAGTTGTCGCGGCTCTGTTCGTCGCCCGTGTCCAGTATGGTGCCGTCGGCCAGCACGATGCGTGCCGACAGCAGGGTGCGGTGGCTGTTGGCGTGGGTGCCGCAGTTCATGCCCGATGCGTTGTTGGCCACTATGCCGCCTATCATGGCGCTGTTTATGCTGGCGGGGTCGGGTCCCAGTTTCCGGTGGTAGGGAGCCAGCAGCTCGTTGGCCCGCTTGCCCGTTATGCCGGGTTGCAGGGTTATGGTTTTGCCGTCAGGGGCTATGCTGTATTGTTCCCAACCCTTTCCGGCCAGCAACAGTATGGAGTCGCTTATGGCCTGTCCGGAGAGTGAGGTGCCTGCCGCGCGGAAGGTCACAGCCTGCCGGTACTCGCCTGCCAGTTTCAGGATGACGGCCACTTCTTCCTCGTCTTTGGCGCAAATCACCATGCGGGGTATCATGCGGTAGAATCCCGCGTCGGTGCCCCACGCCAGCCGGCGCAGCTCGTCGGTGTATATCCGTTCTTGGGGGATGATTCGGGCGGCCTCAGTCCGGAAGGCCGCGAAGTTTTCTGTCTCTGTCATATTCTTCTCTTCTTTTTTTGCGTGCAAAGATAATGCTTGCGGAGCATATATATCCTATCAAGATATTTATGGAATAAAATTCCAAACAGGCTCTAATCCCTGCGCAATCCTTCAGCGGCATTCTGCCGGTGCTGCCAGATAAAGAACCAGACCGCTGCCACCAGGACTGCCGCTGCGCCCGCAGCGTAAGAGAACAGATGTGAGCGTTCCAGTCCCTCGGGGGCGATGCAGATGTAGGTGGTGCAGATGCACGTCATGAACAAGGCCGGGAGAAGCGTGATCCAGTAGGGCTTCCTGACCCGTGCCAGATAAACCGTGATGGCCCAAAGCGTGAAGACCGAAAGGGTCTGGTTGGCCCATGCGAAGTAACGCCATATCATGTTGAAGCCTTCCGCGTCGCGCAGGCTGTAGAGCAACAGGCCAATGGCCACTACGAACATCGGCACACAGATGTACAGCCTCCTGCGTATGCTCTTCTGTTCCAGGTTCAAGAAGTCGGCCACAATCAGACGGGCCGAGCGGAATGCCGTGTCTCCCGAGGTAATCGGCGCGGCGATGACCCCCAATATGGCCAGTACGCCACCCACGGTGCCTAACCAGTCACGCGTGATGGAGTCTACTATCACCGAGGCGTTGTTCTCGGCCATCCCGTTCTCGTGGAAGAAATACGTGGCCGCCGCCGCCCATATCAGGGCCACGATGCCTTCGGTGATCATTGCCCCGTAGAATACCGGCCTCCCGTGACGCTCCGAAGTCATGCAACGCGCCATCAGCGGGCTTTGTGTGGCGTGGAAGCCCGAAATGGCTCCGCAGGCGATGCTCACAAACATGATGGGGAAAATGGGCAGGGCGCCGGCATCGGGATGGGTGTTCTGTAGCCCCTCCCACAATTCGGGCAAATCGGGGCGGTGTATGTAAAGGCAGGCCAGTATGCCTACCGCCATGAAAAGCAACGCCACGGCAAAGACCGGATAGATTTTCCCGATAATCTTGTCTATGGGAAGCAATGTGGCCAATACGTAATAGGCAAAGACCACAATGATCCAGAACGTGGTGTCCAGACTTTCGGGAGTCAGCTTGGCCAGCAGCTCGGCCGGACCGGCTACGAACACGGCGCCCACCAATATCATCAGCACCACGGAAAAGGCCCGCATCACCTGCTTGGTGGTCATGCCCAGATAACGTCCGATGAGTTCCGGAAGGCTTTCGCCGTTGTGCCGCAAGGAAAGCATGCCCGAAAAATAGTCGTGCACGGCTCCTGCGAAGATGCTGCCCAGAACAATCCAGAGGTAGGAGGAAGTGCCGAACTTGGCTCCCATGATGGCTCCGAAGATGGGGCCCAATCCTGCGATGTTGAGAAACTGAATCATGAAGATTTTCCATGTGGGCAGAGGGATGTAGTCCACTCCGTCCGTACAAGTCAGTGCCGGAGTCTTCCTGTCGTCCGGGCCAAAGACCCGTTCCATCAGGCGTCCGTAAGTAAAGTAGCCCGCTATCAGTGCCAGCAGGCATAGTGTGAATGTAATCATATGAGAATTGTAAGTTTTGAATGCACAAAAGTAAGCAATCTTATCTAAAGGAGATAGAATTGTGACTGTTTTAACTCAAATCGGTCATTAGAGTCCCAAGCGATTTCGTTCTGTTGTCGTGTAGATTGGCTGTCGCCTTTGTCGAAGGCGTAGCGGGCTACGTCGAGGCAAAGCGGCAGACAAGATGCCGACAAGAGGACGAAAGCGTTTGGAAAGCCGGAGAAAGACAACCAAATACGCATCAGGCGGTCTAATGACCGATTTGGGCTTATCAGGAAGATTCACGGCTCTTTCCTCTGCTTGCCCGAAAAACCTAAGAAGCTGTTTTGAATTTATTCATAAAAAAGATTATCTGGCTTTTCTAAAGCCCTTTCCGGTCTTTTTCTCTTTTCTTAAATCGTCACATAGCTCGCTATGCTCCTCATAAGAAAAGAGAAAAATCCTCGAAAATCTTCTTTAGAAAATGGCCGGAATAAATTCAAAACAGCTTCTTAATGACGGAGACCGCTCCTTGAACAATTTGACACTTAACACTTCTTTAACACGGAGAAGGCTGTCGTTTCGGCCAAGCGGGTGCGTGGTGGAAAAGAACGCGGAAATTTTTGGTGTAAGTCAATGTAAAACAGAAAAATAATCCAAAATTTAACATTTCAAGGCTTGCAAAAGAGCAGTTGAAAGAAAGAAAATATCCTACAAAAACTCCGTTTGAAAGAAAAGATAGGACAAACTGTGACCTGGCTATATACAACCAGCCTGCTGGCTGTGCACACCCAGCAGGCTGGTTACCCATAGTCCGCGACCTAGCTACCCACAACTAACAGACCAAAAAAGGACTTTTTGACCGATTTCATTAACTTATTTATACACTACCGGAGTATAATGGCGATTTTATTAACCTATTTACATATTTCAACCTGCAGAATCCCCGCTCATTGCGCGTTTTAAAAATATGACATGTAAGCATATTGCGGAAAAACAGCGCATTCTGTCGGGGAAAAGGAGGGAAATGGTGACAGAAGGGCTTTGGTATTAACAGGTATTAACGGGGGAAAGTGGGGAAGAGGGGCGAGGATTCGTCAATGTGCTCCAAACGAAGTTATGCTTGATAAATGGACCAATTTGCCATTTTGTGGCAAAAATTAGATGCGGCACATTTGTTCTCATCCTATTTTTGTACATTTGCATCCTATGGATATCAAACTTTGATGGAAAGAGATAAAGACATCAACGGAATAAAGGTTGTCCGAACAATTGGGGCAAACATTAGATGTTCATATAAAGGATTTGTTGAACAATTCATTGATGACAGATTACGATATTACAGACTATCAGGCAAAGTATATCGCCCATTTTCTGACAAGGAGATTGCCTGCAAATGACTTGAACAAGCTGACGGCTTCTTTGCAGGATGCGCAGGTCAATTTGACTCCCCATCAGGTGGAGGCAGCCTTGTTTGCGTTCAAATCCCCGCTATCGAAAGGAGCGATTTTGGCAGACGAAGTCGGATTGGGGAAGACCATTGAGGCGGGAATTATCCTGTCACAACATTGGTCGGAACATAAGCGGAAGTTACTGGTCGTTTGTCCTGCCAATTTGCGCAAGCAATGGTCGGGCGAATTGCTGGAGAAGTTTTATTTGCCATCTGTCATTATGGAAACAAAGTCTTTCAACGAAGCGGTTGGGAAAGGCCGTTTGAATCCATTTGATACGGAAAACATTGTGATCTGTTCTTATCAATTTGCGAAGGCCAAGGCTCCATATCTTACGCGCACGGATTGGAATCTGGTTATTATAGATGAAGCCCACCGGTTGCGGAACGTCTATAAACCACAAAACGTAATAGCCAATGTAATCAAGTCTGCCATCGAACCGCGAAAGAAGATATTGATGACGGCTACTCCTTTGCAGAACTCCATATTGGAATTATACGGTTTGGTGTCCATTATAGACGATTATGTGTTTGGCGATCTGAAAAGCTTTAAAAGTCAGTTCGGACATAATCTTTCCCAACAGGAATACGATGAATTAAGAAAACGGTTGCAGCCTGTATGTAAACGGACTTTGCGCCGACAAGTGTTGGAATACATCAAATATACCAAACGGATAGCCATCGTGGAAGAGTTCTATCCTACAAAGGACGAGCAACAACTGTATGACGGGGTAACAGCATATCTTGGCAAACCGAAACTATATGCCCTGCCGAACAGTCAACGCCAACTGATGACCTTGATTTTGCGGAAGTTGTTGGCTTCTTCCACTTATGCCATCTATGGCACGTTCTGCTCATTGGTAAACAGGTTGCAGACAGTCTTGGCACAGAATACGGACATGACTTATGCCAATGAAGTCATAGACGATTATGAAGCCGACAATGACGAATGGCTGGATGATGACGAAGTGGACGAGGACGCAAGTGAAGCACTGCACCCGGCAGACATTGAAGGCATAAGGAATGAAATCAAGGAGTTGGAGCAGTTCCGTAACCTTGCTGCCAAGATAAAGAAAAACAGCAAGGCGGAACATTTGTTTATTGCACTGGAAAAAGGCTTTGAACAACTTAAAAAGTTAGGTGCTCCGCAAAAAGCCCTTATCTTCACGGAGTCCAAGCGTACCCAAGAGTTTCTTTATGAACTGCTTGAAAAGCGAGGCTATAAGGGAAAGATAGTACGTTTCAACGGAACGAATGCCGACAAAGAATCCACGTCTATTTATAAAAACTGGTTAGCCCGGCACAAAGGTTCGTCCAAAGTAACGGGGTCGCCTACTGCGGACAGGCGTGCTGCCATCGTGGATTATTTCCGGAATGAGGCTACGATTATGATAGCTACCGAAGCTGCCGCTGAAGGTATCAACTTGCAATTCTGCTCGTTGATAGTGAACTATGACATGCCGTGGAACCCGCAACGTATAGAGCAGCGGATTGGGCGTTGTCATCGTTACGGGCAGAAGTTTGATGTCGTTGTCATTAATTTCCTGAATAAAAACAATGCAGCCGACATCCGGGTGTATCAGCTTTTGGATGAGAAGTTTCAGTTGTTCAGCGGTGTGTTTGGCGCAAGCGATGAAGTACTCGGAAGCATTGGCAACGGTGTGGACTTTGAGAAACGAATCTCGCAAATTTATAATGAGTGCCGCACTACGGCTGAAATAGAGGCTGCCTTTGATGCTTTGCAAGCCGAACTGCAAGACCGGATATCGGAGAAAATGCTGAAAGCCCGTTCTACTTTATTGGAGAATTTCGATGAGTCTGTGAAAGAAAAGCTACGGGATAATCTTGCGCAAAGCCAACGGAATCTGGATCAATTTGAAAAACGACTGTGGCTGTTGGCTATTCATGCTCTTAAAGGGAAAGCCTACTTCTATCCGGAGAATTATACGTTTAAGATAACATCCGGTAAATATGCCGGAGGAATTTACTATCTTAGCAAACAGAAAGAGGTTTCGGATAACGAAACGCCTTTCCGCATGGGACTGCCGTTGGTGCAGCAAATGATTGCACGATACAAAGACTGCGTGTTGCCAACCCGTGAAGTGGAGTTCTATTATTCCAAGACGGAAGGCAGGACGGCCTTGTTGGAAGAACTGATAGGCAAGGAAGGTACTATGCAGGTAGAGAAGTTGTCCATTGATTCCTTTGAACAGGAAGACCATCTGCTTATTGCTTGCCGGTGTGACACGGGAGAATGGGTTTATCCGGAAATAGCGGAACGGATGTTGATGCTTCCGGCAAAAGAAGTCGGCACAGCCTTGATAGACGGTTTTGGGGCTAAGATAATCCAAGACAAGATGGAGGAAATGAAGAACGGCATTGTAACGGAATCGGCAGAGCGCAACAATACGTTCTTTGACGAAGAAATGGATAAGTTGGACAGCTGGGCAGACGATATGAAGTTGGGCTTAGAGAAAGAAATATCCGACTTGGACAATGAAATCCGCTTGCGGAAGTCGGAAGCCAAGAAATTGTCTCGTCTGGAGGAGAAGGTTGCTGCACAACGTGCCATCAAAGACCTTGAAAAGAGACGTACAGAGAAAAGGCAAAACTTCTATGAGGCACAGGACGAAATTGACAAACGTAAGGATGCCTTGCTGACCAAGATTGAAAAGATGTTGGCACAAAAGGTGAAGCGGACGGAGTTGTTTACGATTAAATGGGAACTAATAAAAAGATAGGGCACATTATCGTCAAATGCAATTTAAGATAAGTCTAACATGGTATTTGGAAGGTAATCTGATTGCTTTGAAAACAGATATCAATATGATATTAGGGAAATGTCCTTATCCGTGCAATAAATATAAGTAAAGACTATAATTAAATATATCTATTATGAATCTATTTGAACTGTTAGTGTCTTTTTTTAGTGGCAGCTTAACTGCAGGCGTTGTTACGGCATTAATTCAGAGAAATTATCAGAAAAAGAATGAGCAAAGAGGATTATATAAAAGTCTGAGAAACAGATTGTGCCGTTATAAGGATGATATTGGAAATATGTTAATTTCTTTCTATAAGGATACACATTTACAATGCAATTTGATAGATAAAAGAACTGATGAACTTAACAGCCAAGTTAATGACACCAGCCATCAAATTCATATTTTGAGTACACAAGAAGAATGTGCATCATGTGAGAATCGAAATTCTGATAAATGTAATTTTCTTGCAGGTCATATTTGTGCTATAGACAAAAAGATTGAATCTATACGAAAAGGACTTAATGGGATAAAGCAAGACTTAGACAATTTTGAAAATGATTATTGGCAATCGAATGAGGCAATTTACAATATAGTTAGTAAATATAAGAGTCTATCAAATGATTTGGGACTAATAAAGAACAAATCTATATCTTTGATTAAGATGATAGGGGAAATTGATGAATGTACGTTGCAGATGATATCAGTAGTACAACAAAGAAAAATTAAAGGTAAAGATATAGTAAATCATTGCATTAAACTAACTGAACAAATAAATAAAGCTCTTATGCAACTTGACAAAGATAATAATTGAAAATATAGAAATATGCAACTGAACAATAAAAACAAGCTGGAACTTACATGGATTGGCAAGTATGACGAACACCAATCCTTAGAACCGCGCATCCTGATTGAGGAAAAAAAGTATTCATACGGCAATCCCGAAACAGGCACGCTGCCCAACGGAAAACCGTGGAATGGCAATATGCTGATTCATGGTGATAATTTGCTTGCACTGAAGGCATTGGAGCAGGACTATTCGGGGCAAGTGAAGTGCATCTACATTGATCCTCCGTATAATACAGGTAGTGCATTTGAGCATTATGACGATAGTATCGAGCACTCCATTTGGTTGTCTTTGATGAGGGATAGATTGGAAATACTTTATAACCTGCTATCTAAAGATGGATCGCTGTGGATTTCTTTGGATGATACGGAGCAGGCTTATTGCAAAGTACTATGTGATGAGATATTTGGCAGAAACAACTTTGTGGCAAGCGTAATTTGGGAAAAGAAATATACAATATCTAATGATACAAAATGGTTGTCTGACAATCATGATTTTATTATCATATTTGCTAAAAATAAGGAATTGTGGCATCCTAATTCTCTTCCACGGACAGAGGAAATGAATAAAGCATATAAAAATCCAGATAATCATCCTAAAGGTGTTTGGAAGTCAACTCCATTACATGCCAAAAGCGGTGTTGATAAAGGTGAAAAATTTGTTTATACTTTCAATAATGGAGTTGTTTATAGTCCTCCTATTGGTACATTTCCACGATATTCTGTAGAGACATTGAAGAAAATGGATGATAACAATGAAATATGGTTTGGAAAAGATGGAAAATCTATTCCTTCAAGGAAAACGTTTCTTTGTGATTTGAAGAAAAGTGGAATACCCTGTAAAACACTATGGAGGTTTGATGAGGTCGGACACAATCATGAAGCGCGTGAAGAAGTTAAAGCTTTTAATCCTAATTCTGTTTTTGCAACTCCAAAGCCAGAACGTTTAATTGAAAGAGTATTAACATTGGGCAGCAATCTGGGAGATTTAGTTCTCGACAGCTTCCTCGGTTCAGGCACCACCGCAGCCGTAGCCCAAAAGATGGGTAGGCGATACATCGGCATTGAATTAGGTAATCATGCTTATACCCACTGTGTGCCTCGCTTAAAAATGGTTACGGACGGAACAGACCAAGGCGGCATCAGCAAAGCACAGAACTGGAAAGGCGGCAGCGGCTTTAAGTTCTATGAACTTGCACCAAGCCTGTTGAAAAAAGATAAGTACGGCAATCTTGTTATCAACAAAGAATACAACGCAGATATGCTTGCTGCTGCTATGGCCAAACAAGAAGGTTACACCTATCATCCCGACCAGGAAGTATATTGGAAACAAGGCTTCGGTTCGGAAAGCGATTTCATTTATACCACCACACAGTTTATAACGGTAGAGGCACTGTCTGCCATTCACGACACGATGGCGGAAGAAGAAACTTTGCTGATATGTTGCACCGCTTTTCAGAAAGAGTGTAAACAGGCATTCGGTAACATCACCATCAAGAAGATTCCGCAGATGCTGCTTGGTCGGTGCGAGTTTGGCAAGGATGACTATTCACTGAATATCATTGAACTGCCGGACGTGGAGGATGAAGAAGAAACGGAAGAAGAATAACAACTAAAAACGATTATACAATGAATTACTACATCAAAAATATACATGTCAATCACTTGTATCATCTGCACGATTTTGACATTCCTCTTTCAGACGAAAAGACTCCGCATTTGATGCTGACAGGTAAGAATGGCAGTGGGAAGACTGTGCTGCTGAATGCCATTGCCTCCTATTTGAACAGAAGAAAGGATGAGAAAAGTTATGTCCTTGATATAGACATTAACTTTGTGGATTTTGAAGCGTTGTTAAAGGACTACCAGAAAGGAAATTTTATCATTGCATTCTATCAGGCTGCCAGAAAGACGCAAATGATAGAACCTAAGAACCCAACGAAACCCAAATTGAAGGTTAATGGTGATGTTCGCAGTACGGTTACCAATCAATTCTTGAACTTCCTTTCTGACCTGAAAATTCAGGAAGCTTTGGCACGTAACGCGCAACAATTTGACGATGCAGAACAAATAGCTCAGTGGTTTGTAAGTTTTGAAGAATTGCTCCGTCAGATTTATCAGAATAATGAATTGAAGTTGAAATTCAATTACAAGGATTACAGTTTCCTAATATGCACAGAAGGCAAAGAATTTAAGTTTACTCAAACCTCAGACGGCTTCGCTGCTATTTTGGATATTGTGGCAGACTTGATTCTGAAAATGCAGACTCCGGATAACCTGACACGAGCGTACCAGAAGAAAGGTATTGTCTTGATAGACGAAGTGGAAACGCACCTGCACCTTGAATTGCAGAAAGTCATTATGCCCATCCTGACAAAGGTGTTTCCCAACATTCAGTTCATCATCACAACCCACTCGCCATTTGTCCTAAACTCGCTGAATAACGCAGTGGCTTTTGACCTGGAACATCGGGAAGTGATAGACGAATTGACACAGTATTCTTACGAAGCCTTGGCGGAAGGATATTTTGGTGTTTCTTCCGAATCCGGCTATGCAGAGATGCAATTGGATACATTGAAAGGCTTGTTGAGTAAAGAGGCATTAACGGATGCAGACAAAGCTACGATAAAGCATTTGCTGACAGACTTGGACAAAGTGTCTGAGGCGGTTTCTCCCAATATCGTAGGTGCGTATATGGCTCTTAAAAACCAATATGCATCTGTCATTAAAACTGTTATGCCATGATAAAGGAGAAGAAAAGTTCGAATGTGCCGGCTTCTCTTTCGACGACCAAGCAGTATAACGGAGAAGATGTGTATGCACAATTAAAGCAAGACCAGTACGAAAAGTGCTACATCTGTGAACGGAAACTTGTGACTGATTATGAAGTAGAACACTTCAAGAGTGAACATAATCATCCGAAGTTGGTACAGGAATGGACAAACCTGTTTTTGGCTTGCCGATATTGTAATGGGAAAAAGTCTGATTCGTTTGATGATAATGTCTATCCGCTGACCACAGATGTGGAGGAAGAGATAAGCCAGCGGATTGATTTTGGACAGAACAAAGCAATCTTTACAACTTCCGTTGCAGACGTGCAACACGATAATACCGTCCGTATGCTCAATCTATTTTATAATGGAAAGGGAAAAAAGAGGCTGCGAGACCATAGAGAAGAGAGTTTTTTCAACTATGCCAAACAGAAAGTGATAGGATTTATGAAGATAGTCAATGATTATCTCGTAAATCCAACGGAAAGCAATAAAAACATTGTGGCTGAAGAATTGGATATAGACAAGGAACTTCTAGGCTTCAAGTATTGGATTATTCGTGACTATAACCTGAATGAGATTTTTAAGAACCATATCATCTGGAACAAATGAATACAATTTGCCAAAATATAAAACAGCGGCTTTCGTTGCGCGAACCTTTGGCGGAAGCCCTTGACGTGCTTTCCCGTTTGGTGGATAAACTAACACTGGTCAAGCCTGCCAAACAGGAAGATAAGGAAGTGGATGAAGTAACTTACAAACAATACCTGCGAGAGGAGTTACGAAAGGTACGGGAGATATGTCCGTCGTGTAAAGACTTTGAGCGGGATTTTCCCTCTTTTGCCTTTTCGATAGCTACAGGCATCGGAAAAACAAGGTTGATGGGAGCGTGCATTGCCTACCTTTATTTGAAGAAAGGCATCAAGCACTTTTTTATCCTTGCTCCTAATCTGACGCTGTATGAAAAACTTATGCGTGACTTTGGTGACCCCTCTTACGAGAAATATGTGTTCAGAGGTATATCGGAGTTTGTGCATAATGAACCATACGTGATTACCGGTGATAATTACAATTCAGCCCGTAGTTTGTTTTCTGATAATCAGATTCAGATAAACATCTTCAATATCTCCAAATTCAATACGGAAAGTAAGGAAGGAGGGAAAAAAGGTGTACCGAAGATGAGGCGTCTTTCGAATATCTGGGACAATCTTATTTTGATTACTTGGCTTCGCTGGATGACTTGGTCATTCTGATGGACGAAGCACACCGCTACCATGCGGATGCTTCCAAGAAAGCCATTAACGAGCTACGCCCCATACTTGGACTGGAAATGACCGCCACCCCTACTGATGAAAAAGGCAAATCGTTCAAGAATATCATCTACGAGTATAACCTTGCACAAGCATTGGCGGATGGCAAGTATGTGAAGATACCGACCGTTGCCAAGCGGCGTAATTTCGTCCGTGGCAATATGACTGACGAGGAATTGGACATTCTGAAAATAGAAGATGCGGTGAGTGTGCACGAGCATACCAAACTGAGTCTTGAAATGTATGCCAAGAATAACAACCTGCCGTTAGTAAAGCCTTTCATATTGATTGTTTGCAAGAATATCCAGCACGCCAAGGAGACCTACAATCGGATAGAAAATGAAATGTTTAGTGGCAGATACGCAGGCAAAGTGCTCCAGATTGACAGTTCCACCAAAAAAGACGAAGAGGTGGACAGACTTTTTGTCTCTTTGGAAAAGCCGGACAATCAAATAGAAATTACGTGAGTTCGGGATAAAATTAAAACAAAGTCAGTTGTTTTGATTGCTCGATAGTGTATCCTTGCAGTGCTTCAGGCTTGTTGTCAAAGAAGCAAT
>CASFQC010000034.1 GCA_949296415.1 uncultured Bacteroides sp. | reverse complement strand
GCCTGTTGGTACATACCTTTGGAAAGTTGGCTATTGCTCTACTTACATTCGTCAATTTTTAATCTTTGAATCAGGATACCAACTCCTGATTCGCATTACACATTCATTTTACACCGGATGCGGAGATTTCCTTCTTGCGTACTTCTTTGGCAAGCCGGTTCCGGTCGGCACGCAAATCTTCTACGTGTTTCTCCAAATCCAATATGGCAGGAGTCAGTTTTGTGCGTCCTTCGTGGTCCGATTCCTGGTATTCATCGCGCAGTTTCTCCAGTCTGGCTTGGCTTTTTCTGAGATTGGTCCCGGTTTCTTGATATTGACCGAAGAGGGCTTCCGCCTCATCCGACCTGAAATCTTCCCGTTTGTGGTATGTCCGTCTGTCGTCTATGATGAAGGTGAAGTCTCCTGTCTCTACCGTTTCCGGTCTGGCGGCACGCGATTCTTCCAGACGAGCCAGAGCCTCATCCACAGTCTTCTTGTCTGTCCATGTATCCTGTATGGAGTGTAACGAGGCAAGCTGTGCCAGAAGCAGGTGGTCTGTGTTCTCATAATCGTAGACTTGCTTCATTTTATTGGGAATGAAGGTATATACACATACCTTTCCCTCCGGTTGGTTCCGATCTGTGGCGAACCATCCTATGCCATTGAACTCATCTACGACATAAAGATAGTCGTTTGCCGGCGAATTGAAGGGCATGCCTACATTCTGAGGTTCCAGAAAAGAGCCGTCATCCGCGTTGTAGCGGGTGACGAATATGTCGTATCCGCCCAACGAAGCGGGCGATTCGGAAGCAAAGTAGAACGTGACGCCGTCTGTCATCATATAAGGGTATCCGGCGTTGCCCGCATCGTTTATGCCGTGAGGCAGGAGACGCGGACGTCCCCATTCGCCGGACAGTTTGTTCTGCACCCATATGCCGGAAAGGCTGTCTGTGCGCGGGGCCGCATAATACCGCCTGTCGCCCAGTTCGGTCTCATAGGCTGTACCTCCTTTGGAGGACTGCTTTTTCTCATCGGATGGGGTATACATAAGCTTGCCCGACTCCTCGCTTAGGGAATAGGCCGAAAGAAATTTGTCTTTGTCCATCACTATGCTGTCTATCACGCACACACGTTCCACCCCCCTGATAAAGCGTAGTCCTTTCCTGCTTTCTTCTAAAAGACTGTCGGCCAGCTGTGTGGAACGGTGTCTTCGCTTCAGCTCCGCGATGTATTCCTCATATACTCGCACAGCATCGCCATAGCGGTATGCAGCATGGTAAGCCTGCGCCAGATACAGCTGTCCGCTGGTCACGCGTTTCTTTACGGCTGTCTCTAGGGGAGGTATGGCCAGAGAGGCTTGTCCTGTCTCCAGACAGCACACCCCGTACCACAGGTTGTAGTTGCCGTTGGAAGGAGTGGAACGGAGATAACGCCCGAACACAGGCAATGCCTTGGCAAATTCGCCCTCAGCATACCATTTGCGGGCTTGGGTAAGATTTTGCCCGCAGGCATCTGTGGCGGACCAGATGAGAACACATAATAATAATAGTATATTCCGCATAAGTAGATAAGTAGTTGTCCTTAGAAAAACAGTAACGAATGGTGCCGGTCTGGCAGAACGGCCTCCAAAAATACGGAAAAATACGTTAGACACACACTTTTTCCGAAGATAAAGCGGAAAAACGTGTTAATAGTTCTTTAATGAAATGTGACTTTTCTCGAAAAACGCAGATTTTGTGCCATAAAACCTCATACCTTTGCGCCTTGTAAAAAAACACATTCATTTATTGGTATGACTGACGACGAACGCCAAATACGGCAGACCGTACGCCGTTTCCAGAAAGGGGTGACCCGGTACGGATTGATAGAAGATGGCGACAGGATTCTTATAGGATTGTCTGGAGGAAAAGATTCATTGGCTCTTTTGGAACTCATGGCGGAACGTACGCGCATTTTCAAGCCTTGCTTTCAGGTGGTGGCCGCCCACATCACCATGAGCAACATAGGTTATGAAAGTGATCCTGGATACTTGCAGGACTTTGCACAGAAGGTGGGAGTGAAGTATGTGTGCCGTGAGGCCGGATTCGACGCTTCCGGAGACTGGCGCAAGTCGCCGTGCTTCCTGTGCTCGTGGAACAGGAGAAAGGCGCTTTTCCAGATAGCTCACGAAGAAAAGTGCAACAAGATAGCTTTGGGACATCATATGGACGATATTTTGGAAACCTTGCTGATGAACATCACTTTTCAGGGTACCTTCTCCACCATGCCTCCCTTGTTGCGGATGAACAAGTTTGATATGACAGTAATCCGTCCGCTTTGTCTGGTTCATGAAAGCGATTTGAGGGAGTGGGCGCGCATAAAGGGGTATCGTCCGCAAAAAGTGAAGTGTCCGCATGAACACCAGTCACACCGCGCCTCTGTCAAACAGATACTGCGCCAGCTGGAAGAGATGAACCCTGAGGCACGTTACAGTCTGTGGGGAAGCATGACAAATGTACAGACGGAACTCCTTCCGCCAAAGTCGGAATGAGCCGTGTGCCGTATTCCTTACCTCAACTAAGGAATTAATATTCTGTATATCAGTAGTTTGTTTCGGACGGATTCACCGCTTCCTGTTAATGGGTTCACCGCTTTCTGTGATTGGAATCACAGCCAGCTGCTGACGGCTCCGCACCGGGTTGTGTATGGGTACACACCAGACTGTTTTTTTAGGCTGCTGTCTATGTTCCTTGTCCCTATCTGTCATGCAGTCCGCCATATGCTCATGAGGACAGGCCGCGTGGTGACCGTGTGGCGTATAAGAACAGGAAATGTCATATTGCCTTTATGGTATATTGGATGTTTTTTCCTACTTTTGCGTGCTTTTTATTTCGAAAGGATAGACGCGTGGAGAAAAAAGTGAAAACAAAAACAACAGCCGACAAAGAGCACGGGCTTACCTTGGCAGGTAAGTTAATGGCTGTGTTCAGGAATGAGACGATACGTTTTATTGCCGGATTGGTATTGGTGCTCTTTTCCATATTCTTGTTGGTGGCCTTTGCCTCTTTCTTCTTTACCGGTGCGGCGGACCAGAGCCTTGTCTCTTCTGCGGAGGCGGATTTGTCGTCTGTGGACAACGGTGTGAGGAATTATGCCGGGGCACGTGGGGCACAATTGGCCGAATACCTCATCAACGATTGTTTTGGGGTGTCTTCGGTATTCATTATAGTGTTCCTTGTCATGGCCGGTCTGAAGCTCATGAAGGTACGTACGGTAAGGCTGTGGAGATGGTTCTTTGGCTGTGCGTTGCCGCTTATATGGTTCTCCGTATTTTTTGGGTTCGCATTCGTCCGCCAGTATCAGGACTCGTTTTTCTATCTTGGAGGACTGCATGGGTATAACGTAAGCAACTGGTTGGTGTCACAGATTGGCATACCAGGCATATGGCTGTTGCTTTTTGCTACGGCCGTATGCTTCTTCATCTATCTTAGCAGCCGCACGTTGGTGTGGTTGCGTGACCTGTTTTCTCTGCGGTTCATCCGACATCGTCCGGAGTCAGTGACAGAGGGTGGAGGGGAAGCCATTCCTACAGCGGAATCGGAAAATGTGCACCATGTGGACAGCTCAGAGGTGCAGGCCCGGATTCCGGAACCTGCCTCCATTCCCGAAAGGAAACCTTCCGTAAGAGAAACGGAAGAAAAGGAAAGACAGGAACAGAATGCTTCCTTTGACATAGAGCTTGAACTGGGGGAAGAGATGTCTGGTGTTCCAGCCAGTGCCTCATCTCCGGCAGATGTGCAGATGACGGTAGAGGCTCCTAAGGATGAAGAGGCGGAGTCTGTAACTGGGACAGACGCTCCGGAATTTGTGGTTGAGACAGCGGAAGAGGAAGAATATCATCCACTGGAGCGCGAACCTTACAATCCACGCCTAGATTTGGAGAACTATCATTTTCCGACCATAGACCTGATGAAGCACTATGATAACGCCGAGCCTGTGGTGGACATGGACGAGCAGAATGCCAATAAAGACAAAATTGTGACCACTCTCCGGAGTTTCGGCATTGAGATTGTCAATATCAAGGCCACTGTGGGACCTACTGTTACCTTATATGAGATAACGCAGGCTCCAGGAGTGAGAATATCCAAAATACGGGGGCTGGAAGACGACATAGCCCAAAGCCTATCCGCACTGGGTATCCGCATCATCGCTCCTATTCCTGGGAAAGGGACTATCGGCATAGAAGTGCCTAACGCCAATCCGCGCATTGTTTCCGGTCAGAGCATCATAGGCAGCAGGAAATTTCAGGAATGCACTTATGAATTGCCTATAGCTTTGGGAAAAACCATAACGAATGATGTGTTTATGGTCGATTTGGCCAAAATGCCCCATATACTTGTGGCCGGCGCTACCGGACAGGGCAAGTCAGTGGGACTGAATGCCATTATCACCTCGTTGCTCTACAAGAAGCATCCGGCTGAGTTGAAATTCGTTCTCGTTGACCCGAAGAAAGTGGAGTTCAGCATATATTCGGTCATTGAACACCATTATCTGGCCAAACTTCCTAATGAGACCGAGCCCATCATTACCGATGTAACCAAGGTCGTGCAGACACTCAACTCCATTTGTGTGGAGATGGACACACGTTACGATTTGCTCAAGGCTGCCCATGTGCGTAATATAAAGGAATATAATGAAAAGTTCATAAATCGCCAGCTGAATCCGGAAAAAGGGCATAAGTATATGCCGTATATCGTGGTGGTGATTGACGAGTTCGGTGATCTGATAATGACGGCGGGAAAGGAAGTGGAGCTTCCTATTGCACGTATAGCCCAGCTGGCACGCGCTGTGGGCATACATATGATTATAGCTACACAGCGTCCTACCACGAACATCATTACCGGAACCATCAAGGCCAACTTCCCTGCCCGCATCGCCTTCCGTGTCTCACAGCGCATTGACTCAAGCACCATTCTGGACCGTCCGGGAGCCAACCAGCTTATAGGACGGGGTGACATGCTTTTCTTGCAGGGTAATGACCCCATACGTGTGCAGTGCGCGTTTATAGATACGCCCGAAGTGGCCGAGATAACCAAGTTCATAGCACGCCAGCCGGGTTATCCTACAGCGTTTTTCCTGCCCGAATGTGAGACTGAAGATGGAGGGGCAGACATGAACGATGTGGATTTGGAACATCGTGATCCTCTTTTTGAGGATGCCGCGCGGCTCATAGTGATACATCAGCAAGGGTCCACTTCGCTTATACAACGTAAATTCGCGATAGGGTATAACCGTGCCGGAAGGCTGATGGACCAGCTGGAAAAAGCCGGTATAGTGGGACCGGCTCAAGGCAGCAAGCCAAGAGAGGTGTACTGTGCTGACGAGAATGATTTGCAGATGAGGCTGAACAACTTGCAATGAGCTGTACGTACAGTGGGGAGGTATTTTCTATGTATCGAATCCTGTATGATATCTAATCTTTGAAAATTAAGAAGCATATGAAGAAATATATCTGTCAAGTGTTGTGCTGTATGGCGTTTCTGTCGTTTGCCTTACCTTTGTACTTGCTGGCCGGTGAACCCAGGCCGGAAGACATTGCCGCCAGGGTAGTAAAGACCTTTCGTAAGGCTGGAGGTATAGAGATGACTTTTTCAATCAAGTCCGATGCCGGCATGTCTGCCGGACATATTTGTCTGAAAGGTGGCAAATTCTTTCTGGAGACAGAAGGCATAAAGACTTGGTTTGATGGGCACACCCAATGGAGTTATGTGGAGGAAAACGGCGAGGTGAACATATCCGAACCTACTCCCCAAGAACTTCGGACTATCAATCCTTATGCGTTGCTCCAACTCTATAAGGAAGGTTATACATTGCGGTTAGGGAAAGCTTCCCTTGAAGGCTCGCGTGCTGTATATGAGCTTGTTATGACTGCTACAGATGCAAATCAGGATTTCCGCCATATTGATGTGTTGGTGGACCGCGAAAACTATCGCCCGTTGAAAATCTCCTTCCTTATGCAAGGAAACGATGACAGGACGACCGTTGTCATGAGTTCTTATAAGGATAATCAGGATTATTCCGATGATATGTTTGTCTTTGACGTGAAAGCCTATCCTGATGCGGAAATCATAGACTTGCGCTGACGGAGTCCGGCAAGGCGTGCCTTTTGTTCTGCTACAATATCTAACTTTTATAAAATACAATCTGATATGGAAACGGAAAAAGTAAAATGTCTGATAGTTGGTTCCGGACCAGCCGGATATACGGCAGCTATTTACGCTGGCCGGGCCAACCTTTCACCGGTCTTGTATGAAGGTCTACAGCCTGGAGGCCAGCTGACTACAACGACGGAAATAGAGAACTTTCCCGGCTTTCCCGAAGGTATAGACGGTTCCATGCTTATGGACAATATGCGGAGCCAGGCCATTCGTTTCGGGGCTGACGTGCGTTACGGGGTAGTTACCGGAGCCGATTTGAGTTCACGTCCTTATAAGCTGACCATAGATAATGAGAAAGTACTAGCCTGCGACACGCTGATTATTGCCACAGGTGCCGCAGCCAAGTATTTGGGACTGGAAGACGAGAAAAAATATGCCGGTCAGGGCGTAAGCGCGTGCGCTACGTGCGACGGCTTCTTTTACCGCAAGAAGGTGGTCGCTGTAGTTGGAGGGGGAGATACGGCTTGTGAAGAGGCCATGTATCTTGCCGGTCTGGCTTCGAAGGTCTATCTCATTGTGCGCAAGCCGTATCTGAGAGCATCAGAAATCATGCAGAAGCGTGTGAGGGAAAATACGAATATTGAAATTCTTTTCGAGCACAATGCGGTAGGGTTGTTTGGCGAGAATGGTGTGGAAGGCGTACACCTGGTGAAACGTCTTGGACAACCTGACGAACAACGTTACGATCTGCCTGTTGACGGATTCTTTTTGGCTATAGGTCATAAGCCCAATTCGGAACTGTTCAGACCTTATCTAGCAACCGATGAGACCGGGTATATACTGACCGAGCCTGGCTCTCCCCGTACGGCAATTCCCGGTGTGTTTGTTGCCGGCGATGTGGCTGACCCCCATTACCGCCAGGCCATTACGGCTGCCGCTTCGGGATGTCAGGCTGCCATTGAGGCCGAACGCTTTCTTATGCGGTAAAGCTTCTTTTTGAATTCTTTTGGAACAGCCGAGAGCGGCAATTACGTCTTCCCGTCAATCATCTGGCAAGGCATCTCTATCATACATCCGCTTTCTGTCTTCCTGCACAGTGTCCGGGTCGGACTCTTTGTCTGTGGAGCCATATTCCCGTGCGCGGAAGGCTTGCAGGAAATCGGAAGGCGGATTCTTTTTCAGCCCCAATCGGTCATCGGAATTCTATGTATATCTTCTTTCAGAACTTCCGTCCTTGATAAGCCCCCAACTCTTTCATTCTTTTTTGCAGCAAGTGTACAAACTCATGATTTTTAAGTCCCCATCGGGGAGCTACAAGCAATCCATCAGGCGATTGGGACACAAAACGTTCCAACACCAGATCTGGGCGAAGATGTTCTATGTAATCCACCACAACCTTCAGATAGCTGTCTGCATCAAACAGATGAAAGTCTTCCGGGCAATAGGCAAACTCCTCTGCCATACGCGTTCCACGTATTATCTGCAACTGATGCATTTTCAACATGGTAAGCGGCAATGCCGACAATGTCACCGCCTGTTCTACTATCTGCGCGCGAGTCTCTCCAGGCAGGCCTAATATGACATGCCCTCCCACCGGAATGCCTCTTTCCGCCGTGCGGCACACTGCCTTGACGGTATCCGCATAGGAATGGCCACGGTTTATGCGTTTCAATGTGATGTCGCTCGTACTTTCTATGCCATATTCCACCGTAACAGATACCTGGCGGTGCAACTGTTCCAGATAGTCAAGCAACGCATCAGGCATGCAATCGGGACGTGTGCCGATGACCAATCCCACCACATCAGGACACGCCAATGCTTCCTCGTACTTGCACTTCAGTTCGTCCAGTGCGGCATACGTGTTGGTATAAGCCTGAAAATAAGCCAGATACTTCATTTCAGGATATTTTTTAGAAAAGAAATTCCGACCCTCTTCAAGCTGCGCAGTGACACTCTTGTTCCGGTGGCAATAGCTGGGGCTGAAGGTTTGGTTATTGCAGTAAGTACACCCTCCGTAACCGCAACGCCCGTCACGGTTGGGACAGGTAAAGCCTGCATCCAATGATATCTTTTGTACCTTGAAAGGATAGAGGCGTTTCAGATAAGAGGAATAATCATTATATAAGAAAGCCATAAATACTTCGAAGATTATGCCGACATTAAGTCATGTATGGAAAGTGGTTCCGCCACAAAGAATAACAGATTACTTACACCCGCCACCACGCTAATCAGCCATAAAATCAGCAGTGTCCACTTTACTCCCAAAGGCATAGGATGCCAATGCAACACGGTGCGGAATACCATCCACAGAATGGCAAACAACGGTATACCCACCACCAGAATAACGCATAAGACCATCAGCATGGCAACCAGCGGCGAGGACGGAATCCATTCTCCTATGACAGGGAACAAAGAGACCAAAGTCCCAGCCCCACTGATCATGATGACCACAACGGCAAACAGCAGCGGGATAAGGGCCAGGCAGAAAGCGAACAGCACTGGCACACAAACCACGGCCAGGACCACTAACGCCGTCTTGACCAGTCCGCCCAAGATGTTCAGCAGCACATTGCCTGCCTTCTTCCACCACGGCATGTCCATGGCTGGCTGCGCGGACTCGCGGTGCGAGAATCCGTCGGTCACCGTGCGCCCGATGTTTTCCACAGTGGCCGCTTCGCCCCGCATACTCAGCTTCTCGGCTGCCGTACGGGCTTCCGGCATCACAATCCAGCAGATGATGTAGAGCGGGATAAGAATCTGATAGCCCAAAAGGGTAATCAGGAAAAAGGCAAGCCTGACCCAAACCGGCTCCCATCCCAAATAGACGGAGAATCCGCCCAGTACTCCGCCCAAAATTCTGTCATCCGGATTACGGAACAGTCTTTTGCGCATTCTGGCCTCTGTATGCGGTTGTCCTCCTCCGGTATCAGTTCCTTCTTCTCCCGGCTCATTGTCTATCTCTTCAGGGTTTCCCATGAGAGCAATCACTTCTTCAACATGGGCGATGCTTATCACTTGGATGCCGTTTGTCTGCCGGTCCGCAAAAAGTTCGGATATGCGGCGTTCTATGTCATCCATTATTTCCTCCGCTCCGTTCTCCGTACGAAAGTGGAGTTTCAGGTTGTTCAGATAGCTGTCAAGCAGACGATATGCGTCTTCATCTATATTAAAGACCATACCACCCAGATTTACAGTCAATGTCTTTTTCATTTTTGATATTAGTTTTTCCAATTATAAACAAACATAATCCGATGGAAACGCTTTTCTTTGCCGACCACTAGTGGTGTCACCGGCTAGAGGAAAGACGATTCACCGTGTCACTCAACTCCTTCCACGAATTTTCCAGTTCACCAAGGAACATTTCCCCCTTTTCCGTCAGTCGGTAATACTTCCGGGGAGGCCCTTGTGTGGATTCTACCCATTCGTAGCTTAGAAGGCCATCGTTCTTCAGCCGTGTAAGCAATGGATAAAGTGTACCTTCCACCACAATCAGTTTAGCTTCCTTCAGCTTCTGGATGATGTCGGACGCATAGGCTGGCTCTTTGTGGAGAAGCAACATTATGCAATATTCCAACATTCCCTTTCTCATCTGCGACTTTGCATTGTTTACGTCCATAGATTCATATTTCAGGTTTGCATGGCACAAATGTATGTATAATATATATACCTTGCGTTGCAAACTACTATGTATTTAGGTTTATTTAACAAAGCAATGTACGCCTGATAACTATTCAACGGACATAACCAAACCTCTTATTTACAGCTATTCTGTGCCCATTTCTCCTGCTTGGTTTTCATTCACGGCTTTTTTATTTTTAATCTAAATCGCTTTCATTAGCAGGGCAAATGCATCTAAATTTTGCAGAAAACTAAAACTATCTTACGAAAGTAAAAAAACGAAGACAAGTCCTTTATTCTTTTTTCCGAATTGACTGATTTTCGTGTCAATCGCACTAAAATTCATATGATGGAAGATATCTGTTCATAGCTATAGCATCCGTAATCTGCGGGGCGGAAAGTTGGAATGACATGGAGAACTTTGGCATGGCCAAAGAGGAATGGCTCCCACCTTTCTCCGTCTTTGATCCAGAAGAACTGGAATCCTTTTTCATATCCTAGCCCCGTTCCGTAGCAAGACTAACTGGTAATGAAGTGGTCAGCATTGATGGGAAAAGCATGCGCGGCATGCGTGGGCACAGCTCCCAAAGCGGTAAGTGTATGGGTTTCGGAGAACTGTATCGTATTCGGACAGTTGAAGGTAGGCGGGAAAAGTAACGGGATAACCGCATACCCAAACTGTTGGATTTTTGTAATGCTAAGCAAATTCATGAAGTTCGGTTGGAAACAGTAGTGTCAAATCGGTTTAAAAACGTTCCGAAACTGTCCATTCAAGTATTGGTTCGTTCAAGGGAATACCTTTCAGTGTAAGTCCATCATCCACAAGGATGTCATCTGCATTTTCTCTCCGCTTGTTGACGCAGATGTTCGAGGAATCCTGCACGGAATCCCTGCGCCGCTTCCGCAGGGAGCATGGTCTTAGCTATATCCGTTGCGGTTGTGTGCACCTGTATCAGGATAAGGCGCACAAGTCGTGGTTATATCATGGGACAACGCCCCGTTCCGGTACGGTGTTACAGGAAACAGCCTGTCTGTGCGTGACCGATTCGCCACGATGTTTCTCCTGACAGTGACCGGAAGTGTAATATCCGCCAGGGAAATCTAGCAGCAATTGGGTCGCAAACATTACCAATCCATATGAGAAATGGTGTACAAGCTCCGTGACGTGATGGGCAAACGGGATGCACGCTACAGCCTTCATGGGGACGTGGGGATAAGTGAAGGCTGCTTTTTCACTGAAACACCTGAAGACCAGAGAGATTGTCTCTTGAAACGCGGATGTGGAAGCCAACGAAAGACCACCGTCCTTGTCATGGTCGGGAGTGGCTTTCCAAAAATCTCTTCCAGCAAGAAAAGGGGCATTCCCAAAGTCGTGGGGCACATGAAGAGGGAAGTCATAGACGATTTGAAAGCGTCAACTGAGACACCCAAGATACAACAGGTACGGACATTAAAAATAAAAAGCCTGTCCTGTTTTTGCTTTTTAAATCTTTCCCTGCAAATGTCTGTAGAATCGGTAAGAAAGCAAAAATCAGACAGGCTTTTCTGTAAAGGAAGAGGTAATCTAATGACCGATTTGGGTTTAAATAAGTTTGTGAATGACCAGTCCTGAACGCAGTTTGGGTTCGAACCAAGTCGTTTTGGGAGGCATGATGTTGCCTGTATCGGCAATATCCATCAACTGTTTCATGCTGACCGGGTAGAGTGCCAAGGCCACTTGCATCTCTCCGCTGTCTACTCGCTTTTTAAGTTCGCCTAAACCTCGGATTCCTCCTACAAAATCAATGCGTTTGTCTGAACGTAGGTCTTTAATTCCCAAAATCTTATCCAGAATATAGTGTGAGGAAATGGTGACATCTAGGACTCCTATCGGGTCATTGTTATTGTATGTATCAGGCTTTGCAGTCAGACTATACCATCTGCCTGCCAGATAGAGGGAAAAGTTATGCAGATGTTGGGGCCTGTAAATCTCTGCTCCTTTATCTTCCACTATAAAATGCTTTTCCACGGCTTGTAGGAATTGCTGTGGGGTAAGACCGTTTAGATCCTTGACCACCCGGTTGTAATCAATGATAGTCAGTTGATTGGCAGGAAAGCATACGGCCATGAAGAAATTGTATTCCTCATCACCTCTGTGGTTCTTGTTCTCCTTGGCTTTTTCCGCACCGACCAATGCGGCGGCGGCACTACGGTGATGCCCGTCGGCAATGTATAGGGCTGGCATCTTAGCAAATTCCCGTGTTATGATTCGGATGTCCTCATCCTGGTCTATTATCCAGAACTGATGTCTGAAGCCGTCATTGGGGGCAATGAAATCATAGACGGGAGTTTCTGCCGTATGGCGGGCTATGACCGTGTCTAATGTCTTGTTGTCCGGGTAAGCAAAGAACACAGGCTCTATGTTGGCGTTGCATACACGCACGTGTTTCATGCGGTCTTCTTCCTTGTCGCGACGGGTCAGCTCATGTTTCTTGATCACGCCGTTCATGTAGTCGGGTACGTAAGCCCCTACCACCAGGCCATATTGCGTCTTGCCATTCATGGTCTGGGCGTAGATGTAGTAATGCTCTTTATCGTCTTGTACCAGCCATCCGTTATCCTGGAATTTCTGGAAGTTTTCCGCAGCCTTGGCGTAGACGCGCGGGTCGTGTTCGTCTGTGCCTTCAGGAAAATCGATTTCCGGCTTTATGATATGGTACAATGACATCTCATTGCCTTGTGCTTCTTCACGCGCTTCTTCAGAGTTAAGTACGTCATAAGGTCTGGAAGCGACCTTTTCCACGATGTCTTGCGGAGGTCTCAGACCCCTGAAGGGTTTTATTGTTGCCATGGATTTGTTCTTGTTTTCTTAGTTTTAGAAACAGTCTTGTTATTCCGGCAATCTTCTCTATAAAATTGCCGGATAGTACTTTTACAGAATAAGAGCCTGTTTAATTTTTACTCAGTACTGTTTGGGGATGATTTTACGAGAATATTTTCCTGTTATCATGAGGAGCGTAGCAGGCTACGTAGCGAATGGGAACAGGGAAAAGACCGGAAAAGGCTCAAAACAGACTGAATGAAAATCTTAAAGAGGAAAAATTAAACAAGCTCTAAATTCAAAAACAGCTTCTTAAGTCTGTTTACAAATTCCTTTTTGAGCTTTCAAAATAGACTCTAAGTGGACTTTTTTACTTATTCACACGGAAGCATTCGCATCCTTCCTTAAAGAAACCGACGATTTGCTTGGCGGCAGCGATACCTGCATTGATATTCGCTTCTGCTGTCTGGGCTCCCATCTTCTTAGGTGTAGAGAAGTAGCGGCCGGCAAAGCGGGAAGAGAATGTCTCATGTGCGGCAGGCATGATGTCTGTCATATATTTCAGGTCGTTGCGTTCTTCCATAAGCTGGATCAATTCGGTCTCGTTGATGACTTCTTTGCGTGCGGTGTTGACCAATACGCCTCCTTTGGGCATTTGACCAACCAAAGTATAGTTGATGGAATTCTTTGTCTCTGTGGTTGCGGGGATATGTAGGGAAACGATGTCACATGTGCTGTAAAGCTCCTCTACGGATCCGACAGCCTTTACCCCGTCTTTCTCAATGGTTTCTTTAGGACAATAGGCATCATAAGCATAAATATCCATATCGAATCCTTTGGCTATCCGGGCCACATTGCGGCCAACGTTACCATATGCATGAATGCCTAATTTTTTCCCCTTCAGTTCTGAACCAGAAGTTCCGTTATACATGTTGCGTACAGCCATTACCATGAGTCCGAAAGCCAATTCAGCCACCGCATTGGAGTTTTGTCCAGGTGTGTTCATCACACATACCTGATGGCCTGTGGCCGAGCTGAGGTCTATGTTGTCATAGCCAGCTCCAGCACGTACTACAATTTTCAGTTTGGGAGCCACATCAAATACTTCAGCGTCAATAATATCACTTCGTACGATAAGAGCGTCAGCATCTTTTACAGCTTCCAACAGCTTGGATTTTTCTCCGTATTTTTCCAATAGGGACAGTTCAAAACCTGCGGATTCTATTTCCTTACGGATCCCGTCTACCGCTATTTTGGCAAAAGGCTTGTCTGTTGCGATTAAAACTTTCATAGGTTTGTTACATTTTAATTCAGAGCTTGGTTGATTTTTTCCTTTTAGAAAGCTATTCTGAATTTATTCTGGGCTGTTTCCTGTTCTTTCCCTTCGCATCATCTACCAAACTTTCGTATCGGCAGAAATTGTCCTTGAAAAAATTACAGTGCTAGGCAAAATTCAAACAGCTCCTCAAACAAGCTCTGAACCGGTTCAGATAAAAATATTAATGAGCTTTTTCGAATTCTTTCATGCAGTCTATCAAGGCTTGTACACTTTCTTTGGGCAAGGCATTATAACATGAAGCACGAAAACCGCCTACGGAACGGTGTCCTTTGATGCCGACCATTCCTTTTTCTATGGCGAATTTCAGGAAGTCTGCTTCCAGCTCTTTATATTCAGGTGCCATGACGAAGCATATGTTCATGCGCGATCTGTCCTCTTCAGCCGCTGTACCTACAAAAAGTTTGTTACGGTCTATTTCGCTGTAAAGCATATCGGACTTTTCCTTGGCGCGGCGTTCCATTTCCTTTACTCCACCTTGTGCTTTGAGCCAGCGTAAGGTAAGCATGGCCGAATAAATAGGCACTACGGGAGGAGTGTTGAACATGGAGCCTCCGTCAACATGTGTTTGATAGTTGAGCATGGTAGGTATATGACGTGAAACCTTGCCTAAAGCATCGTTTTTCACAATGACAAATGTTACACCTGCTGGAGCCAGGTTCTTTTGCGCCCCGCCATATATACATATATATTTGGATACGTCTACCGGACGTGAGAATATGTCGGAGGACATGTCGGCAACCATAGGTACAGTGACGTCAAGGTCGCTTCTCAGTTCTGTGCCAAAGATTGTATTGTTGGTGGTAATATGAAAGTAGTCTGCATCGGCAGGAACCGTATAATTTTTAGGAATGAAATTGTAGTTGGATTCAGCGGAAGAGGCTACTTCTATCACTTCGCCAAAGGCTTTCGCCTCTTTCATGGCTTTCTTGGCCCATGTACCGGTATTCAGATAGGCTGCTTTCTTTTCCAAGAAATTGTAGGGCACCATGCAAAATTCCAAGCTTGCACCTCCGCCCAAGAATAGGACTGAATAGCCTTCTGGGATATCCAGCAGTTCCTTGAATAAAGCCGTAGCTTCATCTATAACAGATTGGAAGTCTTTTGAACGGTGACTTATTTCCATTAAGGACAGTCCGGAATCATTCAAATTTAAAATAGCCTTCGCTGTATCTTCTATCACTGTGCGTGGAAGTATGGAAGGTCCCGCATTGAAGTTATGTCTCTTCATTTTTTCTGTTTTTTTGATTATACAATCTGTTTGGTTAATGTTTCATATGGCGAAATTACGGATTTATTTCCGTAATTCAAATCTTTCTACCTATAAAAAGGTCTGAAAGGTTGCATTATTCTATTTTTATCGGCATTTATGCTGTCTTGGCGTGTGCTTTTTGCAGTTTGATTTGCCAGATAGTCGTTTCCTGTTTCTTTTGTTAGTCAATGTAGGGGTGTTTATTTATAATGATAATTATATTGCCTGTTATCGTGACGTTTCGTTTCTTCCTTTCTTCTTGTGACGGCAACCGCTTTACAGGGCTTCCTCTATGATGGTTTTCATCCCTTTGATTTTCTCCCCTCTTACCAGCTGGAGCAACTGTTTCACCTTTTCACGTCTTACGGCCGCAAACGCATAGTGGTCCTTTACGTCTATTTGCCCCAAGTCTTCGCGCGTGAGAGAGCCTTTTTTGCACAGAAATCCTACAATGTCGGTTTTGCTTAACTTGTCTTTTTTTCCTTTACCTATATATAAGGTTATCCATTGGGGCTTGGAGGGTTGGGGCGGGCGTTGGGGTAGTATGACTTCAGGTACGTCCTGAAGGATATATTCGGGCAGATATTCTTCAGGGTGTAGTATAAGGTATACCGTACCTTGGGATTGCCAACGGGCTGTCCGTCCGTTTCTATGGGTGAATGTCTCTTTTTGTTGGGGAAGGTGGTAGTGAACGATGTTTTTCACTCCTTGAATGTCTAAGCCGCGTGCTGCCAGGTCTGTGCAAACCAATATCGGGCAACTTCCGTTACGGAATCTGTACAATGCCTTTTCCCGTTCAAGCTGTTCCATTCCTCCGTGGAACACGTCGCATGTCATGTGGTTGGCCAACAGATAACCGGCAGTGCGTTCCGCGCTTTCGCGATAGTTTACGAACACCAGGGTTGAGTCATTGCCCAATGTGCACAATAGTGTATGAAGAGTTTTCAGCTTGTCCTTTTCGAGAGAATGGATCTGGCGGATGTCCAGTCTGGCTTCTACGCTTTCGTTGCGGAAGTCTATCCGTTCCGTTTGGGTGCCGATGCGGACAAAATGGGGGATGTCCTCAGTATCGGTGGCCGATAGTAGTATGCGTTGTGCCTTGGCGGGGAGTTGCGAAAGTACTTCGTTCATTTCTTCGCGAAAGCCCAGTTCCAGGCTTTTGTCAAATTCGTCAATGACTAAAATATGTACTGGTGTCGCGTCAAAGTTCTTTTTCCTCAGATGGTCGTTCATGCGTCCGGGTGTGCCAATGATGACATGGGGATGTATGGCATTCATGGTACGGTGCTCTTCCATGGCCGGACGGCCTCCATAGCAACTCATGGCTTTGAAGGGAGTGCCCAATTGCTTGAATACCATTTCGGTCTGCAAGGCCAGTTCACGTGAAGGGACGAGAACTATGGCTTGTACGTCCTGGCTTTCTGGGTCAAGTTTCTGTACCAGCGGGAGCAGGTATGCTAACGTCTTTCCCGAACCGGTAGGTGCCAATAGGACTACGTTATGGCTTCCTTGGCAAGCATGGAAGGCTGCTTGTTGCATGGGGGTAAGCGCTTCAATGCGCATGTTTTGCATGAGTTGTCTGATGTCCATAGTGAATTTGTCTGTCAATGTGGAAAACAGCTTATAAAGCACAAGAGCCGGCATCCGGATTTCAAAGACGGATGTGTGTGGTCTCCGGTTTCGGATTTCGGCTCTTATGCGGTCGGGTTAGAGGAAAAGCTGTACTTATTTGGTTTTTCTAAGCACCATGGCGGTGCGGGCGGGCAAATAGAGTTTCAGCCACTCTTTCTTTTCCTTTTTATATAAAGGATCGGGGATGGTGAAATGCCTTACCGTATCGTCGTTGAAGCCATAACCGCCATAAATGGGGGCATCTGTATTCAAGATTACTTCATAGGAACCTGCTGGAACCAGGAAACCATAGTCGGTAAATGACTGCTTAGGGCTGAAGTTGAACACAAATACCAGATTCTTGCGCATATAGGCCAGAACCTGGTCGCCGTCGTTATGCCATATTTCTTGGACGGGAGTGGCCTGGAAGTTCTTTATGCTTTTAATGACAGAGAGCATGTCGTGATCAAAGTCGTCCATATAATGATAGGCAAGGTTGTGGTTGTCTACCAAATCCCATTGGCGGCGGGCATATTTATAGGACCACCCGTTACCTTCGCGTGGGAAATCAATCCATTCCGGATGTCCGAACTCATTGCCCATGAAGTTCAGGTAGCCCCCGTTGATGGTTGAAGCGGTGAGTAGTCTGATCATTTTGTGCAAGGCTATGCCCCTTTGCACGGTGTAATTTTCATCGCCTTTCTGCATATGCCAATACATGTCGGCATCTATTAGCCTGAATATGATGGTCTTGTCGCCTACCAACGCCTGGTCGTGGCTTTCGGCATAGGAGATGGTCTTTTCGTCTTTCCTGCGGTTAGTCATTTCCCAGAACATGCTTGAAGGCTTCCAGTCTTCATCTATCTTTTCTTTGATGGTTTTGATCCAGTAGTCGGGGATATTCATGGCCATGCGATAGTCAAAACCGTAGCCTCCGTCTTCGAACTTGGCGGCCAGTCCCGGCATGCCTGATACTTCTTCTGCAATGGTAATGGCTTTAGGGTTGACCTGATGGATAAGGCGGTTTGCCAGTGTGAGGTAGCATATGGCATTGTCGTCTTCATGACCGTTATAATAGTCAGCATAGTTGGTGAAGGCTTCTCCAAGACCATGATTGTAGTAAAGCATGGAGGTCACCCCGTCAAAGCGGAAACCGTCGAAATGGTATTCCTCCAGCCAGAACTTGCAATTGGACAAAAGAAAGTGGAGCACTTCGTTCTTTCCGTAATCAAAGCAGAGCGAATCCCAGGCCGGATGCTCATGTCTTTCTCCGGGATAGAAATATTGGTTGGGGTCGCCGGCAAAATTCCCCAAGCCTTCCACTTCATTCTTTACAGCGTGGGAGTGTACTATGTCCATGATGACGGCCAGGCCCATTTTGTGTGCCGTGTCAATCAGCTCCTTCAGCTCGTCGGGAGTGCCGAATCGCGAGGAGGCTGCGAAGAAACTTGACACATGATAGCCGAAGCTTCCATAGTACGGGTGCTCCTGTATAGCCATGATTTGTATGCAGTTATATCCGTCTTTTGCGATGCGCGGCAATATCTTTTCCTGAAATTCCCTGTATGTGCCCACTTTCTCCTCTGCTTGAGCCATGCCAATGTGGCATTCATAGATAAGCAGCGGGTCGGTAGTCGGGCGGAATACTCTCTTCTTCATGCGGTAAGGCTTTTCCGGAGCCCATACTTGTGCGCTGAATATTTTGGTCTGTCCGTCTTGCACCACTCGTGTGGCCCAAGCCGGAATGCGTTCGCCCTGTCCGCCTTCCCAGTACACTTTCAGTTTGTACAAATCGCCATGTTTCAATGCTCCAGCGGGCAGTTTTATTTCCCAACAGCCATTGGCTTTGCGCTTCAGAGCGAATTTCTTTTCCTCTTTCCAGCCGTTGAAGGTTCCTATGAGGAAGATTTGTGTGGCGTTGGGTGCCCATTCGCGGAATACCCATCCTTTATCAGTAAAATGCAAACCGAAATATAAATAACCCGTCGCAAAATCAGATAAAGTCTGTTTCCCGTTATTGGTCAGTTCAGCCTCTTTGTCCATTGCGTGTTGGTGGCGTCCTGTGATGGCATCGGCATAAGGCTCAAGCCATGGGTCGTTTTTAATCAGATTCAATGTTTCCATAATGATAATATTGGGTTTTCTTTACTGTTCCTGTACTTTTACCTTGATGACGATTTTCTTTATGCTCTTGTCGGATATGGCCGGGGCATGCGCGTCTTGCGGGAAGAAGATGACGAACATGTCGGGGCGTACGTAAAGAAAGGTGTCCGCTTCATTCTCGTAGAAGCCAATGTCTTTTGCCGTATCGTATGCTATGTCCTGAGGTTCGCAGCTGTCTGTGGGCATATATCCTATGATTTCTGTGCCTGAAATGGGAATCTGTATGTCTATATACCGCTTGTGGGCTTCCAGTCTGGCTTGCTCTTTACTTTTGGGGCTTGTATGCGATACGGTCAGGGTCAGATTGTCTTCTTCCAATATGATTTTCCCTTCTGTCAGTTCTTGCAGGTTGTGGTTGTCAAGAAACTCCTTTACTATGGCAAATAAGGGATGCAGGGAGGTATACCGGTCGAAATGTGTGAGTCTGTCTATTATCATAATCAAGAGATTTAAGTGGTTAGTCTGTCATTCAAAGTCGTCTATGGTGTAGTTTATGAAGTCGGCGAACCGTTTCATCTGCCTGAATATGTCGGCCGTCCGGTCAAGAAAATCTTCGGACTGGAAAAAGGTGTCGGGCACAGCGTGTGAAACGGTGTATTCCTTGCATTGGACATACTTCAGATAAGGATAGTCTCTGGAGAAGCCTTTGGGAGCCGATTTCAGGAAATTCTCGCCAATAACCGGGAAATAGCGTTTGAAAGCCGGGTCTTCGACTATGCTTCTGAACTCGTCCATATTGTCGTACACCGCTTGCCTCAATGCCTTGAGTATGGGCGGGGGAGGGCAATAGCTTCCCCCTGCCAGCAGACTGTTTCCTGGCTGCAGGTGCACGTAGTAACCGCAGTGGTTCGATTTTTTCCCTTTGGCATTGATGTACCCGCCGAAGTGGAGCTTGTAGGGCGTCTTATCCTCGCTGAACCGTATATCCCTATATATGCGGTACATACAATCGCGTGGGTTGACGTTCCGTATGCTGTCGTCAAAATCCGATATCCGGGCGATGATGGCAGTCAGCATGTTCTCGAACTCATGGTCGGCTTGTTCGTAATAGGAACGGTGTGCCTGAAACCATTTGCGGTCATTGTTAGCCGCAATGTCTTTCAAGAATTGGAATATGAGGGGAATGTTCATCTTCAAGTCTTGTTTATCGTGCCAAATGTAAGGAAAATATTTCTTTCTATCAATACGAGCCAGTTTAATTTTTCCTTTTTAGCTTTTTATTCTGTCTGTTTTGGGCCTTTTCCCGCTGCTATTTGTCACGTAGCTGTTACGCTCCTCATGGCAACAGGAAAATATTTTCGGGAAAACATCTAATACATAGCACTGATAACATAGTACTGGGCAATTAAACAAGCTCTTAGGAAGCCCGTTTCCTGAGGTTTTCGTCTTTTTTACCAGGTTACTTTCAGTATCTTGCCGTTGTATCCTTCCAGCTCCGTTTCAAGTGGTTTGTCAGGCCGGATGCAGATTCGTTCTTTTTTCCCGCCAAGCAGGTCAGTGGCTTCGTAGTTACCCAAGGTAGGTATGTCCAGACACTTGAAGGCATGTGGCGGAATGTTTACGGAAATGCTTGTGTTTGCGTGGCTGAAGTTGCTCAGGCAGACGAGCAGCTCGTTCCCGTATTTTCTGAGGAAAGCATATTGCCTGTGGTTATCGAATTTCCATCCGTTGGCGTTGACATACATCAAGTCGAAAAAATCGCCGCGACAGATGGCCTTTTCCTCATTGCAGAGGGTAAGTATGCGTCGGTATGTGTGGTATAGTCGTTTTTGCTTTTCCGTAAGTTCCTTTCCGTCGAATGTGCCGTTGTTCCTCCACCGGCGTATGCTGTCCACGCTCCAATAGTCAAATATGGTGGTCCGTCCGTCCTGTCCGCTGAAACCTTCGTTGTCCATACCCGGTTCACCGAATTCTTGTCCGAAATAGATCATCATGGGGTTAGTGTTCATGCATGCGGAAACGAGAAGTCCCGGCACGGCTTTGAACGGGTCGCCGGCAAAGAAGGTGGAAGCGATGCGCTGCTCGTCATGGTTCTCAAGGAAGTTCAACATGTGTTGCTGTATCCCGTCCAGACTTTGCCAGCACAAGGTGATGGCTGAGGCCGGCAAGGTGTTGCAGATGACGGCACGTAGTGTGTCGTATAGCCCCACTTTGTCATACAGATAGTCAAACCGACCTCTGAAGAGATAGTTCCGGTATTCGTTTGGGTTGTAGACTTCCGCTATGAACAACAGGTGCGGGTGCTTGTGCTTGACTTGCGGTATGGCCCATTCCCAGAATTCCACAGGCACCATCTCGGCCATGTCGCAGCGGAAGGCGTCTATGCCCTTTGACGCCCAGAAGAGTAGGATGTGTAGCATCTTGTGCCATGTGTCGGGAATGGGGTCGAACCATCGCGTTCCCCCGTGAGGATAGTCTATGCCGTAGTTCAGTTTTATGGTCTCATACCAGTCGTTTATGCAGGGGAAGGCATCGAAGCGGTCGTTTCCCGTAGCTTTTGCCGGTAACTCATGGTAAGGTTCGGAAGCTTCTCCGGTCATGTCGAACTGTCCTTGAAGCTCAGTGTCGGGTATATAGTAGAAGTTGTTGTCGCGGCAGAACCGGCTGCTTTTGTCGTCGTCTTCTCCCAGTTGCCGAATTCCTTCCGGCTGCTTGTCTGATTCATACTGGCGTGCCACGTGGTTGGGTACAAAGTCTATGATGACTTTCAAACCGCATTGGTGGGTGCGGCTCACCAGATCTTCAAACTCTTTCATCCGTTCAGGCACATCATTGGCTAGGTCTGGGTCTATGTCATAATAGTCTTTTATGGCATAAGGCGAACCGGCCTTTCCTTTTACTACGGCGGGATGGTCGGGACGTATGTTGTACCGCCTGTAATCCGTTTGTGTGGCGTGCTCTATGATGCCTGTATACCATATATGTGTGGCACCCAGTTTTTTTATCTCGTTCAGGGCTTTTATAGTGAAGTCAGCCATTTTCCCGCTGCCGTTTTCGGAAAGCGTTCCGTTGCAGATGCAGTGTCCGTTGTCATTGCCGAACAGGCGGGTGAATACTTGGTAAACGATTATCTTCCGGTTTTCATTTGTTGTATCCATATCTCTTATGAAACTTGGGTTATAGTATGCTTTATTATGACAGGACATTCCTGCACTCATCCTGTGTATGGAATGTCTGATTCTTGTAAAGTCTTGACAAGTAAGCTGTTCCGACTTATTCCGACCGTTTCCTTTTAGGAATTTGCCGGATAGGGATTTCATCGCATAAATTCAAGACCACTTCTATGGGGCGAATTTACGGATTTTCGTTAATAAGGTCTCTTTTTCCCATGAAAAAATGAATGTTTCCGATGCATGGCCACTGTCTGTGGCCTTTTAAAGCCCAAATAGAATGGTAGATTGTTCGCTTATGTCCGGCAGATTGCTTCCCGCTTTGCTGAAAGCGTAGCGGGCTACGTGGTGAAGGAGAACGGGAAAATAGGCCGGAAAAAGGCTGGATAAGAAGCTAAAAAAGAGGATTTTTAATTTTCTGTTAAGATAGAACAACGTGATGCGAGGTTTGGGGATTTCCTAACTACAAATAAGGCATGTTTCCAGGATTTGTACCTGTCTTTTTGCGCATATTTCCGGGATAATGCCGGCGTTTTGGGGTGTAATGCATCAGTTTGAGAACAAATACGTTTGTTTATAAGTTTGAAAGGAAAATGTTCTCTCCGGATTTGAGGGAAGATAGTTGGGGTAGGGAAAAGGGTAGATGGGGGATTTTTTTCTGCTCTTGTTCAGAAGTCAGGTCTGAAGGAAGTCTTTGTCTCAGGGAAATAAGGTTATGGAGCTGTTTACATCCAGTTGTGCGTCTGTCCGTATCATATTCTCAATACTTCCGCACTGGTCTGTGTCTCCTTTGGTCTTCACCTGAATGAATAAAAAAGGAGCTCCGTGTTAATGGGTGTGAAATCTCATATCGTAAAATTAGGAAGAATATGCGTAAAATAACAGAAAAAATATGAATATGAGGCTTTGAAGCTGTCCGTGAAATAGATAAAGAATATTAAACTGTCCTCCGGCTTCCGCATTATTCTTGGAAAACAAGTACTTTTGTAGCCATATAAATAATGGAAAAGTTTGAATTACATATATTGGGATGTGGTTCGGCATTGCCTACCACGAGACATTTCCCTACTTCACAGGTACTGAATGTGCGCGATAAACTTTTTATGATAGATTGCGGAGAGGGCGCGCAGCTGCAGTTCCGGAAGTCACGGCTGAAATTCTCGCGTCTGAACCATATATTCATTTCCCATCTTCACGGCGACCATTGCTTCGGCCTGCCCGGTCTGGTTTCTACCTTAAACCTGCTGGGACGCACGGCCGACCTACATGTCTATTCGCCGACGGGGCTACAGAAGGTTTTCGGACCGTTGATGGAATTTTTTAATCGGCAGATGAGCTATCAGATAATCTATCATGAGTTTGATGCCGGAAAACCGGCAACCGTCTATGAAGACCGTTCGGTTACGGTCACTACCATTCCGTTACGGCACAGGATGCCCTGTAGCGGTTTCCTGTTTGCGGAGAAGCCAGGGTTGCGGCATATAGTGCGCACTGCCGTAGACTTCTATAAAGTACCGGTGTACGAACTAAACCGTATAAAGGCGGGTTATGATTATGAGACACCCGACGGCACTATAGTGCCTAACCGGCTACTGACCACGTCGCCCGACGTGCCTCGCACATATGCTTATTGTTCGGATACGGCCTATACTCCTGCTGTAGCGGAACAAGTCAAGGGGGTTGATATGCTTTTCCATGAAGCGACCTTTGCCGGAGTTGACGGGACACGTGCGGCCGAAACCTTTCACACAACGGCTGGGCAGGCCGCGCAGATAGCACGTATGGCCGGAGTAGGGCGGCTTTTGATAGGACATTATTCGGCACGCTATGACACGGATGATGTATTGTTGGAGGAGGCCTTGAAGGTTTTTCCGAACACACAAGCGGCAAATGAGTTGGCATGTATACCGGTGAGATGAACTTTAGACTTAGAGACGCTCTTTAAAAACACAAGCAAGCAGAACAGTTATGAATCCTTCTTATGACGAGCGCGAAATATTGGCTTTCCTTCAGGATGAAAGTACGTTACGGCGGGGATTTGAGATGATGGTCGCCAAATATAGCGAGCAATTATATTGGCAGATCCGCCGTATGGTGCTCTCACATGATGATGCGCACGACTTGCTCCAGAATACTTTCATGAAAGCTTGGGTGAACATTGATTACTTTAGGGGAGAGGCAAAACTGTCTACGTGGCTCTATCGGATAGCGTTGAACGAGTGTCTTACTTTCCTGAACAGGCAGAAGGCTGTCTCTACGGTGTCTTTGGACGATCCCGACGCACATGTGGTGCAAAGGTTGGAGAGTGACCCATATTTTGCGGGCGACAAAATACAGATGGCTTTGCAGCGTGCATTACTGACATTGCCCGAAAAACAGCGTATGGTATTTAATTTGAAATATTTTCAGGAGATGAAATATGAAGACATGTCTGAGATATTCGGAACATCGGTCGGTGCGTTGAAGGCTTCTTATCACCATGCGGTAAAGAAAATAGAGAAGTTTTTAGATGAATGTGATTAGAGTAGGCTTAATTTTTGCTCAGTACTTTAAACCTTTAGCCTAGTGGGCGGTCTAATACCATAGAAAGGAGAATGCTTATGAAAGAAGAAGATGGCTTATTGAAAAAAGTAGGCGTACGGAATCCGTTCGAAGTGCCGGAAGGCTATTTTGAGAATTTCACTTCGGATTTGATGCGGCAACTTCCGGAGAAGTCTGGAACAAGCTTTGCTGTCAAGGCTCCTACTTTATGGGACAAGGTAAAGCCTTGGGTCTACATGGCGGCCATGTTTGCTGGAGCAGCCCTGATTATCAGAGTGGCCTCCTCACAACAAGGAAAGCCGGAAGTTTTGCCAACTGATGAGGCTGTGCGTGAGATGGAGTATATAAGTACGGTAGTGGACAATTCCATGTTGGATGACTATTCATTGTATGTCTATCTGACCAGTACAGATGAGGACGACGAAGATATTTCAGAATAAAAAAAGCAAGTAAGAAATGAGATTTTTAATGATTTGTTTGATGGCATTCTGTTTCATTATCCCTATGGCACAAGCCGAGGACGGATGCCAACAGAATCGTTTGAGTCCTGAAGAGTTCAGGGCCAAACAGCAGGTTTACATTAAAGACAAGGCCGGGCTTACCCAAGAAGAGGCGGATTTGTTTTTTCCGGTATATTTTGAGCTGCAGGATAAGAAAGAAGCCATTAATGCGGAGTTTTGGAAATCTTTGAGAAGGGGACATAAAGAAGAACTCACGGACGAGCAATATGATGCCTTGATGCGGGAGCTTAACAAGTCGCGTGTGTCCTCCGCCCGTTTGGAGGAAACGTATTATGAGAAGTTCAAAAAAATACTGTCCGCCAAGAAGATATTCCGTGTGCAAGAGGCGGCGATGAGTTTTCGCCGTGATTTGCTGAAAGACATGAGACATAAAGGCAGACGGTGACTTCTTCTTGAATGTTCATAAATAAAAGCCTGCTTAATTTTTCCTTATTAAAGGTCTTTTATTTAGTTCGTTTTAAGTTTTTCTCGGCCTTTTCCTTCGTTTTCATCCGTCACACATATTCCTCATGATATACCGGAAAACATTCTCGGAAAAACATCCAAAAGCAGGGACACTCATTAAATAATATAAAATTAGCCAACTAATTCATACACGAGGTGCTGTGAATTAGTTGGCCTTTTATATTTTTAGGTATTCTCCTGAAAATAAAGTTTGACGGCTCAAACGCGGGAGGAAATAACCGAACCATGATATGCAATGTAACGAAACGCGGGAAAATGACAATAAGAATGGCATAAGGAATGATTGTCATCTTTAATCCATATGTCAGCTTGTTTTTTTTAGGGACATTCAGTAAATAGCATAAAATTAGACAACTAATTCATACACAAAGTATTGCGAATTAGTTGGCTTTTTGTATCTTTAGGTATTCCCCCGCAAATAAGGTTTAGCAGCCAAAACGGGGGAAATACTCCGACTAAGATATGGCTAAGATACAAAATATTTCAGA
>CASFQC010000033.1 GCA_949296415.1 uncultured Bacteroides sp. | reverse complement strand
TGAAAGAGAAGGAAGTTCAGATAAAAGAACGTTTGTTGCAAGGGGCAAAGGAGGTGAATGGGGTGAAGCTTATTAAACTGTGTGCTCCTCTTCCTCCGGAAACAGTGAAAAATATAGCTTTTCAGCTTCGTGGAGAAATAACTGAGAATATGCTTTTTGTGGCTGGTACGGTGTTTGAGGGAAAGCCTATGCTTACTGTGATGTTGAGTGACAATCTGGTAGAACATGGCCTGAAAGCTGGAGCTCTGGTGAAGGAAGCTGCGAAACTTATGCAAGGCAGTGGCGGTGGACAACCTCATTTCGCTACAGCTGGCGGCAAGAACCCTGAGGGAGTGACAGCTGCCATGGAGAAGTTGATAGAACTTGCCGGATTGTAATAGAATATAAGATGGGGCTGCTGTAATGGAATACGGCAGCTCTTGTCCGATAATCTTCCGGACACAGCCCGGAGTCTCATCAGATTGGAACAGGCTCAGGGCAGAGTAAATAGGCTCGTCTTTGGAAAACATATGCTGAAGACGGGCCTTTTTTAAATAATCAGTCAGCTGCAATGGAGTAGGGTAAGGGTAAGTGTGGTCTGATGGGAAAATGCTGTTTTCGTTAGGTTCTTTCAGTGGAAAGTCCTATTTTTGCAGTGTTCGTTGTACATTAAGAGAAAATATTTGGAATGATAAGACAGATATACCTTATTACTATATTGTCGGCTATTCTATCGTCATCGTCTGTACTCAAGGCTCAGCCTCGCCTTACTTCAAACACAGAGAATGTCAGTTTCGGACAGATAGAGTGGAAGCATCCTGTTACAGCCGAATATGTCATAACCAACACAGGGGACAGTCCGTTGGTGCTTACCCAGGTGGAGCCCGATTGTGCCTGTATCGTTGTGAATTGGACTCAAGACCCAATAGCACCGGGAGAAAAAGGCGTGCTGAAGGTGAGCTTTGATGCGGAAACCTTGGGACGTTTTAGAAAAAGTGTGGCCATATATAGCAATGCCCGTCCCAATGTGGCCTTCTTACACTTTGAAGGCGAGGTCGTGACCAAAGTGAAGGACCATACTCAAACCCACCCTTATCTTATAGGACAGATAAGGTTGGATTGTGATGCCATAGACTTTCCCGATGCACATAAGGGAGAGCACCCTGTAAAAGAGATACACATAGTGAATCTTTCTCCGCAAGCTTATGAGCCGGTTCTTATGCACTTGCCTCCTTATATGGAAATGGAGGCAGTTCCTGATGTGTTGCAACAAGGCGAGAGTGGTATCATCAGGCTTACGTTGAATACTGAGCGATTGGTTGATTTGGGGCTGACTCGTACATCTGTTTATCTCTCGCGCTTCATGGGTGATAAGGTGAGCGATGAGAATGAGATACCTGTTTCAGCTATATTGTTGCCCGATTTTTCCCACCTGACGGAGCAGGAACGGGATAAGGCTCCCGTTATCCGTTTGTCAACCACTAGGGTGGATATGCTTTCCCGGTTGGAGAAAAAGAAAAGAGTACGTGAAGATATTGTCATCACCAATGACGGACAGTCTCCGTTGGTCATTAACAAAATTCAGACTTTTCATCCGGCTATAAACATCAGTCTGAAAAAAAGTGTGCTCAAACCGGGAGAAAGTGCCAAATTGCATGTGACGTTGGTCAGACGGAATTTGCGAAAGAAACGTCGTCATTTGCGATTGTTGATGATAACCAATGATCCAATACACCCTAAGGTGCAGATTGATGTGCGCTGAGCGTTCTTGATAAGGCAGATATATAACCACCTGAAAAACAAATCATATGGAACATCCTGAAAATAACGAAGCCTACAAAGGACTGGCCGTCAATGCTGGCATAGAACAGCCGGCTTCCGTGAATCCTTATCTGAAGAATGGCCATCGTAGGAAGAAACCTCGGCTTTCTGTATCCGATTATGTGGAAGGCATAATAAAAGGTGACATTACAGTATTGAGCCGGGCTGTCACATTGACCGAGAGTACCAGACCTGAACATCAATCGGTGGCACAAGAAGTGATAGAGAAATGCTTGCCTTATGCGGGAAACTCTATACGGGTGGGTATAAGTGGAGTGCCGGGAGCGGGAAAAAGTACATCAATAGATGCTTTCGGCTTGCACGTATTGGAACAATATGGAGGTAAGCTTGCCGTACTGGCAATAGATCCCAGCAGCGAGCGTAGCAAAGGGAGCATTTTGGGTGACAAAACGCGTATGGAGAAGCTTGCTGTACATCCAAAATCATTCATACGGCCCAGTCCGGCTGCCGGTTCTTTGGGAGGGGTGGCACGTAAAACTCGTGAGACCATAGTCTTATGTGAGGCGGCTGGATTTGACAAGATATTTGTGGAAACTGTAGGTGTGGGACAGAGCGAGACTGCAGTTCATTCCATGGTAGACTTCTTTCTACTTATTCAACTGGCCGGTACGGGTGATGAGCTGCAAGGTATAAAGCGAGGCATTATGGAAATGGCTGACGGTATAGTCATCAATAAGGCCGACGGTGATAACTTGGAACCTGCGCGTTTGGCTGCGGTGCAGTTCCGTAATGCTCTCCGTCTGTTTCCTGTCCCGGAAAGCGGATGGACACCGCAGGTATTCACCTATTCTGGGTTTTATAATTTGGGAGTAAAGGAAATATGGGACATGATATACAGATATATCGCTTTTGTGAAGGATAACGGGTATTTTGAATACAGGCGGAACGCGCAAAGCAAATATTGGATGTATGAGACCATTGAAGAGCATTTGCGTGACAGCTTCTATCATAACCCATGCATAAAGGCAATGTTGGCACAGAAGGAAAGGCAAGTGCTGCAAGGGGAACTGACGTCTTTTGTGGCGGCAAAATCCTTGCTTGACGCTTATTTCAAGTCTAAGAGAGAGTGGACAAGTAATGATGAAATAGAAGAATCATGACGGAGATTTCGGCAAATTATATCAGAAGAATTGAAATACACGGGCTGTGGCAACGCTTTGACATAGCTTGGGATTTGCGCCCTGATGTCAATATTCTGGCAGGAATAAACGGAGTGGGGAAGACTACCATATTGAATCGGTCCATAAATTATCTGGAACAGCTGTCGGGAGAGATGAAGAATGGCGAGAAAAATGGGGTTTGTGTCAGCTTTGACAGGTCGGATGCTACTTTTATACCTTATGATGTGATAAGGAGTTATGACAGGCCGATTATGTCGGGCGACTTTCTGACTAGAATGCCTGACTCTAACATACGCTCAGAATTGGATTGGCAACTCTATTTGTTGCAGCGCCGCTATCTGGATTATCAGGTTAATATCGGCAACCGCATGATTGAGTTGCTGAGTAGTGGGGATGAAACAGTGCGAGGACAGGCCTCACAACTGTCTGTTCCCAAACGGAAGTTTCAGGATATGGTGGACAACCTTTTCAACTATACCCGTAAGAAGATAGACCGGAAAAGTAACGATATCGTGTTCTGGCAGGATGGAGAAAGGTTGTTGCCTTACAAACTGTCTTCCGGCGAGAAGCAAATTTTGGTTATACTGCTTACTGTATTGGTGCGTGACAACGCTCACTGTGTCCTCTTTATGGACGAGCCGGAGGCTTCTTTGCACGTTGAATGGCAACAGAAGCTGATAGGTTTGATACGCGGACTGAACCCTAACGTACAGCTCATCATGACAACTCATTCACCTGCTGTGATAATGGAAGGATGGCTGGATGCGGTAACTGAAGTCAGCGATATCATCGTAGGGAAACCGGGATCGTATCCGAAGGCATGCCCCGGGTGACAACTTATACCACATAATTTTTGAATACTACAGATTAAAGTATACGTGGCTACGACATTACGACATAATCTGACATCGGCTTATCTGGATGCGGCTCGGAAGTTCTCTTCGCGACAGCGCAAGCGGCGTATCGTGGCCTATGTTGAGAGTTATGATGATGTGGCCTTCTGGCGTACGTTGCTTGCCGAGTTTGAGGACGGAGAACGTTGTTTTCAGGTTATGCTGCCATCGTCCACTTCATTGGCGAGAGGTAAGAAAACGGTGCTGATGAATACGTTGAATACCGACGAGCTGGGTGAAAGTCTCATAGCATGTGTGGACAGTGATTATGATTTCCTTCTGCAAGGGGCTACGGAAGTGTCAAGGAAGATAAACGGAAATCCTTATATCTTCCAGACATACGGCTATGCCATAGAGAACTTTCATTGCTATGCGGAAAGCCTGCATGAAGTGTGTGTGCAAGCCACGCTTAACGATCGGATGGTGATAGATTTTCCCGATTTCATGCGCCGTTACTCACAGGTTGTATATCCGCTTTTTTTGTGGAACATATGGTTCTACCGGCAACGTGACACCAACACTTTTCCCATGTACGAATTCAATGCCTGTACCCGGCTGAGAGAGGTTGATGTGCATAGGCCCGACAAGAATCTGCACAGTGTGGATCGCGAGGTAAGAAGTCGGCTGAAAGCTTTGCGCAGGAACTATCCTCATTGTATAGGAAAAGTAGACCGGCTGGCTGGCGAACTTGTCCCATTGGGACTTACACCCGATACAGCCTATCTCTACATGCAGGGACACCATGTGATGGATAATGTGGTAATGAAGCTTCTTTTACCCGTATGTACGCTTCTTAGACGAGAACGGGAAGAGGAGATACGCAGATTGGCCATGCATAATGTGCAGTTCCATAACGAACTGACCAGCTATGAGAACAGCCAGGCCAATGTGGCTCTGATGCTGAAGAAGAACGATGGCTATAAGGGCCTGTATCTGTATCAGTGGCTGAAAGACGATATAAGACGCTTTTTGGAAAAAGGATGAACCTGTTCTTATGTTTGACATATAGATGGAAATACTGAAAAACATTGACCGTATGTTAGTGTCGTGGGGAATGTCGCCTGCGACAGCCGACGAACTTGATCATTTCATTGCGCTGGCTGTATTGATTCTTCTGGCTCTACTGGCCGATATGGTGTGTAGACATATTGTGCTGAAAGGTGTGGCCAAGTTGGTGAAGAAGACCAAAGCCACATGGGACGATGTGGTGTTCGACCATAAGGTGATGATACGTCTCAGCCATATCGTGGCTCCCTTGGTCATTTATCTGTTCATTCCTGTGGCCTTTGCCGATACGGGTGACGAGACGATAGAGCTGATACAACGTGTGTGCTATGTACTCATTGTGCTGTCATGCCTGTTTTTCGGACATGCCTTCCTCAATGCCGTCTACAGCGTGTACAATGAGAAGGTACGTTTCCGCAACAAGCCCCTGAAAAGCATATTGCAGACTATACAGGTCGCCATGTGGTTCATAGGAGGCATAGTTATACTGGGTAAGCTTATAGGGCAGGATCCGCTCACCTTGCTGGCAGGACTGGGTGCGGTGGCTACGGTACTCATGTTGGTCTTTAAGGATAGTATAGTGGGGTTCGTAAGCGGAGTGCAGCTCTCGGCTAACGACATGCTAAAGGTGGGCGACTGGATTAAAATGCCCAAGTACGATGCGGATGGCATTGTCATTGAGGTATCGCTCGCTACAGTGAAAGTGCGCAATTGGGACAATACCGTTACCACCGTACCCCCCTATGCGTTGGTCAGCGAATCCTTTCAGAACTGGAACGCCATGCGTGAAAGCGGCGGACGGAGGGTACGGCGTGCCATATACATAGACATGGACAGCATCCGGCTGTGTACTCCGTCCATGATGGAAAGGTTCAGGAAGATAGGTCTGCTGCATGGCTTTATGGAGAAGGTTGACCGTGCGGGGGGAAACAACGGATATGACGATAAGGACTTGCTTGACGGGCACAGCCTGACCAATCTGGGCGTGTTCAGAGCCTATGTGGAAGCCTATCTGAAGTCACTGCCCGTAGTGAATCAGGAACTGCACTGCATGGTACGGCATCTACAGCCTACAGAGCATGGGTTGCCACTGGAACTGTACTTCTTCTCCAAGGTAAAGGATTGGATTCCTTACGAAGGGGTACAGGCCGACGTGCTGGACTACGTACTGGCCGCCCTGCCCGAATTCGGACTGCGCGTTTTCCAGTCACCTACAGGGGCAGATGTCCGCGATGTCCTTTCCTCACATACATAGCCCGTCTGAATCAATCTATTATATGAATATGCGTAAGCTCGTCAAACTTTTGTCGCTTCTTTTTCTTGCTCTGCTCCTTTTCGCTTCATGCGTCGGTGAGAAGCCCTGTCTGCTTATCGGTGTGTCGCAGTGCAGCGATGACGACTGGCGTACCCAACTAAACAACGAGATACTGCGCGAAGCCTTGTTCTATCCCGGAGTCAAGATTGTGATAAGGGCAGCCAATGACGACAATAACCGTCAGATAAACGACATCAGGGAGATGGTGGATATGGGAGTGGATTTGCTTATCGTATCGCCCAACGTGGTTGATGACGTGAGTCCTGCTATAGAGCAGGTCTATGCCAAGGGTATTCCTGTGGTGCTGGTGGACCGTCGTACCCGTTCCGACCATTGCACCGCTTACGTGGGAGCCAACAACTACGACATAGGCCGGCGTGCCGGACAATATATAGCCAGCCGTCTCCAGGGACACGGAACAGTGCTAGAGTTGACAGGCCTGTCGGCATCCACTCCGGCTATAGAACGCCATAGGGGGCTGGCCGATGCGCTGGCGGAGACTCCCGACATACACATAGCCGCTACTGTAGATGCAGAATGGGAGGAAAGGAAGGCCGAAGCAAAGTTCGACTCTCTGCTGGATTGCCATCGCCACATCAGTCTGGTATTCGCACACAATGACCGCATGGCAGCAGGAGCCTATCGCGCGGCGCTGCACAGAGGAAGGGAGAAGGAAATGTTGTTTGTCGGCGTTGATGCCCTGCCCGGGGAGGGACGGGGAGTGGACATGGTGTCTGAAGGTAAGCTTGATGCCACTTTCGTCTATCCTACAGGCGGTGACAAGGTGCTGCAGGTGGCTATGGATATATTGCAAGGAAAGCCTTATGAACACGAGAACACCTTGTCCACCGCGTTGGTCAATAAGGCCAACGCGCGCATCATGATGATGCAGAATGAACACATCGGTACGTTGGACAGCAAGATAGAGACCCTGGATCGCCGGCTGGATGCCTACCTTATGCGTTACTCCATGCAGCGCGCGCTCCTGCTGACGTGCGCCGTCATATTGGTGCTCACGTTGGCCTTGCTGTTTTTTGTGGTGCGCGCCTTCTGGACCAAGAAAAGGATGAACGCGGAACTCAGCCTGCAGAAACGGCAACTGGAACAACAGCGCGACCAGCTTATTGAACTCTCGCGCAAGCTGGAGGACGCCACGCAGGCCAAGTTGGCTTTCTTCACCCGCATATCGCATGACCTGCGCACGCCACTGAGCCTCATTGCCGACCCCATAGAACAGCTGTCGCACACCATGCCTCCCGACAAGGACTACCGTTTCCTGCTGGACATGGCACGTCGGAACGTGGTCGTACTGACACGCCTCGTGGGCCAGCTGCTTGACTTTCGCAAGTACGAGGAAGGTAAACTGAAGCTGGATCTCAGTCTGTTCGACCTCAAGGAGAAGGTGGAGGAATGGGCCGGAGCCTTCAGATGCGTGGCCTACAGCCAGCACATCAGGTATAGGGTGGACACGTCGGGCGTGCCCTCCGGCTGTATGATGGCTGCTGATGCCGGGAAGCTGGAACGCATCTTCTATAACCTCTTGTCCAACGCCTTCAAGTTTACTCCAGCGGACGGAAGTGTGACCGTCACCCTGTCGTTGGCAGGCGAGGATCCCGCCTCAGGCAACGGCCAGGCCTGTCTGGAAGTGGCCGATACGGGAACCGGCCTGTCGCCGGAACAGGCCGCGCACGTCTTTGAGGACTTCTATCAGGCGGACAATCACCGTGAAGGGTCGGGTATAGGGCTGGCCCTGGTCAAGGCATTCACCGAGATGCATGGCGGGCGGGTCACGTTGCAAAGCGAGGAAGGCCGGGGCTCGGTGTTTCGGGTATCCGTTCCCCTGCGGCAGGACGGCGGACAGTCTCTGCCTGGCCTTTCCGACACAGGGGACTCTGTACAGGCTCCGACATCCCTTCCGCTTGCTGGAGGGCAGGCCATGAACAGTGGGGAAGAAGACTGGAAGACCATATTGGTCATTGACGACAATACTGACATACGCGCTTATCTGGCACAGATTCTGGGCAGGGAGTATCGAGTCATTGAGGCGGACAATGGCATGACGGGGCTGGATATGGCTGCGAAGTATGTGCCCGACGCCATAGTGTGCGATGTCATGATGCCCGTAATGGACGGCATGGAGTGCTGCCGCCGCCTGAAGTCCGGACTGCAGACTTCCCACATACCGGTCATCATGCTCACGGCCTATGCTATGGAAGAGAACCGTCTGCAGGGCTATGAGTGCGGGGCTGACTCGTATATGGCCAAGCCTTTCAGCACACGTGTCCTCCTGGCACGTCTGCGCAATCTGGCCGAAAACCGCAAGAGACTCCAACACTTCCTTGCCTGCCATCCGGACGGGGAGCAGAAAGACGGGGCACGGCTGGGACCCGTAGACCGGACATTTCTGGACAGACTGTGGAGGCAGATAGAAGACAACCTGTCTGACCCGGCCTTCAGCGTGGAGGAGATGGGCGCCAAGATGGGGCTGGGTAGGGTACAGCTCTACCGTAAGACCAAGGCCCTTACCGGACATTCCCCCAACGAGCTGTTGCGTGACATGCGCCTGCGGCGTGCTTCCGGCCTGTTGGCCACTACGGACAAGACTGTCGCCGAGGTGGCTTATATGGTAGGATTCACTTCGCCGTCCTACTTTGCCAAATGTTATAAGGAATGTTTCGGCGAGAATCCCACGGATTTTGTCCGCCGGAAATCCTTATGATGCCGCCGTTCGCCAGCTTTCCTGAGGCATGCTGCCCGCATCCTGGCTTGTATCTCCACGCACCACGGACAACTTTCAGCCAGAGGGCAGATTTTGATAGTCTAAAGTCAGATTCCTGTCAGGCTGATACCAGATTTTTGGTCCGTTCGTGTCTGCGGCGGGTAGGACGGGGGAAAAACAGTTGCCGTAGCATGGAAAAACAGCAAACCGCTATGTTTTTTGAAATTAATTACGTTATTTTGCGCGTAAAGCCGGTCAGGCTCTAAGTTATGTCAGCATTAAAATCCACACGATTATGAATATAGTGATAGCCGGAGCCGGTGAGGTGGGCACACATCTGGCCAAGATGCTCAGCAAGCAGGAGCACAACATCATGCTTATAGACAAGGACCAGGACAAGCTGGACATGTTGGAGGGCCAGCTTGACATCGTATCACATTGCGGGTCGTCCACTTCCATCGGAGCGTTGAAAGATGCCGGAGTGCCCCATTGCGACCTCTTCATCGCTGTAAACCATAAGGAAGAGGAGAACTTCAACTGCGCGGTACTGGCTAAGAAACTCGGGGCCAGGCGGACCATAGCGCGGGTGAACAACAGCGAGTATCTGGAACCGGACACGCAGGACTTCCTTCACACCATAGGCATAGATTCCATCATCTATCCGGAAAGGCTGGCGGCGGAAGAGATTGTGGCCGCCCTTAAGCTCAACGGAACTCGGCAGGCGCACGAGTTCTCTGACGGACGCCTGCGCATGCTGGGCATCAAGATATGGGAGACGGCGCCTATCCTCAACCTGACCCTCGTGCAGATGGCGGCCGCTTACGGGGCGGACAATTTCCGTGTGGTGGCCATAAAGCGGGGGGAGCAGACCATCATCCCGCGTGGAAACGACACGTTCTGCTACGGGGACCTGGTGTTTTTCGTGACCAAGCCCGATAACATAGCGCAGATATTCATGCTCTGCGGAAAGAAGCAGTATGAGATAAAGCAAGTGATGATAGTGGGAGGCACCCGCCTGGGGTGTAAGACGGCGTCCCTGCTGGAAAAGCAGTATCACGTGAAGATTATAGACCGTGACCGAGAGACCTGCATAGCCCTGGCCGACAAGCTGAAGTCCAGTCTGGTGATAAACGGCGACGGACGTGACCTCGCGCTCCTTCGTGAGGAGGGCATAAGGAACACCGACGTCTTCATCAGCCTCACCAACTCGTCGGAGACCAACATACTGTCCTGCCTGCTGGCCAAGAAGCTGGGGGTGAAGAAGAGTGTGGCCGAGGTGGAGAACATAGACTATATGGACCTGGCGGAAAATATCGGCATAGGTACGCTTATCAACACCAAGCTGATAGCCGCCTCGTACATCTACCGTTATACGCTGAACGTTGATGTCAGGCACTTGAAGTTCGTGTCCATATCCGAGGCGGAGGTGTTCGAGGTGGTGGCCGAGCCCGACTCTAAGATTACCCGGAAAACATTGGCTGAGACTAATTTCCCCACCAACGCTAATATAGGCGGCATCATACGCAATGGGGAAGCCATGATAGCCAAAGGCAATGTCCGGATACAAGCCGGGGACAATGTGGTGATATTCGCCCTGCCCGAGGCAGCCAAAAAAGTAATCAAACTGTTCCAATGATGATAAACTTCCGATTCGATCTGCATATACTGGGCAAGCTGTTGCTGGTGGAGACCGTGGCTTTCGCCGCATGTGCGGTCATGGCAGTGTGCTACGGCGAGAGCGACGCCTTTGCCTTTGCCTGTTCAGCCTTGATAACGGCGGTCGCCTCCTTGCTGCTGCGCAGGATAAGGGTGAGGGACGGGGTCCTGACCAAAAAAGACGGGTATCTCATTGTTACCTCTACGTGGGTTGTGTTCACGCTTTTCGGTTGCTTGCCTTTTGTTTTGGGCGGGACCATCCCCGATGTATGTAAGGCCATATTCGAGACCATGTCCGGATTCTCCACCACGGGAGCCACCGTGCTGAGCGATGTGGAGAGTGTGCCTCACGCCACTTTGTTCTGGCGATGTCTCACCCAGTGGCTCGGTGGCCTGGGCATCATAGTGTTGCTCATCGCCATATTACCCGGCTTGGGTATAGAAGGGCGCGACCTCTATGTGGCGGAAGTTCCCGGTCCTGTCCATGCCAAGTTTCGGGGAACGTTCGCCTCTACGGCACGGCGCACATGGATACTGTATATCGGCATGACGGTGGTTCTTGCGGGGCTTCTTCTGCTGGGGGATATGGAAGGTTTTGATGCGGTGTGCCATTCGCTTACCACACTGGCCACCGGAGGATTCTCCACCAAGAATGCTAGTCTGGGCTACTGGGACTCCCCCTTTATACATTATGTGGTGGCGCTGTTCATGTTCCTGTCTGGCTGCAATTACAGCCTGCTCTACTACAGTCTTATAGGAAAGACAGGCAAGATAATGCGCGATGAGGAGTTCCGTTTCTATCTGTCCGTGGTGTTGGTTTGCTCCGTGGCCGTTGCCGCAGGACTGTATCTTTCCGGATATGCTGGTGTGGAGCGCTGTGTGCGCGATGCCCTGTTCCATGTCGTATCTATCATAACTACGGCAGGCTATGCCACTACAGATTACCTTCAGTGGGGGCTGATGCAGCAGAGCGTGCTTTTTATCTTGTTGTTTGTCGGTGCATGTGCCGGATCTACTACAGGAGGTCTGAAATGTGTGCGGCTGTTGTTGCTGTTCCGCAATACCGGCAATGAGATGAAGCGTATAATCCATCCTAACGGGGTGATTAATGTGAAATATAACGGCAGGAGCGTACATCCCGATGTGATGGCTGGCATTATGTGCTTTTTTGTGCTCTATATTCTGATATTTGGCATCGCGTCGCTGGTCATGTCTGTATTTACGCAAGATTTTGAGACGGCTTGCAGCATGGTTATTACAAGTATGAGCAATGTGGGGTGCGGATTTGGCGAGGGAGGTGCTTTGGGTGACTTTTCCTATATGAACGGATTCTGCTGTCTCTTTCTTTCCGCGTTGATGCTTATAGGGCGTCTGGAGATACTTACCGTTCTGGTACTTTTTACCCGGAGTTTTTGGAGAAACTGAACAGACATTCCGACATGACAGAAGAAACGAAACAACAGCTAAGATTATGGGCCAACACGTTCCATAGTCCGGATTTTATAGCCGATGATCCTGTGCGCTTTCCTCATCGTTTTCATAGGAAACAAGATGTGGAAATCAGCGGAATGCTTACTGCCATACTGAGCTTTGGCAACCGTAAGCAGATATTGGCTAAGGCTGAGGAGTTGCATATGCTTATGGGTGGGTCTCCCTATGATTATGTGGTGTCCGGAGTCTGGAAAGAACATTTTCCTCCCGCGCGGAAGAGTTTTTATCGGATGCTGGACTATACCGATATCCGTTCTGTATTTGCCCTTCTGCATGATGCTTACAGGTGCTGTCCTGATCTGGAAGAGGTTCTGCTTGCCTATTCCGGCAGTCCTATGGAGAGGCTTTGTACCTTTATGGGAGTATCGGCCTCCAGTCCACAAAAGAAACTGAATATGTTTTTACGTTGGATGATACGCAAGCATTCTTCTGTAGACTTGGGCATTTGGACTCATTTCCATAGCCGTGACCTTATCATTCCTTTGGATACTCATGTTTGCCATATGGCCTATAAGTTAGGGTTGACTTCGTCGGTCACTTATTCGTTGAAAAACGCCAAAACCATAACCCGTGCTTTGGCCGAAGTATTTCCTGATGACCCTTGTCTTGGAGATTTTGCTCTTTTCGGCAGTGGTGTCAACAAGCTCTGACGGCACTGGCATACGGCGTTATAATATGAAAAGGGGAGAAGGCCGTATTCCTGACTTCTACTCCCCTTTTCTGGAATTGACTCCAATCGGTCATCAGACTGCACAAGGATTGTTTTTACTTCCCGGAACAGCTCTTCGGACATCGTGTCCACTATGTCCGGCCGATTGGGGATTAAAGACCTTTTATGTCTGTCAGGCCTTCAGGCAGCAAGGGCATTGCCCCTTGTTGTGTACACACATAAGCTGAGGTATGTACGGCCAGCTGGTGTGCGTCTTCAACGGACATGCCTTTCAGTATGCCTGATACGAACGCTGCTGTGAACGAATCGCCTGCACCTACCGTATCAGCCACTTTCACACGGGGCGTTTCCTGAAACGACACTTTGCCCGGGCAGAAGACATAGCTGCCATTTATACCACACGTCAGGATGAGCATTTTCAGGTTATATTTGCCAAGAAGGAGCCAGCATTTGTCCTGTAAGTCTATTCCCGGATAACCGAATATCCTACCGATGGTGACAAGTTCTTCATCATTTATTTTCAGAATATTGCATTTGCACAAGGACTGGCATATGATGTCTTTGTTGTAGAAGTTTTGTCTTAGGTTTATGTCAAATATCTTAAGTTGTCCATCACCGTCGGGCATTACATCAAGGAAATGTCTGATTGTTTCGCGCGATACGGCGCTACGTTGTGCCAATGAGCCAAAGCATACGGCGCGTGTCTGCTTAGCCAGATGGTCAAGTGCCAAGGTATAGGGTATGTTGTCCCATGCCACACCTTCTTTTATGTCATAACATGGTACCCCGGCACCATCCAGCGTCACTTGTACGGTTCCTGTGGGGTAGGGCACAATCTCTATCAAGCTGTTCAGCTTTTTCTGGTTGAAATTTTCCAGAATCTCGGCACCCAGTCTGTCATTGCCTACGGCACTTACAACCTGACTGTTGAGGCCAAACTGTGATACATGATAGGCAAAGTTTGCGGGTGCTCCACCCAGTTTTTTCCCTTCGGGCAGCACATCCCATAGTGCTTCACCCATTCCTACTACATAATTGGTCATAGTAAATATCGTTCTTTGTATATAGACAATTGATAGCTCGTTTGAATTCTCCTTTTGATCAATCTATCTTTGATTTTTTTACCAATTCTTATTAACTTCTGATTTTCCAAGTGTATCCTGTCAGATACAGCACACCCGCTGTCATTACAGCTACGGCTCCGGCTTGTCCTACAGCATCACTGGCAAAGCCCATGAGTAAGGGGAATATCGTGCCTCCGAACAATCCCATAATCATCAGTCCGGACACTTCGTTTTTTTTGTCGGGCACAGCCAATAGGGCTTGTGAGAAAATAATGGAGAAAACATTGGAATTGCCAAATCCTATGAGGGCTATGCATATGTATATGATGTAATGTATGTCCGATACCAGTAGCCCTACCATGGCAACCAGCATACAGCCAACGCTTAGAGCGAAAAAGAAGCGTGAACTTGCCTTCTGAAGTATAAATGCACCGCTGAGGCATCCTGCCGTGCGGAAGATGAAATAAAGGCTGGTAGCCCAAGAAGCTTCGTCAAGGGTCATGCCCAGTTTTTCCATCAGCAGTTTGGGAGCTGTTGTGTTGGTACCCACGTCAATTCCTACGTGACACATGATACCAATGAAACACAGTAATATGAAAGGTTTGGCCAGCAGCCTGAAGCAGGCGGCGAATCCGGATGCCTTGTCGGATTTTTCTTCTTCTATAGGAGTGGCTCCTAACCAGAATATGGCAGCAACGGCCACTGTCATGTAGATGGGAAACAGAACCCGCCATTCCAGTCCGAAGGTGGGAATGCTTTGTGTGGCTCCCCACATGGCAATATAAGGAGCAAGAAAGGAAGCTATGGCTTTGACAAATTGGCCAAAAGTGAGTGAGCTGGCCAAACGGTCGCCGCTTACAATGGCGGATAACAGTGGGTTGAGAGACGTTTGCATCAGCGCATTGCCTATACCTAATAAGGAGAAGGAGCAGAGCATCATCCCATAGTTGTCGCCGAAAACGGGTAGTAGAAGTGATATGGCAGTGACAGCAAGGCTCAGCAACACTGTTTTTTTTCGTCCTATCCGGTTCATTAGTATTCCGGTGGGAACACTGAAAATGAGGAACCAAAAAAACACGAGTGATGGGAAAAGGTTGGCTTGTGTGTCACTCAGTTTCAAATCGTTTTTTACATAATTGGATGCGATGCCCACCAGATCTACAAACCCCATGGTAAAGAAGCAGAGCATTACAGGCAGCAGGCGGGCGATTTTCATTTGGTTGTAATTGGTCATGTCTTTTTTCTTTTTATTGCTTTTGTCATTGGGCTACGAGTCTTACAACACAGCTTTGCATGTCATTGGAGCTGAAAGCTTTCACCCCTACCTTCATCAGGTAATCGCCTGATACGGTCTTTCCGTCAAGCTGTAAGGATGAGCTTTTTCCTGGCATGAGATTAATTTCTTCCACGCGGTACATCATGTCGGGATCCAGTCCTTCCAGTTTGACGGGAAGCAGTTTCTCTTGGTAGCGCGGGTGAATGTCATAAGCGAAAAGTACAGCTGTTTTCCGGTCCAAGCTGACATAATTTACGGCCATATGATTGCACTCATAAGGTGAGACTAGCCGGTATTGCGTGCCATCCATTATGGCAGATTGAAGCTGTTTCCAGTTGTTTACAGCATGTCGGCAATATTCAAGTTCTTCTGCACTAAGCTCTTTCAGGCCAATATCAAATCCCAGCTTGCACATGGAAGCTACATCTGTACGGAATTTGATGGAGGCTGATTTGTTCCAGCTTGTGACATGCGCGCACATGGCTTTGGCTGGGAATATGTGTGAGAATCCCCATTGGATGTACAGACGTTCTACCGGATCGGTATCGTCGCTGCACCAGAATTCGGTAAAGTACTTCAATGCTTCGTAGTCGCATCGGGCTCCTCCGCCGGAGCAAAGCATCATGGGTATATTGGGGTGATTTTCTTTTATCCGTTCCAGTACATGATATATACCACGCACATGGTCAATGTATAACTGTCCTTGCCGTTCTTTTAGGTAGGGAGAGTATATGTTGGTGATTGGGCTGTTGCAATCCCACTTGAAATAGGCTATCTCCGGGTTTTCTTTCAGCAGTTTGTCTACCACTTCATATACATAATTCTGCACTTCAGGATTGCTTAGATCCAACACTAATTGGTTGCGGTAGTAATATACGTCACGGTTGGGATAATGTATGGCCCAGTCGGGATGTTTTTCAAACAGCTCGCTTTTAGGATTGACCATTTCCGGTTCTATCCATAAGCCGAATTTCACTCCGGCTTTTTTTGCTGCTTCTGTCAATGCTGGTATACCGCCTGGAAGTTTCTCGTGGGTTACTTCCCAGTCGCCTAATCCGGCGTGGTCATTCTTGCGTGGATATTTGTTCCCGAACCATCCGTCGTCCAAAAGGAACATGTCCACTCCTAAGTCTTTGGCTTCTACCATCAGCTCAGCCAAAATGTCTTGATTGAAGTTGAATCCTGTATTTTCCCAGTTGTTCAATAGGGTCATACGGGGCTTCATGCCATCTTTCAGCTGATAGTGTCGTGCCCAATTCTGTAGGTTACGGCTTCCTTGGCCTACACCATTGTTACTGAGAGTAAAGATAAATTCAGGAGTGGTGAATGTCTGTTCCCGTTTCAGTTCATAGCGTGAGGCATAAGGGTTGATGGCTGATATTACACGCAGGTTGCCTACATTGTCTACTTCAAAAGTAAACCGGAAATTTCCGGTCCATCCTATAGTACCTAACAGCACTTGTCCCTGATGTTCAGAGACGGGCTGGTCTAAGCCTAATATAAAAAAAGGATGCATGTGCATGGCGGCGCGACTGCCAAGTTTGGTATCTAGAATTTTCTTCCCGGGGCGGAGGGGCTGTGTGCTCATTTGGGCTTCTTTGGCCCAATCGCTACTGAATTCTGTCAGATAATAATTGCTTGCGCTGAAGTAGAGCATGGTGGAGGCGTATGCAGACAGATAGACCGGTTTCTTTTCTTCATGCCGGATTTCAGTCCATGTCTTGAATACGTCTTCTTCTGTGTAGGCCACATAGTGTATAGTCACTTCAAGTGGATAGGCATTGTCGCGCAGGACGATATCGGTCTGTGTGCCGCCTTCTATTTGTCTGGTATCGGATGACACATAATAAAGATAAGTGGAAGGATTGCCGTCGGCATGTGTGACAGCCAGTGCGGGTTCGAAGAATTCCTCATTGCCTGAACCACTATACACCTCCCAACCACGGGGCACCACACTTCCGTCTGAAGCGGCATGTACTTGCCAGCTGAAGTTATCCAAGTCGGACTCATGACGAAGTTTGTCGCCGAAATACACTTGATACAGACGTCCGTTTTCTGCCACTTGCAATACCAGATCGGTATGTTTGGTGGATATGCGGATATTTTTCGTTTCGGCCGCTTGCATTGCTGATGTACAGCCTAATAATCCAGATAGTATGGTAACGATGACTATATGTTTCATAACGTAATGTTGGTTAGAAAAAAGATTGTGTTTATTTATTCTTTCGTTCACGGATTTTTCATTTAAGATGTAGGACGTACAAAGATTTTTCCGTTCATAGGGAATACTTGGATTTACTTCCGTTACAAGCCCCATTTATGAGGAACAGTATTCTATGCCGGTCAGTATGCTGTGTACCAACAGTTTCCTGTGAACAGACTCACAGCTTCCTGCCAATGGGTACACAGCTTTCTGTGAACGGACTCACAGCAGGCTGCGGACGGTTCCGCGCTGGGCTGTGTATGGGTGTGTACCGGACCGGAGTTTGTCAGTCTGTAGCCCGCCATCTTGTCATGCAGGGATGGTAACTAAATGAAAATAGCCGTGTCTTGCGCTTTATAGTTCCAGTCTGTGTATGTTCAGGTTGCTTATTGTGGCTTCGCCTCCTTCTGTATAGAAGCGCAGACTGTTGTAAGGTTTGGTGGGAAATACCAGATTGGTCATGGCTATGCGCCCGCCGTCAACAAATATTTCCACGGAACATTTGTCTACAAAGATGTCTAGGTGGTAAGTCTTTCCGTCACATAAGGAGAGCGGAGCCCATGTACCTAATGCAAAATCATTCTGATAGTTTATGGAAAGGCTTTTACGATGGTCGTCAGTCTCTTTTACATGTACGTCGTAGCTGCCTTTATTTATGCCGGCCAGATCAGTGATGCCACTTTCCGTGCGGTCTGCTACCAGACGCCCCTCTTTCATGTCAAGATAGATTTTCATTTTCTCACCCTTATCATTTAACAGGTCAAATCCTACAGTTTGTGCATTGTCCGGTGTGATATCCATCTCCATTTCCATGGCGCTGCTTGTGCCGTCATTCAAGTGTTTTATCCGGTGCTCGCCGTTTACTTGAAAATCATCTACTTTGCGTGTGTCTTTGCGCAACGTCTTGGCTTCGGGTACAACGTTGGCCGCTACATAGGTCTCTCCGTTTTTTGTATAAAGTGACAGTTCGCGAGGCAGGCCGTTTGCTCCCCTATACTGTTTGATGGGAGTGATATTGGCATATTGCCAGTTGCTCATCCAGGGAATGGCGATGGTGCGGTCACCGGTATTCGATATGCATACAGCAGCATAGTGATCTTTGCCGTAGTCTATCCATTTGACGGTCTGAGGATGAGATTCGCATTTGAATTCCTTTCCATTGAAATTTCCAACAAAATATTCTGTTGCACTTCCCCCAAACATGCATCCGGGATTGATGTTGACTATCATCACCCACTTCATAGTGTTTCTGTCGCCGTTGACGGGCATCTGCACGAAATCGGGACATTCAAACTGGTTGGGTTGTGCGCCGTAACCTTCGCCGAATTGGCTCATGTAGGTCCAATCTTTCAGATTGGGAGAGGAATAGAAACGCATGTTTTTGTCGGCTGATACTATCATTATCCATTTTTTATCTGGTTCATACCAGAATACTTTCGGGTCACGGAAATCTTTCAGTCCATCAAAAGGAGTCAGCACGGGGTTCTTTTCATATTTGATGTAGGTACGTCCGTTGTCGGTACTGTAGGCCATGCACTGGATTTGTCCGTGTTCGTCGCTGGCTGAGGTATAAAGGGCTATAAGGGAATTGATTCCGTATCCGGCTGTATTGTTTCTGTCCACTACCGTACTTCCTGAGAAGATGTGTCCCAGGGTGTCGCGTGCTATGGCTGGGGCAAGGTGCTGCCAGTGGATGAGGTCTTGGCTTACGGAGTGTCCCCAGTGCATGTTGCCCCATTTGGAACCATAAGGGTTATACTGATAATAAAGGTGGTATTCGCCGTCTTTATATACCATTCCATTGGGATCGTTCATCCACCCATATAGAGGTGTGTGATGGTATACTGGGCGGTAATAGTCGCGGTTTGTGGTGTCAAACGTGTCACTCAGGCAGATGCTGTCCCAGCAAAGTGCGTCCGATCCGATGCGCCGGACGGTTACCGTATGCTGTCCGTTCAGTGCAAAAGGCACGTAGTAGTCTATGCTGTCCACGGCCAGACGCACGTCCATGGCACAGTCGGCGGGGCTTCCTGTTTCAAGGCGTACCTTGACCTCGTTGCTTGTCTCCTGTATAGGGAGGATAAGATACTTGGCGGGTTTTTCTATGTGGACTATGGTGAGTGTGTCTCCTTGATGTTCCACTTCCAAGCCTCCGTTTGGTGTCTGACAGGCCGTGAATGCTGTTGCTGCGGTCAGTGTCATGGTAAGTTTGAAGAATTTTTGTCTCATGATGATGCTATTCTTTGGTTTTGTGTTCAAATATACATGTTTTCCGGATAATTGTGCTTTGTTTTTTGGGTGATTCGCTACGCTGCAGCCGATTGGCTTGCTTGGCGTTCAGAATTTCAGGCTTGCCGAGAACTCCACGGTGAATGGGCGGATGTAGCTGCCTGCCATGACGGTACCTGCATAGCGGTCGGCATCTTCTTTCTCTATCAGTTCGGCACCAGCAATACTGCCTTTCGCTCCGGTCTGATTCAGGAAGTTCACTATGGTGCATCCCAAAGCCAGTTTGTCGTTCACTTGCCAGTTCAGTCCGCCAAAGGTTTCCCAGCGTCCGTTAAAATAATAGGCATCGTTCAGGTTAGCATAGGTCTTGCTGAAATAGCGGAAGCTTGTCCATAGCTTCAGATCCTTGGTAATCATGTAGCTGGGGTCAATTTCTACGATGACTTGTGGAATTTCGGCCACGATGTTTCCTGTGGCGTTGATGGTGCCTACGTATCCATCGGAGAACGTTACAGCCGTTTCGTACTTTTTGTACGTGGGTTTCTGGTAGGTGAAGAGAAAGTGTAGGTCAAATCCTTTGAATGGATGCGCCACTATATCTGTAGTCCAGCCCAGAGTTTTTATGTCGTAAGTCAGCGGTGCGGCTACAATCTCGTTGTTACCCGATGCGGTGGTGTGCTGCAGGTTGAGTGTGGAGTTGTTGTTGGTCTTTGATATGTAGGAGAATAGCGATGTCAGGCTTAGCCATGAGTTGTTGTAATATATGCCGACACGTCCCAAAGGTACGGAGATTTTATCCGTATTAGGCTGTGTGGCCGGTGCGAAATTTTCTATTTTAGGATGTTGGGTAATGTAGGTAAAGTCGCCCGTGAATCCGAATTTTCCTGTCAGTTGGTAGGTGGCGGCGGCTGTAAAGGCGTAATTGAGCCAGTTGTGATCCATAGGAGTTGGCGCTATATTTGTACCGTCGGGGGCGGTGGCTCCCAGATGGTAGTCGGCGAACCGTCCTACATATTCACCGTCGGCATTGCGCACGGCAGCGTTTACTCCGTGTAGCGATTGCCATTCCAGACGTGCGCCGTAATACACGTTCAATACGTCTGTTACATTCCAGTCATGCGTGAAATACATGGCCAGTTTGTTGTCATGCCCGTCGTAGTATTCCGAAGCGTTCCGGTTGAAGTCATAGTAATATCCGTTTCCGGCATAGGAACGTGTAGTGGAGGTGGCATAGTCGGCATTGTATAGTCGCACAGGGTAACTGCCGTCCGAAGGTACGGACTGGTCATACATGGTGGTGTTCGATGTGTAGTCTATAGCATAATACCATTCGTTCAATCCCAATCTCCATGTACTGTTGTCCAGTGTTTTTGACAATTCGGTGGTAAACATTGCTTCGTCTATGAATCCCCGGTTAAGACACGACATACGGCTCTGTACATACTGTCCTTTGTAAGGCTGCATACTGCCGTCTTCGGCTTCATACAGATAGTTGAGTCCTGCGGTGTTCTGGTCAAGCGACATCGGTGTCTGGTAGACCAGTGATCCGGTAGCGTGGTCATATTTCAGCATGGCTTTCCATTGTAGCCCGTTGTCCCATTTGTAGGTATTCATCAAAGCAAATTCACTGCCCAGATTCAAGCTGGCATCATACAGATTGGTTTTCTTCAGTTCGCCGGTACGCATATCACGGTATATCATTTCATTGTCTACAGGCAGGTACGATGTGGTGCCTAAGGCAAAGTCGCCGAACTCCTTCACACTTCCGTCGCCTACGTAGATAAAGGGTGCTGACTGTGTGGCATAACTGTACACTGGATGACTGTTGCTGTAATGATAGAAAGCGGTCATCTCACCCCGTCCTTCATGATAGCGTTTGGTCAGAGCTATCTTATATATTTGCGTACGGTCCTGGAAAGGGGTGGATTTTATCTTGAACGTTCCCGGGTCAAAGTCTTGATACATGCTGGCACTGTAATACCAGTCATTGGTTACTTCCCCGTTTAGGTTGAGCGAGAATTCTTGCATGCCGAAGTGGTTGCTTTTGTAGTTAAGTGTGCCATTAAAGCCTTTTTCCCCCAGTTGGGTGAACGAGTTGACCGCGTATCCTATGTTGCCTGTGGTGATGGCCGTTTCCGATATTTTCAGCAGACCTACATGACTGAGGCTAGCGTCTGAACGCCATAATGAATTTACACTGTGTGGATTGGTGGCATAGGTGACAGGCATGCCGTTCTCCAGCACATTGACATCGGCCGAGGGAAGCCCTATCTGTATTTCGCGCGGGCCGTTGGCACTGGCAGCGTTCAGCATGACGTTGCGGTTTCCCTCTTCTTTACTGTTCTCTTTTTCCTGTGCCCACAAGGTGGAGCCGCACAAGGCTGACAGTAATACTGAGCAGACAAAAATAGTATTTCTTTTCATTTCGTTGAAAATAGGTTGATTGTTGTTTTTTGGTTGTCCAAAGGTAGGGCTATGCCGGTAAAACTCCTGAAAGATATGTTGCACAGACTGTCACAAGTGTTACATGTAACATTTGTGGATGCAAATGAAACCGTTGTTGCTGTCTGCTGTCTGAGATATTGGTGCATAAAATAAGGATAGTATGTCCTGTGGCTTTCGGAACATACTATCCTCTTGTTTTATAATATTGGGGTATGGATGTGTATGGTTTTAGGAGCTGTTTCTGACCTTTAGAGCCTATTAAAATAAATTTTCATTCAGTCTGTTCTCAAGCCTTTTTCCGGCCTCTTTCCCGTTCTCTTCCGTCACGTACCTGCTACGCACCTCATGACAACGGGAAAATATTCTAGGAAAAACATCTCAAAACAGTGCTGAGCAAAATTTAAGCGACAGGCTCTTATTTTTTTAAGTCATTATTCCCATATAGACTTCATCGGCGTTACTTTCAGCCATTTCACTTCAATGTTGTTTCCCCAGAATAGGTATCCGTTAGCATTGCGCGGAGAGCATTGCATATAGTGTACATAAGCTCCATTGTCTATGAAAAGGTCGGCTGCGGTGCGGTCTACGATAAGGTCGGCAGTCAGTTCCATACTGGTCATGTCTTCAGGAGAGTAGAAAGTACCGTTCACCCGGTTGCCGTTCATGTCATAATCCAACAAATTTTGGCCGTTGTAGCTGATTCCTGCACTGGTGGCATGTGACAGTCTGATGGTGAAACGTAACCTTATGACATCATTTCCGGCAAAAGGTTTCAGTATTTCATTGGCTTGTTCGGCCGTGAGGCCGCGTGCCTCCACTCCGGACATTTCAAGGGATTCCAACTCTTTAATAGGATTACAGAACAGGCGTATGCCGTTCTTGGTAGTGCGTAGAGTCAGTTCTGTAGGTAAAGTCATACATCCGTTTACTGGCAGGTTGGGGTGATTTATCCGGTCCCAGCCTATCTGTATGCGTCTCCCGTCTGGTGTGTCAGTATAGGTCTGTGCGGCATATATACTTCCTCCGCAATAATAGTATTTCCCTGCTTTGGGGATGAATTCTTTTCCGTTGAAGTCTCCCAGCATGTAGGTGCCCGAAGCCCCATACATTACCCATGAGGTATGGGCGGGATTCCCGTCTATAGGCAACTCAAACAGTTCGGGGCATTCCCAGAATCCGGTGGTATGGCTTTGGTAAGTCCATTCCTTGAGATTCTTTGAGGTATATATGCTATGTCCGTCGCGTTCGTTCAGTACCATTACCCATTCATTGTTGGGTTCATACCAGAATACTTTGGGGTCGCGTGTGTCTACTGTATTCCATCTCTCTCCGGAATCTATCACTGGGTTGTCCTCGTACTTGGTCCAGGTGCGTCCTTTATCCAGACTGTAAGCCAGACATTGTACTTGCTTCTTTGCGGCTCCGGTATATATGGCTACCATGGCAGGATTGTCTTTTGTCCCGAATCCCGATGTGTTTTTATAATCTATCACGGCTGAACCTGAGAAAACCGTACCGTTATGGTCTGGGCGTAAAGCCTCGTCCAGTTCGGTCCAATGCAGCAGGTCATTACTTACAGCATGTCCCCAATGCATGTTTTCCCACTCGCGTTCATAAGGATTGTGCTGGTAGAATAGATGGTATTCTCCTTTGTACCAAAGTAATCCGTTGGGGTCGTTGTTCCATCCTCGGCGTTGGGTGTAGTGCAGTTGTGGACGATTCTTTTCATGGTAGATAGAGTCTTGTCCGGCAATTTGGTCAGCTTGATATATTTGGTATAGCCCGTCGTCTGGTCCGTCGTAGGAGATGGTGAGTTTTTTGCCTTTGAAGGCCGATACGTCACTGAATACCCAGTAATCAGGGGTGTCTGTGGCCAGGCGGATGACAAACTGCCTTTCCTGTTTGCCATTTACAGTGAAGCTCATGGCCTTGCGTTCCGCATGATGTGATACAGGCAGATTCAGATACTGTTTGTTGATGGTCAGTGTAATGTCTCCTGCCATCATCAGGTTACAACAGCAGCTTGCAAGAAAACATGCAAGTGTGGGGCATAGAAGTTTTTGTGGTTTCATATATTTATAGAATGAACGATGAGACTAAGATTGTAAGAGGCGGGTGTCTTGACGGTGGAAAGTACCGTTTTCAGACGTCATGGCTGCGCCGCATCCTCTCTTCGCAGGGCAAAGATACGGAATCTTGTTTTAAAGTCTGCATTTCTTTTTGTCTGTAGACAGGATTTCATTTGTCTGCCGGGAATGTCACGCCAAGTTGGCGCCTTATTTCGTCAAGCAGTGTCAGTGTACGCAGTGAGTTCTGGTGGCTGTTGATACTTGACTCCCGTTTTCCGGCCAATACAAGACTAATGAACTCGGCCATTTCATAATAATATTCATCTTTATTCATGGAGATGGTCAGATCTTCGGTCACAGATATACGCCCTTTTCCACCCGGAACGTTTGCCGTCCGAGGGGTGAAAGTCAACCGGCTGATTTTGTTGATGCGATCCAGCGTTAGGTTTCCTTGCTCGCCTTGAATCTCTGTCGGAAGGTCAGAGTCCGCTATCTTGGAATAGAGAATGGAGGCTTCCATATCATCGTATCTGAAGAGTACGGTGCCTTGCCCGTCGGTTCCGGTGGACAACAGCAATCCCGATGCTTTAATTTCCTTAGGCATGCCGAACAGTACCACCATGGGATAAATGGTATAGACTCCAATGTCCATTATAGCTCCGTTGGACAGTTGGGGGTTGAACGCATTAGGTATGATACCTCCGTCTTTGAATTTGTCGTAACGTGATGAATATTGGCAATAGGCAGAGAAATAACGGCGTATGACCCCAGCTCTGTATAGGTTGCGTTGGAGGTTAAGAAAGTTGGGTGTAAGGGTAGGTTTCATGGCTTCCATCAAGGTCACTCCATATTTTTCCGATGCTTCGGTCATGAACCTCCCCTCATGTGTATTGGAGGCCATAGGCTTTTCACACAGCACGTGTTTGCCGTGGCTCATGCAGAGAATGCTTTGGCTTGCGTGCAGAAAGTTTGGAGTGGCTATATACACTGCGTCTATGTAAGGGCTGGCTGCCATTTCTTCCAAAGAAGTGAAGTAGTGGGGGATATGATGCTTCATGGCAAATGCCTCTCCACTCTCTTCTTTCCTGGAGCAGACAGCCTGTAGGTCAAAACGGCTGTCTTGACGCGCTCCGTGTATCATCCAGTCGGTTATGAAATTGGTGCCGACTACACCGAAACGTACTTTGTCCATAAATGTATCTTCTGTCAGAATGGGTTTGCAAAAATACAATTTTATCGTGTTAAATATATATAAAGGAAACGTTAGGGGAATAACAGTTCGCTTTTTTCACTATATTTGCCAATGACAAACATGTTTTACTCTTAATTTTTAAGAAAGGAAAAGCGTATGAAAGCATTGAATGTATTGGCAGCTTTTTTAGGTGGCGCTGCTGTGGGCGCTGCGTTGGGTGTGTTGTTCGCTCCTGAAAAAGGAGAGGATACGCGTAACAAGATAGCAGAGATCCTTCGCAAGAAAGGTATTCGTCTTAACCGTAACGAAATGGACAATCTGGTGGACGAAATTGCCGCTGAGATGAAGAATGAAAATCCTGCTTGATGTTTTTATGTTAGAAGAACAGAGCCATTATGTTTGTAGACGATAAAAGTGTTCATAATCTTCGGCAATTGTTTGTGGAGTTGAAGAAATACTTGGAGCTTCAGAAAGAATATACGCGGTTGGAGATAACCGAGAAGCTCACCATTCTGCTCTCTACACTTATTGTGGTGTTGCTGGTTATCTGTATGGGCATGGTGGCTCTGTTCTATCTGTCGTTTACGTTAGTTTATCTGTTGGCGCCTTTGGTCGGAGGAAGCGTAATGAGCTTCTTTCTCATAGCATGTTTCAACGTATTGCTTATCGTGTTGGTTCTAGTATTCCGCAAACCATTGATTGTCAATCCTATGACTCGGTTCCTTGCTGGACTGTTCCTTGACAGGAACAAATGATGTCTTTGTATCCTTTCTGTTTTCCTATTACTGTTATTCCTTAATTTTTTATTCTGTCTATGCAAACTTCTGCCAACCCATATTCTGTAAGACCTGCGAATCTTTATTCTTCCCTTACTCTTGAGGATATATCAAGACGTAAGGCTGAAGTGAGGAAGCAGTTGGATGAACAGAAACAGACTATCGGGCTGTTGTGTCATGAGGCCTTGGCCCCGCTGAAGCCGGCTGCAAAGAAGACCAATGTATTGATGCGTGCTTTCAATACGGGTATGGCTGTATTCGATGGGGTGATGATAGGTGTGCGCTTCATGCGTAGGATGCGCCAGGCTTTCCGCAGATAGTAGGTCTGGAAAACCCAAAAAGCGCGGTATTGCGTGGATTTTCCCGAATAAGAACGTTGGGAAAACGTGCAATGCCGCGCTTTTTCTATGGGAAAAGAAGAAGGGACATTCAGTAAATAGCATAAAATTAGCCAACTAATTCATACACAAAGTATTGCGAATTAGTTGGCTTTTTTGTATCTTTAGGTATTCCCCC
>CASFQC010000032.1 GCA_949296415.1 uncultured Bacteroides sp. | reverse complement strand
AAACCAAATATAAATATAAATAAATACGTAATATGAAAGAAATTAAAATTGCAGTAATAGGTTTAGGTTATGTAGGTTTGCCATTGGCAAGATTGCTTTCAACAAAATATAAGACTGTTGGCTATGATATGAATCCAGCACGTGTGGAATCACTTATGACCGGCCATGATGCTACTCTTGAAGTGAGTGACGAACTACTGCAAGGTGCTATAAAGAACGGTTTTGTTTGCACCACCGACATAGAGAAAATACGCGACTGCAATTTTTATGTTGTAGCTGTTCCTACACCGGTAGACAAGAATAACCATCCGGATTTAAAACCGCTTTGGGGTGCAAGTGAAACGGTAGGCAAGGTAATAAATAAAGGTGATATTGTCGTATATGAATCTACCGTATATCCTGGCGTAACAGAGGAAGAATGTTTGCCGGTTGTGGAGAAAGTAAGTGGCTTAAAGTTTAATGTGGATTTCTTTGCCGGTTATTCGCCTGAACGAATTAATCCGGGAGATAAGTTGCACACGGTCGAGAAAATAAAGAAAGTCACTTCCGGCTCAACTCCTGAAATAGCAGATATAGTAGATAGTGTTTATAATTCAGTGCTCGTAAATGGTACTCATAAAGCTCCTTCGATAAAAGTAGCAGAAGCGTCAAAGATAATTGAAAATTCACAACGCGATGTAAATATTGCCTTTATGAATGAATTGGCAAAGTTCATGCCTGACAGGAACATCGAAGACCTGCCCATTCCTTATAAGGCTCTTGCTACGGATGTTGCCCACGAATGTGCCGTGCAGTTCTGCAGCGGAAGTCTGCACAAGGCGGTGCGGGCTTCCATTTCCATTCCTTTCTTGTTTCGCCCTGTAAGAGTAGGGGACTGTGTGCTGGTAGACGGAGGCATATTGAATCCTTTACCTCTTGACCGGGCTATCCGTACAGAAGGCAGTCTGCTGGTGGCGGTGGATGTCAATGCTTCTGCGGAAAGTGCCTGTTGTCATAATAAGATGAATATATATGGCCTGCTCGTTCGCTCTTCGCGCATAATGATGCAGCGCATCTCTTCTTGGCAATTAGTTGATATACGGCCTGATATATTGGTCAGCATTCCAGCTTCCCGTTATGATATGATGGATTTTCATCGTGCATCTGAAATTATAGCAGGAGGTGAGTTGGCCGTAAGGCAGGCCTTGGACTCTGACAGATTGTTAGCGAATGGCATTTCACAATAAGCGTCTAGTCAAAGCGGAGGAGGAAAGTTTTTTTGCTTCCGGGCAATAAAGTAAGGCTTCCTCCGGACTGTCGCATGATTTGTCTGGATACACTTAATCCTATACCGCTACCGTTTTCTTTGGTGGTAAAGAATGGGATGAATATATGTTCGGCTATGTCAGGGGATATGGCGGGGCCGTTGTCGCTTATTTCTATATATATAGTCTCTTCTTGTTGGCAGTAGGCGTTGATGGATATCAGCCCCTGGCTGCAATTTTCCGACGAAGACAATATTGCCTGCATGGCATTTTTCAGCAGATTGGTGATGACTTGGGATATGAGTTGTTCGTCTGCATAGAGTATGAGGTCATGCGGTTCTACCTTTATGTCTATGCGGATGTCGTTTCCCGGATACTGATGCATGGCCAAGGCTGCCATACGTTTCAGAAAAGGTCTGATGTAGAACAATGTAGGTTGAGGGGTAGGAATGGTCGTGAACTTGCGGTAAGAGTCAATGAAGGCCAATAATCCTTTTCCTGTACCATTGATGGCCTGCAGACCGTTTTTTATTTCTTGCAAGGCGTGTTCGGGATGAGGGCTTTCTGCCAGCGTGAGCAGTGTGTCGCTTAATGAAGTGATAGGGGTTACCGCATTCATTATTTCATGGGTTAAGACTCTCGTCAGTCTTGTCCAGGAATCCATTTCTTTTTCATCCAGTTCATAATTGATGTCATTTAGCACGATGAGGCGCAATGTCTCATCGTGTATGTTTATGCTGCTTACTCTGATGAAAAGATTTACGGTTTTGCGCTCATTGTAGAATTTCATTTGTCGCTTTTCGCCTCCTTTGCTTTTTTCCAACATCTCAGCCAGATGTTTGTCTGTCCGTACCAATTGTTTGACGTGGGTAAAAACATTTAGCCCAAGCAGCTGTAGGGCCATGTCGTTCTTCTGGTATACCACACCGTTTTCATTTAGTACCACAATGCCTGTATTTACACTGTCCAGTATCAGTTTGTAGTATTTTTCCTGTTGTACGGTTTCGCGTTTCACATTGTAGAGTATGCGTGCCACACGGTTTAATGCCTCATTTACGTCGGGATTGTCTTTCGTGTGTTCTGGAAAATGTATGCTGAAATCGTTGTTTTCTATGGCATCCAATAAGAATAGCACTTTGTGCTCATGTTGTTTATACTGTCTTGTCAGTTTCCACGTCATAGCCAGGACGGCCAGACTGGACACGATGGTCAGGAATAAGGCATATGGTGTGCCGGATATGGTCCATGTCCAGGTGAATCCGCAGAACAGTGCAAGGACAATGGTGACAATCAGCCGGATATTGAAATCGTTTTTCAGTGATACACGCATAAGGCGTTACAGTGTGTACTTTTTCATTTTATTGTATAGCGTTTGCCGACTGATGCCCAGTCGGGCAGCAACGGCAGAGAGGTTGCCGCAACATTCGTCTATTGTTTTGCTTATCATCTGTTTCTCCATATCCTCCAATGTCAATGTGGGAGACATATTGTAAGTGGTGGTTCGTTGCGGGAGTGGGAACAGTTCTTCATCCAGTAAGGGACTGTTACCGATGATTACAGCCTTTTCCATGACATGTTCCAATTCGCGGATATTGCCGGGCCAGGCGTATGCTGCCAGTCGTTTGCGCGCTTCGTCCTTCAATTGCAGCCCTTGCTTTCCATATTGTTCTCCGTAATGCCGCATGAAGTGTTCTGCCAGTGGCACTATGTCTTCAGGTCTTTCCCGCAAGGGAGGGATTTCCATATGTATGGTATTGATACGGTAGAACAAGTCTTCCCGGAAGGAGCCTGCTTTTACCAATGAAGGCAGGTTGCGGTTGGTGGCACATATCAGGCGTATGTCTGTGGCGATGGGAGTATTGCTTCCCACCCTCACTACACTTTTGCGTTGTATGGCAGTCAGCAATTTGGCTTGCAGATGGTATGTCAGATTGCCTATTTCGTCCAAAAAGAGAGTGCTTCCTTGCGCGGCTTCAAATTTTCCTGGTCGGTCTGTATGTGCGTCCGTAAAGGCACCTTTCATGTGGCCGAACAGTTCGCTCTCGAACAATGTTTCTGTCAAAGCACCCATATCTACCGAAATCATGCTTTTATGTCGTCGGGCTGACAAAGCATGTATTTCCCGGGCCAGGACTTCTTTTCCGGTACCGTTTTCTCCGGTGATCAGGATGGTCGCTTCTGTAGGGGCTACTTTCTCCACCAGAGCTTGCAACTGTTTCATGGCAGTGCTGTTTCCCCAATACATCTTTTGTGATGAGGGTATAGGGGCGGACGGTTTGGCCGAAGGCTTTTGCTGCTGTGCGGATTTCAGCAAGGTATCAATCATCTTTTGGTTGTCCCACGGCTTTACCACAAAGTCGGAAGCACCTTCCTTAATGCCGCGCACGGCCAGCTCGATGTCCGCATAGGCCGTGAAGAGCACTACGGCTGTATTCGGGCTTTTCGCTTTTATCCGGTGAAGCCAGTATAGTCCTTCATTTCCGCTGTTGATGCCTGCGGAAAAATTCATGTCCAGCAATATCACCTGCCATTCCGATTCATCCAGAACTGAAGGCAGTGTCACCGGAGAATCCAATGTCCTAATGGTGGTGAAGTAGGGATTTAATAGTAGTTTCAGGGCAGTGAGTACGTTAGCGTTATCGTCTACAATAAGTATGTTGCCTTGTCTTTTCATATTATGCAGTATAATCCGTTGCAAAGATACGTTAAAACCTGACATATATGGCAATGCGGTTGCGGCTCTTTCGTCAGGAGGCTGTTCTTCTGTCTTCTCTCTTTATCGTGTGCCGGAGGTTGTGATGATTCACTGGTCTGGTGCGCACCCGTCTGCAGCTTGGTGCGGACCTGTATGCAGGATGCTGTGAATGGGTTCGCAGCCGGGTGTGGACCCATTCACAGGAAGCTGTGTATATATTCTCAGCAAACATCTGGAATACAGCTTTGTGCGGATGTCCTAAAGTAGTTGGAGTTTTATGCCGAAAGACAGGCTGAGATAATCTTTCGGCGTGAGATAACGGTTGGTTACAGCACTGATAAGGTAAAGGTCACTGGTGCTCAGTTCATAGAAGAAAGTGAGGGCCTTTGCCGTAAAACGGCGTCTTGGGTCTATGTTGTAGGTGAAACGTTGTCCTAAGAAGACGTGTGTGCGCACTTTCGATGAGAATCCGTAATATCCTTTGGGGTATCGGTCGGGCTCCCTTACCCAGAAATCGCCTCCGAACACCGTATTCATATATATGCCGCAGGTCAGAGGCTCTATGGAGAAACGGCTTTCTTTCACTTTCAGGTTCCAGGGGATATAGTTCTGTTTCAGGGTGAAAGTGGCGCGTGCTTTATCCGAGTTGTATTTGGGCAGGAATCCCAGATATACGTCGGTTTCCCATTGGTTGTGTTTTCCGTAATCCCAACCAGTTCCGAAGGACAGCAATCCCATGTTTCCGGCGAACTGCATTTTGGTATATGTGGGTATGAGTGCGTTCCAGTGTTTCCTATAGCGGTGTACCCTACGTTCGTAGTACGATAGCTTCCGGATGCTTCCGGATGCCGTGTCCGACACCCGAATGGTATCATATATGACCATTGTCACCGTATCTTTAGAAAGACGGTTGTGGCCTTCCTGTGCTTTTACGGACAATGTGATGCCTGTAGCGGCCAGTACGGCCAGGACCAGTATCTTAGAAATATATTGTCTCATGGCTGTATCCGTCGGGGGTTATGGTGAACAGGTAGTAGCTGCGGTGCTTCATGCAATCGCTCATGTAATAGGTGATGCCGTCATTGAATACATCCATCTGGAAAAGGCGGTGCTCATGGGCTGCAGTACAGAACATCAGACCGGGTAACTGTTTTATGGCCAGTTGGAATACTTTGGCCACATTGTTGTTGAACTGGTCCGCATAGGGACGCACATGCATGCACACCACGGTACGGTCGAACTCATCCCGGCGGGCGGTGGTTTCGGAATCTATGAACGTAAAGTCCGGTATCGGCCGTGAATAGTCATATTCCATGGCATTGGTATTCAGGCAGACGAATTTTATCCGCCCGGCGATGAAAGAGAAGTTCGGTTCTCCGAATACAGCCCTGTATGTGTCTTCTCCCGTACCTATGCAGTCGTGGTTGCCTATGAGGCAGACGTAGGGCACGTTCAGCTTGTCCATGATGTCACGTTGCCACAGAAACTCGTCGGTCACGCCGAAGTCACTCATGTCGCCTCCGTGGATTACGAAGTCTACGTCCTTCCGTCTGTTCAGGTCGGCGACAAAGTCCTCAGTCTCGTCATACCAGCGTTGGCTGTCGCCCATCACGGCCACGCGCAGGGTGTCTTTGCCAAGGCATAGGGACTCAATCTGTTCTATATTATGTGCATTGACTTCGGTCTCACCCTCTATACGCACGTCATAGGGGTGGTAGTCTATTATCTCACATCCTGCAATCATCAGGCATAGCGGAAGTGCGGCCATATGCCGGAAGGCTTTTTTCATAATGATATATATGTGATTGGAAAACTCGGGGCAAAGATAGAGTTTTCTGTCTGATGGAGGCGGATAAATGTTTCTCTTTTTGGTTTCCTATATTACGGCAATACTGTCCTGTTTGACGTGTCCAACTTCTGGACACCGGTGTCCAACAATTGTACACTTACAGTTCGGAGTTTTTTTAGCTATACTGATGGCAATCAGCGGTATTCTGTTTTGGCATGGCTTCTGCAGCATGTTTGAAGGACAAACCCTCATTTATACTATAAAACGATATGAAGCAATTTTATTACATTATCCAGACTTTGCGCCATGCGGCAGGCAGCAACCTCTTCAAGGTAGTGTCCCTGGGGTTGGCGCTGGCGATGAGCGTGCTGCTCTTCGCCCGTGTGGCCTACGAACAGAGCTACGACACGTGTTTCCGCGACTATAAGGACATCTGCCAGGTGTGGACACAGTTCATCGTCAACGGCAATCAATTCAACTGGCAGCAACAGAACATGGGACCCACGGTCGGCACCATCCTGGAGCGTTTCCCCGACCAGGTGGAGGCGGGCACATGTACCAGCTCTTATTTGGCCTATTATCCTTTATATTATGGCAACACCCGCTTTGACGAGCCGAAGCTTTGCGTTGACTCGTTGTTCTTTCAGACGATGGGCATCAAGGTGCTGAGTGGCAACCCCGTGCAGGATCTTCAGCAGCCCCATGTACTCTATCTTAGCGAGAGTCTGGCCAGGCGGATGTTCGGCGGTGAGAACCCCATCGGCAAGGTGGTGAGCTATAACCACACGCGCGACCTGACCGTACGCGGCACGTATGCCGACCTGCCCGACAATACTACGGTGAAAGTTGATGCCGTCATCTCCTTTCCGCCTTCGTGGGCACGGACGGTGACGAACTACTCATGGGACGGGGGTGATTCTTTCCCGCAATACGTCCGTCTGAAGCCGGGGACGGATGTGGACCGGCTGAACGCCCGCATTGATGTCCTCATCTCCGAGCTGATGCCCGACCGTGGGAAGAACGGTTTTGACTTTAGAATCCGTGTGGCTCCTCTGCGCGACACGTACCGTGGTTACAGCCAGGTAGCGCGGATGAAAGCCATCATGCTTGTCCTCGGTCTGAGCATCCTTTTCATCGCCGCGCTGAACTATGCCCTGCTCAGCGTCTCCAGCCTGTCGCGCCGCGCCAAGGCGATAGGCGTACACAAGTGCAACGGGGCGAGCGGCGCAGGCATCTTCGGCATGTTCCTGGTGGAGACGGCAGTCATCGTTCTGCTGGCAGTGGTGGTGATGGTTTTGCTGATGTTGGGCTTCCGGGACTTCGTGGAGGATACGGCGGCCACGAAGCTCTCCAACCTCTTTACATGGGATCGCATCTGGGTGCCGGTGCTGACGGTGTTGCTGCTCTTCATTGTGGGCGGCGTATTGCCCGGACTGCTGTTTGCCCGTATTCCGGTGACACAGGTATTCCGCCGCTATACGGAAGGTAAGAAGGGGTGGAAGCGTCCGTTGCTGTTCGTGCAGTTCGGCGGAGTGGCCTTCATCTGCGGGCTGATGGGGATGATTATGCTGCAATACCAATACGTCATGAACAAGGACATGGGCTTCACGATGGACCGCGTGGCGCTGACGTATCTGGGGCGTCTTTCAGATACAGACAGTGACCGTGCCGCGACCTTCCTCCAAGGTTTGCCCTATGTAGAAGACGTGGCAGGAAGCATGGGCAATCCGTTGGAAGGCTACAGCGGTACAATGATAAACAGTGAGAACGGCGAGAACCTCTTTTCCGCCCGCCTTGACTACGTGACGGAAAACTATCCTACGTTGATGGGCATGACGGTACTGAAGGGTCGTGTGCCGCGCGGGGAAGATGAAGTGATGGTCAACGAAAACTTTGCCAGTCGCATGGGCTGGACGGCAGACAATGCCATAGGTCAGGTAGTACGCACTATGGGCATGATGGCAAAGGTCGTGGGCGTGGTGAAGGACTTTCAGATAGGGAGCTTCTATGTGTCGCAGATGCCCTACGTGGCTTTCGGCATGAGAGCGGTCTGCTACAATGTCAGCCTGAAACTGAAGAAGCCTTTTGCCGACAATCGGCTGAAACTGCAGAAGGCCATAGCCGAAGCCTATCCGGACAAAACCATTGACATCCTCTCCTTACAGCAGATGCATGACAGCATGTACAACCCCGTCCGCGTGTTCCGCAACGCCACCGTTGTGGCAAGCCTTGTGATGTTCGTCATCATGCTCATGGGTCTCCTGGGCTACACAGCGGACGAGGTGCAGCGACGCTCCAAGGAGATAGCCATCCGCAAGGTGAACGGGGCGGAAGCTTCCGGCATACTGGAACTGCTGGGGCGCGACATCCTGGTGGTGGCTTTGCCCGCCATCCTGGTGGGTATCCTCGCCTCGGTGTATGTCAACCGCCTGTGGCTCGACATGTTCTCCACGCAGGTGCCCGCAGGCTGGCCTATGTATGTGCTTACAGGGCTTGTCCTGTTGGCGCTCATCGTGGCTTGCGTGTTGTGGCGCACTTGGGGCATAGCCAACGCCAATCCGGTGGACAGCATCAAGAGCGAATGACCTTTGGCCTGTATCCAAAGCTTGGGTTCGATATTCCCAAAGCTTGGGACCGATGTATCCTCCCAAGGGAACCGGCTTATCCTAGTATGGGAACTTGCGGTTCCAGACCTTGGAACTTTCCGGAACCATTAAACTAATGAAATACAATAGATTAGAATAGAACAATAAAACAATAGAAGACTATGATTCAGATTAACGACATCAGCAAAGTGTTCCGCACGTCGGAAGTAGAGACCGTGGCGTTGGACCACGTCAGCCTGGAAGTGAAAGAAGGAGAGTTTGTGGCCATCATGGGGCCGTCGGGTTGCGGCAAGTCCACCTTGCTGAATATATTGGGCCTGCTGGACAATCCCACCGAAGGCAGCTACAGACTCTTAGGGCAGGAAGTGGCCCACCTGCATGAAAAGGAGCGTACCAGGGTGCGCAAGGGTAAGATAGGCTTCGTGTTCCAGAGCTTCAACCTGATAGATGAGCTTAACGTATTCGAGAACGTGGAGCTTCCGCTTACCTATCTGAGTGTCAAGGCCTCCGAGCGCAAGCGCATGGTAGACGATATGCTCCGTCGCATGGCTATCAGCCACCGGGCCAGACATTATCCCCAGCAGCTCAGTGGCGGACAGCAGCAGCGTGTAGCCATAGCCCGTGCCGTGGTGACCAAGCCCAGACTTATCCTGGCCGACGAGCCTACGGGAAACCTGGACTCAAAGAACGGTACGGAGGTGATGAATCTGCTGACCGGGCTGAACCGGGAAGGTACGACCATTGTCATGGTGACACACTCGCAGCACGATGCTTCCTATGCGCATCGGACCATACATCTGTTTGACGGAAGCATAGTGGCGAACATGGCCAACAACATGATGTAGCGGGACTTCGTGCCGACATCAGAGCTACCTGTATCGGCCGCGTCACGAATGACATCAGGACGCATTTCGCATACTTTAACCATCGGCAGCCCCTTGTTCTCTGACATAATGTCTACATTTACACTCCAAAACAGAGTAATGATATGAGATATATTCCTATATGGCTGCTTTTTGTGCTGAATATCCTCTTTCCGCTTCCCTCGCAGGCATGGCAGGGAACGGGAGTGATTAACGTCTCAGTCTGTCCGGTTCATGCCTCTCCGGACTATGCCACCCCCGTAGAGACCCAGCTGCTTATGGGCATGCAGGTAAAAGTTACGGAAGCGGGTCGCTGGTTCCGTATGGAGGCACCGGACGGCTATCTGGGCTATGTGCATGCCGACTGTGTGACTTTGTTGCCTGCGGACATGTCGCACCGTTGGCAGACAGCACCCAAAGTCGTGGTCACAGCTCTTTGGGGGCAAGTCTTCAGTCAGCCGGATGTGGACTCACAGCCCCTGACCGATGTGGTGGCCGGATGCCGTCTGAGCCTGTTGGAAACGGACGGCGGTTATTGGCATGTGGGTTGTCCCGGAGGGCGTACAGGATGGCTGCCCAAAGGACTGGCACAGACAGAGGACGAGTGGAAGGCTTCCTGTCGTGCCGATGGAGAAACGATAGCCCGCTGGTGCATGAGGCTTATGGGGGTACCTTATTTATGGGGAGGAACTTCCATCAAAGGCGTGGATTGTAGCGGACTGGTAAGTCTGGCCTGTCTGATGCAGAATGTCATACTGCCCCGCAATGCCTCACAGCAAGCCAAGTTAGGGAAAGAAGTGCCCGCAGATGATGGGTTCGGCCAGTTGCTTCCCGGAGACTTGTTGTTCTTCGGCACTCCCGCACACGGAGGACGGAAAGAGAAAGTGGTGCATGTAGGGATTAGTCTGGGAGGCGCACGCTTCATACATTCTCAAGCCTATGTACATGTCAGCAGTCTGGAACCATCGGACAGCCTGTATGATGCCTTCAACCGTCAAAGGTTCCTTTATGCCCGCAGAATTTTCCCGTGAGTAAATCCTTTCTCCTCTCCTGTTCTTATCCTAATTTAATATAAATAATATGACAAACCCATCCTTATCGGATTCCCGTCGGAAATTCCTCAAAACATCAGCGTTGGCCTTGGCCGGCGTTATAGCTCCACCCGTACTGGCTTTGAGCGGTAACACGGTGCGTAAGCGTCCGCTGTTCAACATCAACCGCCGTGGCGTGGAAGCGAAGATGCGTCTGCGCTTTTTCCCTTATGAACTAAAGTTACGCGATGTGTTTACTGTGGCTACCTATTCGCGTACAACTACTCCGGATGTGCAAGTGGAGCTGGAGTATGATGGTGTGGTGGGCTATGGCGAGGCGTCCATGCCCCAGTATTTGGGACAAACGTTGGACAGTGTGATGGGATTCCTGCGTAAGGTGGACTTGTCACAGTTTTCCGATCCTTTCCGCATGGAAGATATCATGGCTTACATAGACAGCCTGTCTCCGGGGGACACGGCGGCCAAAGCTGCGGTAGACATAGCTTTGCATGACCTAACGGGCAAGTTATTGGGCGCTCCATGGTATCGTCTGTGGGGACTTGATGCAGGCAAAGCTCCCTTGACAACTTATACTATAGGCATAGACACTTCTGATGTGGTACGCAGGAAAACAGAAGAGGCTGCATCGAAATTCAATATCTTGAAGGTAAAGTTGGGTGGGGGAAACGATCGTGAGATGATAGAGACCATCCGTTCTGTCACAGATTTGCCTTTGTCCGTTGATGCGAATCAAGGTTGGACAGACCGCATTCAGGCTGTGGACGAGATTGCCTGGCTGGCAGAAAAGGGAGCGGTGCTGATAGAACAGCCGCTTCCTAAAGAACGTTTGGACGATAATGCATGGGTTACGGCTCACAGTTCTCTACCGGTGTTTGCCGATGAGGCCGTGCAGCGTCTGCCGGATGTGTTAAGGGTAAAAGGAGCCTATCATGGCATTAATGTGAAGCTGATGAAATGTACAGGTATGCGGGAGGCTTGGAAAATGATTAATCTCGCCCATGCCCTCGGCATGAAAGTCATGGTGGGCTGCATGACAGAGACTTCATGCGCCATATCGGCTGCGGCCCAGCTTTCTCCTGCAACAGATTTTGCTGATTTAGACGGTAATCTGCTGATAGTGAATGACCGTTTTAGAGGCATGGAGGTGATAGAAGGCAAGATAACCTTACCTGAGCTGCCTGGTGTAGGAGTGTGCAGGCTCTAAGCGTTTTAACATTTCCTCCGGCAAGCGGTATATGCCATTTTGCCAGTCTTTGCCGTTAATCGCCGTTAAGCCCGTTCGTTGCTTTGTTAAAAGAGAACAAAAAAGTATGACAGCTGGAATAAGTGAACATTATTTGTCGTTATTTTAACGCCGTAATGTTAAAGACAAATCGAATATTAACAATTTAAACGTATTATAAGTTATGAAACAGACAACGAAAAACATTCTGATTGTGGCAGCTATTGTGCTGTTGAGTTCCGGTGTCGGTGGCTATACCGCCTACAAACTGTCAAGCAAGAACATGTCAGAGGGAAGTCCTGTCGCTTTTGATGAGCTTTTCCAGCAAAACAACAACAATATGCATTATGCGGCTTTCTCTTCTTCAGAGGCGCAGCCTGTTGACTTGACTCAGGCCGCAGAGACTTCGGTGCATGCTGTGGTGCACATTCGCGCCACCCAGCTGGGACGTGTGGAAACGGTCCAATCCATGCCCGATTTCTTTGATTATTTCTTTGGAGACGGACGTGGCCAGCAACGCCAGATCCAGACTCAGCCTAAGGTAGGCTTCGGATCCGGTGTCATTATTTCGAAAGACGGATATATCGTAACCAACAATCACGTGGTGGAGGATGCGGATGAAATAACTGTAAAGCTGAACGATGACCGTCAGATGAAAGGTCGGATTATAGGTACAGATCCGGACAGTGACCTGGCTTTGTTGAAAATAGAAGGGGATGATTTCCCTACCATTCCTATAGGCGATTCAGACCTGTTGAAGGTAGGAGAATGGGTGCTTGCTGTAGGCAATCCCTTTAATCTGAACTCTACGGTTACCGCAGGTATAGTAAGTGCCAAAGCCCGTGGCATCAATACACGTTCGGCTGATGGCGAGAGTGTTAATTTACAGTCGTTTATTCAGACAGATGCTGCGATTAACTCTGGCAATAGTGGTGGAGCCCTTGTCAATGCCAAGGGGGAACTGGTTGGCATTAATGCCATGCTTTATTCTCCTACGGGCGCATATACCGGTTACGGATTCGCCATCCCTACAAATATAATGAAAAAGGTGGTAGCTGATTTGAAACAATATGGTACAGTACAGCGTGCCATGCTGGGGATACAATATGTAGACCTTAATATAGACCTGCAGCCAAGCGATGATGTGGAGGCCGTGAAGGAAATAAAGAACAAACGGGAAGAAGCCGGTGTGACTGAAGGCATCTGGGTCAGGAATATTGTAGATGGAAGCTCCGTGGCCGGCATGTTGAAGGTGGACGATATAATCACAAAGATTAATGGCCGTAAGATACACCGCTCTACTGACTTGACAGAGGAACTGGCAAAACTCCGTCCTGGTGATAAAGTAAAACTTACTGTTTTGCGTGATAAAGATGAGAAAGAGTTTACTGTTACGCTCAAGAATGCTCAAGGCAACACCAAGCTTGTAAAGAATGCAGGCATTGAGATGTTGGGTGCTGCCTTCCAACCTATTGACAGGCAACTGAAGGAGGAATTGCATTTGAGTTATGGCTTGCAGGTAACTGGCGTGAACCGTGGTAAGATGGAAGAGCAAGGAATCAAGAAAGGGTTCATTATTCTTAAGGTAAACAATGTGCCAATGAAGACTGTAGATGATTTGGAAGAGGTATTCAAGGCTGCACGGCAGACCCAAGAGCTAGTACTTTTCATTACCGGTATGTACCCTTCCGGCAAACGTTATAATTACGCTGTCAGCTTGGCCGACGAATAATAATGTTGTAGATGCCAAGGTTTGGTTCCCTTAAAAAGTGGGGCTGATAATAAAAGTAAGGCTGTCTCAATAAGAAGAATGAGGCAGCCTTACTCCTATAATATATCTTAGTTTAGGTAAAAGGGCAAATCTTGTCTTGATTTGACATTGGAGTATTTTCTTAATCAGATAAAAATACGAAATAAGATGAAAATGCGAATAAATACAAAAATATTGGCAGATATATCCGATATTTAAATGTTTTATTCTAAATTTGCAAGCCTAATATGTTTATACGAGAATGAGACAATTAAAGATTACCAAAAGTATCACAAATCGTGAGAGTGCTTCATTAGACAAGTATTTGCAGGAAATCGGCCGTGAGGATCTCATTACTGTCGAAGAAGAGGTAGAACTTGCCCAGCGTATCCGCAAGGGTGACCGCGCTGCACTGGAAAAATTGACACGCGCTAATCTTCGTTTTGTTGTATCAGTAGCTAAGCAATACCAGAATCAGGGGCTTAGTTTGCCTGACTTGATAAATGAAGGTAATCTGGGGCTGATAAAAGCTGCCGAAAAATTTGATGAAACGCGAGGGTTTAAGTTTATCAGTTATGCCGTATGGTGGATACGTCAGTCCATTTTACAGGCATTGGCCGAACAGTCACGTATCGTACGTCTGCCGTTGAATCAAGTAGGCTCTTTGAATAAAATCAGTAAAGCTCTTTCTAAATTTGAACAAGATAATGAGCGACGTCCTTCTCCTGAAGAGTTGGCGGATGTATTGGAAATACCTGTGGATAAGATTTCGGATACATTGAAAGTTTCAGGGCGCCATATTTCGGTTGACGCACCGTTTGTTGAAGGAGAAGACAACAGCTTGCTGGATGTACTTGTCAATGATGATTCCCCTATGGCTGACCGCTCATTGGTTAATGAATCCCTTGCTAGAGAGATAGATCGGGCTCTTTCTACTTTGACAGACCGGGAAAAAGAAATAATACAGATGTTTTTCGGAATAGGTCAACAGGAAATGACATTGGAAGAAATAGGAGATAAATTCGGACTTACCCGTGAACGTGTCCGTCAGATTAAAGAAAAAGCTATCAGAAGATTAAGGCAAAGTAACCGAAGCAAATTGCTTAAGTCTTATTTGGGATAATTTTTTGTGTCCCTTTTAAGGATAAGCTTCTAAAAAACCGGTTTTCCCATATAGGGCAACCGGTTTTTTTATTACCTTTGTCCGTCTCAAAATTATAACATTGAATAATCTAAAGAATATAAGCGTATGAAGTTTTCTCGGATATTGTTGTTTTCTTTATTATTCTTCACGCTGTTTTCCGCTTTTACAATGAAGAATAAAGACAAGGACAAACCTGTATATGTATTTGGTATTGCTGCTTCTTTTGCTGATACTGTGGTATATTATACTCAGGTTCAGTTACTTGATAGTGTAAGACTGAATAAAAATGGATTTTTACCTCAGCGTGAAGTCTATGCTTCGCAATTGAAAAGTTTCTTAGAATACAGCAAACAGAAACCTAATTATACATGTATGATTTATTTTTCTGAAAATAAGGGCAAATTGGAAAAAGAGGCTACAAAATTACAAGATAGGTATCGTCAGAACAAATCTTTAGTAGAACCTATTGATTCTGTTGAATTTCTTTTTAAGAAACCTCAAAAATGATTCATTTTATATGAAGGCAAATCACGTTTCTGTATTTTTTTGGTCGTTAATATCTTTTTTCTGTCTGTCTGCTTGTACTCCAGAAGAAGATGTGGACTGTGTCGTAGCACAACGCACTGTGTTAGTTTATGTAGCTGCAGACAACGACCTGCTTTCATTTGCTTTTGATGATTTGAAGGAGATGAAAGAAGGAATGCGCAATATAAAGGAAAGTGATTTGCATTTGCTGGCTTATGTAGATACAGGTTCATCGGCTCGATTAGTGAATTTTGTGAATGTAGGTGGTGAGGTTCAAGAAGAGATAATTCGTGAATATGGAGACAGGAATTCTGTAGGTGTGACCGAGATGCGTGAAGTTTTTAATGATGTGTTCGCTAATCCGGCATTTTTAGCCGAAAGCTATGGACTGGTCTTTTGGTCACACGCCGACGGATGGATTCCCTATGAAAATCCTTCCACGCGTTGGATTGGTGTGGATAAAACAGGTAATAAAGATTACCGAATGAATCTTGCGGACTTTGTACAAGTCTTGCAGGAGAGTCCTCATTTGGACTTTATATTTTTTGACGCATGTTTCATGTTGTCTATTGAAGTGGCTTATGAATTACGCCATTATACCGATTTTTATATTGCTTCTCCAACAGAAAATCCGGGTCCGGGGGCTCCTTATAATGTATTGGTTCCACTAATGTATGCAGACAATGCTGCATATCGTATGGCTGATGCTAATTTCCGATACTATCAAGGACTTTATAATGATGGAATAGGTATATCCAATAATAATTGGACCGGGGGTGTTTCGTGCGGAGTACTTTGTTCTTCAGAGTTGGATAATTTGGCTTTCCTTACAGATCAGTTACTTTCTTCTTTTTCATCAGGTGATGTGGCAGACCTTCGGAATGCAGTCTTTGACTGTGATCGGCGTTATTCTTCTCATGTCGGTTATTATGATTTGGAAGGCATGATGAAGCTTTTGCTGGATAACGACGATTTTCAGGTATGGAAAAACACGTATTCCTCCTCTCTGTGTTCTTATTACACTACACCGATGAATTTTTCTCAATATGCTGGTATGTTCTCAATGGAAGAGTCTAATGGTGCCACAAATTATATACCAGATGAGTCAGCTCCTACAGATGTGGATGCTTACTGTTCTTTAAGTTGGTATAAGGACGCTTTGTCTAAGTTGGCATGGGAAAGATACGGTAAAGTGAATAGTGCAAGACCGTGAACATACTTATTCTTATTCATGGTGGTAAGGGCTTCCGTTCAATATGCTCATGGCTCTGTACAATTGTTCTATAAAAATTAAGCGAACCATTTGATGGGAGAATGTCATACGTGAGAGAGAGAGTCTTTCATGCGCTGCGGCATATACTTTGGGAGAGAATCCATAAGGACCTCCGATTATAAAGACCAAACGTTTGTTCACTGTGTTCATTTTGTGTCTCATATAATCGGCAAATTCTATTGAACGCATTTCTTTCCCTCCTTCATCCAGTATTACCACTACGTCTCCGGGTTGCAGGGCTTTCAGGATAAGTTCGCCTTCTTTTTCTTTTTGCACATCTACCGGCAATTTTTTTGTGTTTTTGAGTTCGGGTATCAATTCTATATCAAATGCCAAATAACGGCGTGTGCGTCGTATATATTCTTCTATGGCTTCGGCAAAATAGGTCTCTACGGTGTGTCCGACTAAGAGTAGTATAGTTTTCATAAAGAAGTTTTTATTTAGCCATTTCTTTTAAACAAATAAAGCGGTGAAGTACTTCCAGATAATCGTGATCTGTGCGGACATCAAACCGGCTCCATAAATCACCGCATATGGCTACGCCTCCGAAGCCATAGTCATTTATTACAGGGATATTGTCTAAAGTGATACCTCCCGCTGCAATCACTTTATTGTCTATGATTCTGTCTTTCTGTGCCAGCCGTAATTCTTCGGCGGTAAATCCAGCTTTAGTCTTTTCCATGGTAATGCAGTCAAATAATGGCATTAGCATGACATACTCAAACTTGTTCTTCTTTTCCTTTACTTCAGACAGTGAATGGCATGTACAGCTTATGTGCCCTTCGTAGTTGACGGGAGGCTGGGGATTGCGTTCGCTCAGATGTATTCCCATCAGTCCAAATTCTGATTTGAGATAAAAATGGTCATGGATGACGATATGTTTATGATATTTTTCAGGAATCAGTGTAAGCAGGCGTTCTGCGTATGAGGCTGGCGTGTTGGGTTTTCGCAAATGCAGTATATCCAGCCCTTCTTCAAATAGAGAAGTGATGATTTGTTCTTCTTCTGCGAAGAATACGGGAGGGGTGACAACGACAAGTTTCATCTTTTCTATAAGATTGAGTTTTAATATCAGCAGAGTTAAGGGACATTTACGCAGGAATAGTTGTGTGTAAAAAATGATAACAGAACAGGAAACCGCTAAGAATAAGCCTTTTATGAGTTTTTCTCATATTATGTGTAGCGACTTGCCAACGGTCGCAAATTCTGTAATATGCGTTGTTTTTCTCTTTGTCAAATAACTCTGCGCAAAAATACAAAAAATATCCGTATCTTTACAGCACGAATACATTCTCTTATTCTTCAGAAGAGAACGGCTTTTGCGCAAGCTGCCGTTGTTTGTGTATGCTTCTTTATCGCATCTTTGTGAGCACAGTGTACATGAGACTTTTGCCATATATGAGTTTGGTTACCCATAAAATGAAGAATAATTGTATTTGTATACCTGGCTTTAACATTTTAGTACGGTTTTAAGAGTACTGCATAGGTTTAATCACTTTATCATATGTTTGTGTGGTATATATCTATCTTTAGGCAGTGCCCACCGAACGGTGGAGGATTTGGAAAATTATTCTCCGAAAGAAAGAAGCAAGTAGCAAACAAAAAATAGTATGAAAGATAAAAATAAGATTATAATCGGGCAGTATCACTCACCCTGCGGTGTGCTGTTGCTAGGCTCGTTCAACGAAAGGCTTTGCCTTTGCGACTGGCGTGCAGAAAAGCACAGAGACAGGGTGGACAGAAGATTGAAACGTATGTTGGATGCCGAATTTGAAGAGGGTGAATCCGGGGTGATTGTATATGCCAAAAGACAACTGCATGAATATTTTGACGGAAAACGACAGATATTCGATGTGCCGCTCTTCTTCATTGGCACGGACTTTCAGAAAACAGTGTGGAGCGAACTTTTAAAAATCCCTTTTGGCACAACTGTTTCCTACGGTGAAATTGCACGGCGTATCGGCAGACCTAAGGCTGTCCGTGCGGTAGCCAATGCCAACGGAGCAAACCCTCTGTCAATTTTCGTCCCGTGCCACCGGGTGATTGGCAGCAACCTCTCTTTGACAGGTTATGGCGGTGGGATTGAAACTAAACGCAGACTGCTTCGATTGGAAGGATGTTGTTCTTTCAAATAAGTGATTAAAGCTTTTTCCCGAACTTCATCAAACTGTCGTTCCGCTTTCTGTTGTTTGGTATGCAACTGCTGCACGTTGGTTTTGTTTACCGTTTCATATTGGACTGTGGTAGTGTGTCGTTCTAGCGGGCGGTGGCTGCCTTTTGTTTCCATTCTTCATATGACATGATGATTCCTATTCCTTCTGAATAGTTTTTTCGTCCGCTTTTAATGTGGTTTCCTTTCAGGTAAAGGTCATATATCCAGTTTTGTATGGCACCTATTAGCGGACTGTATCTACTTTGCCAATATTGCCGGTTATGTGCAGCTAAGGCGAGTATTTCCGGTCGGACTTTTTTGATTATACATTGGAATCGCTTCTCACCAAGCAGATGTCGGGCATTTCCCAATACATGGTGAAAAATGGAATACAGTCCGCTAAAGCGGATATACGGCACTTGCGAGCGTATGCATACTTCATATGCGTAGAAACTGGCTTCCGCTTCGCTGGTGATGCCAAGTAGATGAGCCAATTCGTGAGTATATGTGGCTGGGTATTCGGATGGTAAGACATCTTCATTGATGGTAAATTCGCAGAAAAAAGGCCCCATGCTCCCACTTATTCCCACTTTTGATGCAAGAGATGAGAAAAGCATGGTCTTGATTTTTGGTTTTTCAGTAAACGGGCTATGGATTCCCAATGTGTCGGAAATGCGGCTGTATCCTTTTACAGCTTCATCTCTTACCAGTTTTTCGTCAATGTCATGTATTTCTGTATATGAATCGTTTAAGGCGTCAATGTACTGTGACAGAAAGTTGGAGAAGTTTTCTGGAGTGTAGCGAGCCCTGCATATGTGGGTACGTTGGTAGAAATCGGGTTGCGAATAATTCAGTCCCCAAGCCAGATAAAACCAAACATATATCCATAGGAGAAATTCTGCCTCATATGCCAGGATGCATATCCATTTCTTGTGATATGCCAAACGCGTGACAATAGGGTAAGCTATGACTCCTGTTATACAGATGAAGATAAACGGGTCGCCTAAAGCCCAAGGTATCGTTGCAGAAAAAGCTGAAAGCGGAGAGGCTATAAAAGGATAGACGTGCTGTGCATAGCATTCGCCCCAGCTGTCTATATATCTGGTAAGTGACACGACAGCAAGTGCTGTGGCTAGTAGGGCATAGCGCATTTTCCGTCCGAAGGAAAGTCTGTTACGGCTGGTCATGGACAAATGCTTATTGCGCATGAGATAATGTACCTTTTACTTTTTTCCGTATGGCCGTCACGTTGCATGCTGATACGGTAAGAAACAGTATAATACTTGTGAGTAATGTGGGCCACATGAAATGAATTTCAAGCTGCGGATACAAGCCTTGCAGCAGGTCACAATATATTCCTCTTATCCACCACACTCCCAGTATAGAGACAAAGCATATAGCTGCGTTGAGCGTTACGGCCAGAGTGCAATAAGGAATGGATATCTGTCGTGGACTGTATCCTATAAGCAGAAGATTCTGTAATTTCACGGCGTTCTTCTGTAGCAACAGATAGATACTGAGCATGAGGATGTAGAAGGAAAGCAAGCTGATGAATAGCCCTACTCCCAAGACAATGCCGGTAATGATGCGTAGGAAGTGGGTAGTTTTTCCCGAATCCAAAGCATTGCCTTCTGTCTCATAGCCATGAGATGTGAAATAATCTGCTATGGATGGATCGGCCGGATTTTTCACCTCAATAATCAGCCGGGAAGGCTTCGCTTCTTTGCCCGGAGCAAAGGTGGAATTTGCCCATGTGAGGAATGCCTGAGGGACTAATATGGTATTCAACCGGTTTGAAAAACCTACTATGTTACCTTTGAATATCTGAACTTTCCCGTTTCCGCTTAACTTAACATCCATATTGATTACACTCATCAGTCCTTCAGACAGCTTGGGCAGATTCCTGCTTTGTGCAAATCCGAAGTTATATAGGTTAAGGTAATTGCGTGGTATGATGATGGGGATTACTCCGTTCTCTTCGTTGAAATGCCACTTGTTCAAACTTACATCTACGTATTCGTCGGGAACAGATTCGAAGAACATGTCCGTGGACATCCTCAATCCTTTGTCCTGCATTCCCACACCGGCCGATACATGGAAAAGGGAGGGCGTAAAAGCTCCCACATTCCGTGTGAATGCCTGTTCTTTCAGGTCTTTTATCTCCTTTTCAGTAAACGTGTTGTTTCGTCCGGTCAGTGTTCCCAAGGTGCTTATCCGTTTGGTGGCTATTACATATTCATTTTTCAGAAAGCTGTCTCCTTGGGTGAACATGGGCAATATATCCTTATAGAATTGTATGCTCAGTGTCACAATCAGCATGCCAGCCAGGTTGGCCAGAAAGAAGCCGCCCAGTTGTCTTCCGCTTATATGTTGGCGGAGAAGTTTCCATACAAGTTTGTTCATGAGAAAAATATATAGAATGAAAATGCGTCTATAGTTTCAATATTTCATCATAGGAGAGGTGGAGTTGTTTGCCTATGGATGTGGTTATGATACCGGCTTTTCCTTGTTTTTCTGTTTCTTCCATCAGCAGGTTGGCCATAGATAGGTTATTCTCGTTATCCAGATGACTTACCGGTTCGTCCAGCAAGATGAAATCAAATGGCTGGCACAGACTTCGTATGAATGCCACCCGTTGTTGCTGGCCATAGGAAAGACATGATACTTTTTCGTTCATTTTGTCGGCTATGCCCAACTTCTTGAACATATAGACTATGTCGCTTTTTCTTTTAAAGTTGGTCAGGCGGTTTTTGATAAGTACATTTTCTAATGCCGTCAGTTCTGGGAATATACGTAATTCCTGGAAAAGTATGCTTAGGTTATTCCTGTGTATGAGAACCCATTCTGCTGGCGAAAGCGTGCGGACATTCCGTCCATCAAAACTTATAATGCCTTCATAGTCTTTTCTGTATCCGTAAATATAGCTGCAGAGAGATGATTTCCCTGTACCCGAAGCGGCTTCTATCAGATAGTTTTTACCTCGTTCAAAGGTCAGGTCATGGTGCCATATGTCCGATTGTATAGAATCGCGGTTGGCGAAGACTTGCGGAAGTGTCTGTTTAAGTCGAATTTGTTTCATTGATGCAAATTTCGGTATTTTTTTGCTAAGAATTTGACGGCTTAACGTTAGAAGGAGTTAAAAGGTGTGGCAAATCATGCTTTTTCATTCAAAATGTAATAGTTCCCTCTATTTTTTGAATTTCAAGAGGAAAACGAAGCATTAGAATTTGGCAGGTAACGATTTGGTAACAATTATTTTGATAACTCAATATCATGCACAATTTTAATTGCCATTTTCATATAACGGCTCTTCCATTTGGCTCTATCTCTAAATGGCAAAGTGCCGGCAGCAGACTGAAAAATTCCGGTTCGGTGTACACCCATACACAATCCGGTACGAAACCGTCCGCAGCTTGCTGTGAATCCGTTCGCAGGAAGCTGCGGACCCATTGGCAGGAAGCTATGAAGCCGTTTGCAGCAAACCTTTGGAACATGGAGTGTTGTCAGAGAGATAGTGTAACGTACAAGGATGGCAGAAAATCTTGGAAAAATGTTCAGACCCGGTTAGAAGGATTGGCTTGTCCGGTATTAGTCTGGTACTGTTTTTGAGATGTTTTTTCTGAGGATATTTTTCTCCGTCATTTGTGGGGGACACATGCGTTGTGTGTCAGAATATGAACGGGAAAAACCGGAAAAAACATCTCAAAAACGGCAAAAAAAGGAATTTGTATGGGCTTCAGATTACAAGCCTGCTATAGTTCTGGTGGCATCTACAATTTGTTTCAAGGCATTCGTATCCTTGTCTTTAAGTTTAAGACTTATAGTAGAATGTTGCAAAGTGCTGTGAACTTCCAGGTAATCTATTTTTTCGCATATGTCCACATAGGCTTGTGCTTTAGCTCCTCCGAATTGCGCCATAGTCTGTACTATAGGCATAGAACAGATGGCATTGACATCAAGAATGAAAGCCACATTCTGTCCTTTTATTTTTTTTGCATAATCATTGCTGCTGGCAGATGGGGCCTGTTCTTTACCCATATTAGGTTTGTCATTAGTTATGTAAAAAACGTTTCCGTCCATTCCCAAGTTGATGCGTACGTTCTGGATGGCAATCTCATACTCATTTTCTCCGTTCTGGATGAGGGGGATTCCTGCGGCCGTCAGTTGTGTGTGTACTTGCTCCAATAATTGTCCGTCTTGAGAGTCGGAATAGAGGGCAAAGAGCGGCATGCCGTTTCTCAAGTTAAAGTCGGTGATGCCACAGATAAATTCCCCGTCAAACAGGTCAAGTATTTGTTTTGCCATTTCCATCTGTTCTGGTGTGAGTTGCCGGGCTAATTGTTCATTGAATGCTTTGTTCTCCTGCAGATAGTTGAAATATTTCCTTCCGTTTATGCTTCCACTAAACAGCATGATGGACGATTGTGGGAATCTGTCAAGGTATTTGTTTTCTATGGGATAGACTGCCTCATTCATCTTATTCAATAAGGCTTTCAGTTCAGGGTTTTCAGTATAGTTCTCAGAATCTATCACTACCTCTCCGTTTTTGAAGGTAAGGCTTGCCAGTGTGATGCTATTTCTCAGTAAGCCTGCGTCTGGCATATCTATATTCATACCAGCATATGCTTGTTCCATGAAATCATAGAAAGTTCCCAAAGGCATATATACGCTGATGTCTCCTTTTGCCTGCTGTAGTTTCTGGAAGCCGGCATTGGCAGTCATGCTGTTTTCGCCAGACTGTTTCAAGAGATTTGCTGTGGTTTCCTTTAATTGTTCCAGTTCAGAAGAGGAATCACAGGATGCGATGAGAAGGGTTGTAGGAGTGAACGCCACAATATTTTGTCCGTTAGCTGTACAATATTTGTATCCGTCTCCTTCTTCTATGTTCCCTATGGCCTGCTCTTTATTGATGGATTGTAGTAATGTGGTCAGTTTGTCGGCATCGCTTACTTTGGCCAATATAGCTGTGCTTATTTGAGGTGAGCTGAATATGTATACAGGGGCGTTAAAGTCTATGCCGGATTGGGCAGGATCGTCCAACATGGTTTCTATTTGCCGGTATGTGTCGGCACTCATTTCTGCTTTCAGAGCTTCTGCCATTTTTTGTATCATGGCTTGGTTTTCTTCTCCTCCTAAATCTGCTTTTTGCGCCAATGCCTGGAAATTGATTGAACCTATAGCTTTGGCATCGGAAGGAATAGCATTGGAGTAATCCGTTTGTTTTGTACACGCACAGACCATTAACAGTATTGCAGTCAGTGCCGTAAGGTGAAAGGACAGTGTCTTTTTCATAACGCTTTTGTTTTTGAATTAATAAAAATAAGTTATATTTGGTTTTTCAAGTTTATTATGTGGCAGGCTACGAGTGCAGCGGTTTCTGTACGCAATCTTGAGGGGCCCAGACTTGTAGGGATATATCCTTGTCGAATTGCGGCTTGTACTTCTTCTTCACTGAAATCACCTTCCGGACCTATGAGCACAGTCGTATTCTCACCTTGTCTGACGGCGTCTTTCAGAGAGACTTTCTCTCCTTCATGGCAGTGGGCAATGAATTTTTTCCCTGGGATTTCGTTTTTTATGAAGAGCCCGAAGTCTTCCATCGAATTCAGTTTGGGCAGACGCGCCTTGAGCGACTGTTTCATGGCGGAGATAAGAATTTTGTTTATTCGTTCAGCTTTTACAATATGGCGTTCCGAATGTTGGCAGTTAAGCAAAGTCAGTTCGTCCAACCCAATTTCTGTGGCTTTTTCAACAAACCATTCTATGCGTTCCATATTCTTTGTCGGGGCAACGGCTATGTGAAGATGCCCTGTCCATAACGGAGGTTGTATAATGGTTTTCACAACGTTTACCGTACAGCTACGACGGGTGATGGATGTTATTTGGGCTTGGTAAAAGCAACCTTTCCCGTCGGTAATTGTCAGCATATCCCCAGATTGTAGGCGGAGTACTTTTATGGCGTGTAAGGCTTCTTCTTCAGGAAGTTCGTCCTGATGGCCTGTTACATTTGGCAGATAAAATAGAGGCATAAATATTTATTTGAGAATTAAGAATGGAAGACATCCTGGAAAAAATCCATCTGTAAAGGATAAGGCGGACGCTTATGTTAATTATAAGACTTTTCTGTCATTTTACGTTGCCTTTCTTTTTTTTATTTCATCGCGTATTTGTGCGGCATATTCATAGTTTTCCGTTTCAATGGCTTTTTCCATTGCGGCATTAAGTGTGTCCAAATCTTCATCCATCAAGGTTCTTGTTCTGTTTTCTTCTGTAGTCTGTCTGCATGTATCTTCTGTAAAGCTTTCGGTAGCCAGTATATCTTCGTATGTGTATATAGGAGCAGTCATGCGCATGGCCAATGCTACGGCATCACTTGTCCGTGAATCCACTCTTAGGATGGCGTTTGTTGATTTTAGATAGATATATGCATAAAATATTCCGTTTTCTACATGATGTATGACAGCCTGTATCATGCTTATACCCAAGGCCTGTAATACAGAGGAAAACAAAGAGTGTGTCAAAGGACGTGACGGCTCAATTCCTTTTATCTCCAGCATGATGGCTTGTGCTTCGGCTGTACCTATAATAATAGGTAACTGACGTTTGCCGTTTACTTCCCCCAATATCATAGCATATGCGCCGGCCCTTTCCTGACTGCATGTCACGTAGAGAACTTCCAGTTCTATCTTTTTTTTGTTCATAGTTTCTATTCTTTATTTTTAAATATTAGGGCGAATAGTATACCTACTACTAAAGCATATGTCGCAAACGTGTACCATGCCATTTGCCATTGTGCTGTTTGGGATACAGTACTGTTAAAATCCACAAAATGGTTAACTACAGTCTGTGCGCTTAATGTTCCTATAGTGGCTCCTAATCCATTAGTCATGATGACAAAAAGTCCCTGTGCGCTGGAACGCGTCTGTTTGTCTGTTTCTTTGTCTACAAATAAGGAACCGGATATGTTAAAGAAATCAAATGCTACGCCGTAGACTATCATTGACAAGACGAACATCCATACTCTGTCACCCGGATTACCCAATCCAAACAGCCCGAAGCGTAGGACCCATGCGAACATGGCTATGAGCATGACTGTTTTTATTCCAAAGCGTTTGAGGAAGAATGGTATAAGCAGTATACATAATGTTTCTGACATCTGAGAGAGGGATATCAATATATTGGCATGTTGCACACCGAATGTGTTGGCGTATTCGGGTAGGGAACCGAAACTGCTTATATAAGGATTGGCGAATCCATTGGTGATTTGTAGGGATACGCCTAAGAGAATGGCAAAAATGAAGAATATGGCCATTCTTTTTCTTTTGAATAAGTAGAAAGCTTTTAGTCCTAAAGCTTCTGACAAGGATTTGTTTTCACCACTTTTGCTGATGGGACATTTAGGCAGACTGAGCGCATAGGCTGCAAAAATTATCCCTATAGTCCCGCATGCGAGAAATTGTCCGCTATTCTCTTGTAGCCCTAACAAATCTACAATCCACATAGAACAGATGAATCCGATAGTACCGAAAATACGGATGGGGGGGAAATGCTTTACTGTATCAAGATTGGCCTTGTCTAATGAAGTGTAAGCCACAGAGTTTGCTAAAGCTAAGGTTGGCATATAGAATGCTACGCTTATGGCATAAAGAGTGAACAACCATTTGAATTCTACCGTATTTCCTGCCTCCATGCCGTAGTATCCTGTAAAAAGCATGAATAGAGCTGATATGAAGTGACTGAAGCTGAGAAGACGTTGGGCTGGAATCCATCGGTCTGCAATGATGCCCAAAAGAGCCGGCATGAATAGAGATACAATACCTTGCATGGCATAGAACATACCTATGTATTCTGCCAGTCCTGCCTGCACTAAATAACTGCCCATAGAAGTAAGGTAGGTGCCCCATACGGCAAATTGGAAGAAATTCATTATAATGAGGCGTATCTTGATGCTTTTCATATTGTTATTTCTATATTTATAAATTGGACATATGCAAATGTATGCATTTTATTTGTAAATGCATAAAGAAATGAGAAAACATTTGGGCTTACGTCACGACTCTTTCACTTAGAACAGCTCCACTAATTCTTGTTAATAATGCGAATCAGGAGTAGAAAATAGCTTCTGATTCAAGTTTTAAAAGTTTGTAATTCAATTAATTATCTGATTGTTTTATTTGTAATCTCCTTGAA
>CASFQC010000031.1 GCA_949296415.1 uncultured Bacteroides sp. | reverse complement strand
CAAAGGCTTCAGCCGGAACACGTCGAAGTAGGAGGCCGTGACGTAGCGGATGTAGCAATGCACCACGTGCGTGGAATCGGCGTGAGGGGCATAGCCTTCCGTCATATTCTCGCCGGAATAGGGCACGCTGCCGTAGTAGGCGCACACGTCCTGCACGCCGGAATAGTCCCGGACGAGGTTATACAGATAGGTGAAGTCCTCCCCCGCCCGTTGATTGTCGGCGTCTCCAATCAGTTCCAGCGGCTTGGTGCCCACCATGAGGTCGAACACGCAGTCCGTGTCATAGCCTTTGGGCTGCAGGGCCGCGCCTTCGTAGTTATATGCCAAGTCAATGCCATACCACAGGATGACCGTCACCAAGGCCAGCTCCACCCAGAGCCAGGCGTTGGCGCGGCGTTGGTTCCACAGTTGATGAATGATTTGTCTCCACATAATCGTTATTCTCCTCCTACCAATGTAAAGGCTATGTTGCGCCGCACCGCCATCCAGGCAGGCAGCAACGTAGACAATGCGTTAAACACCAGGCAGGCCAGCAGCACCACGCCGAACAGCACGGGGCGGAACAGCAAGTCGGCCCCCAGCACGATGCCCGACGCCTCTACGCCGCCCGTGCCGAACAGCCACGTGTTGCCCGCCACCACCAGCAGGCACGATAACCCGTAGCCCAGCAAGCCGCCGACGAGCGTCGTGCCCAGGCTCTCCACGAACAGCCGCCCGATGACGTCGGCATTCGTCGCCCCGTAGGCCTTGCGGATGGCTATCTCACTCAGGCGGCTCTGCATCTGGGCATGTACCAGTCCCGATATGCCCACGGCGGGCACCACCAGCAGGATAACCAGCAGAAGCACATACACCAACCGAGCGTCGATGCTGCTGCCGCGGAAGAAGGTGTACTCCGTGTGGGTATAGAGTTGCGGGTCGCTCAAGACGTATTCCCCGCCCGAATGGTTCAGCCTGTCCAACCGGCGGGTCACCTCGGCACGGATATCGGCAGACGACGCGCCGGAAGTCCTACGCATCACGGCGTAACGCAGCCCCGCCAGGCCGCCCGTTTCGCGGACATTGTAGGCTTGCCCCTCGTTGAGCAGCGTGAAGGGTTCCCACACGTCGGCATAGGCGGTCTGGAAGATGGAACTGACGTCGCGCACCACGCCGACCACCCGCACGGGCTGGAAGTCCATCTGCATCTCTCCGCCCACGGCACGGCTGGCGCTGCCGAAGAGCCTGCGTGCCAAACGTTCGGTGATGACTACGAAACGCCGCGTCACCCCGTCCTCCAGACTGCGGTAGCTGCGCCATTCGTCCTCCGCTTCTTGGAAAGCGGCACGCCCCGCGTCATACTCGGCTTGCGTAAAAGGCCTGCCCGCCACGAAGTCATATTGGAAAAAGCTGAACCAGTTTGCCGCCACGGGACGCAGAAACACGGACTGACGGTCGGACGAAGCGGGCAAGGAGCACAACGCCCGTTGCAATCCTCCGTGCCACGTCAGGGTGTCCACGCCCGGCAGACCGCCGTATAACGTCTCGAAAACCTCGGGGCCCAGTCCCCGGTAGCCCATCATGTTCGTGCCGTTGGCGCGCATGCACTGCGTCCCCGTGTTATACAGCATCCGGCTGCGCTCCGCCTCGGGAGGCACGTCCGCCGTGCGGAAGTCGTACACCATCACCACCACCATGACGAACGCCAGGGTGACGGCGGTGCCGACGATGCTGGCCGCTGCATAGAAGCGGTGCTGGCCAAGGAGATGAATCAGTTGTTTCATATGCTATGCTTTGTTTTACTCGTCGTGCAACGCCTCGGCCGGCTGCACCTTCATCGCCCGGCGGGCGGGGTACCAGATGCCCAATACAATCATCACCGCCATCAGCGCCCACGTGCAGGCGAGGGCCAGCAGGAAACGAGAACCGCTGAACGCCATGCGCTCTACGTCCACCAGTTCCGCCAGACCGATATTGAAAGCTATCAAGGCGGCGGGTACGGTGACCGCGGTCAGTATCAGTAGCCCTTCAACCACTAAGCGGGAGAACACGCCTTGCCGCGTACTGCCGAACGCCATGCGCAGGGCGACTTCGCTCTGACGGTGCTGCGTGCGGAACCAGAAGGTGCCGATGACGCCCAGAAAGATGTTCAGCAGGAGGAAGCCGACGATGCAGAGCTGCGTGCGGACTTCGTTCACGTCGTCCAATTCGCGGATTTGGCGCAAGGCGGAATAGGGCTGCACGTCCAGCAGGAAGACGTTGCCCACTTGGTAAAGGCGGTCGGCATCGTCCATCAGCCGGTCCACGAAATCGGGCGTGTCGGCGTCAGGCGTAAGGCGCAGGCTCACTTCGAGATACACCGGATTCTCGAAAGCCAGTATATTACCCTGCGTCAATTCCAAGCCCACGTAACGCCCGCCCCACATGTCGGATGTCATGAAATGGGTCTCCCTTATCGGCTCGCCGATGCCTGCCACTTGCACCCGGAACTCATTCTCCGGATAGTAGCAGGGATAGTCCTTTCCCAACAAGGGGAAAGCGTCGCTCATGCCCAACTCAGGATAGAGTTCGTCTGTCACATAGTCGCGGGAAACAATGACCTTACGGGCGTTCAGATCTACACAGGCGGCCAGCGAATCCGTGTCGGTGGTGTAGACGGTCCGCCCGTCATCCGTGCGCACCGCCACGCCTTGGTAACGGAAGAGGCGGAAGAAGTCGGGTTGCGCCCAGCGTTGCTTGCAGTTGACGCCGATGGAGTCGATGTACAGCGTAAAGCCGTTGGCACCGTCATTATAGGGCGTACTGTTCTGCGAAATGGCGACGTACTCCACGCCGGGACGGTGGCGCAGGCGTTCGGTGATGTCCATCAACGCCCGCATGTTGTCCTCCGGCGTCTGCTTGGGGTCATACAAGTCCGACTGGGGAGTCAGCATGTTGAACTGCAGTTTATAGCAGTGCTCCGTGTCAAAGCCCATGGGTTGCAGGTACGTGCGCAGGGTGACGTAGCTCCAGTCCACCAAGTACCACAGGACGGTGCTCACCACTAATAACTCCACGGCCAGAAAGAGGTTCCTCTTCCATTCATTGCGTATTTGTTTCAGTAAGTCTTTCATCTCTTTCACTCCTTTTGACTAATCGCCTCCACAATATTCATCCGTGACGCACGCCAGGCGGGAATGCCCGAGCTGAGGAGGTTCATCAGCAGGCAGAAGCCGAAAGCGGCCAGGAATATCCACGGACTGAGCAACTGACCGGCCGTGAGCGTCGTCTCGCCAGCCAAGTAAGCGTTTAGGGTATTGCCGAACAGGAAGCCGTTCAGTAGGAACGTGGCAAGATAGCTCAGCAGCAGACCGATAAGCCCCGCCACGACCGTCAACGCCAAGTTCTCCACGAACACCTGTTGCAGCAGTTCGTTGCCTGTCGCCCCGAACGCCTTACGCACGCCTATCTCCGCCATGCGCTTCCGCATTCGTGAGTGGGTCATGCTGCTGAGGTTGATGGCGGGCACGATGAGCAGGATAAGGAAGATGGCCACGTAGCGCAACACCACCCCGCTGATGTCCGGCTCTTCGGCCCAAGTGCGGTAGAGGTGGGTGAACTGCGTGTCGGGCTGACCGCGGTAGAACACTTCTTTGTCCGGCTGGGCGTCGTTGTACTTGCGCCGCAACCGCTCGCACTCCTCACGGATGGCTGGAAAGTCCTTCGGGCTACGGGCAAGGATAAAAGCGCGCATGGGTCCCATCAGTCCGTCGCCCCACGTATTGCTTTCGGCGGTGCCGCAGGTGTAAGGTATCCATACCTGCGCATAGCAGTCCGATGCCAAGGTAGAGACATCCGCCACCACGCCGCTGACCTGATAGTCCACGTGGTTCAGCCGCAAACGACTGCCCGCCACGTCCGTCCGCCCGAACAGCCGTCGTGCCACCGATGCCGTGATGACCGCTCTGGGCAGCGCGCTGCGGAAGTCCGCCTCCGTGAAAGGCTTGCCGTCGAGGAAACGGAATTGGAATACCCGCCAGAACTCCGTATCCACTTGCAGCATGTCCGCCGTCATCTTGGCGCCCGCCGGAAGGGCTACACGTACCTTCTCCGCCCCGTTGGTGGCAAGGGAGACTGCCTCCGGCGTAGTCAGCGCCTTGAAACATTCGCGCCCCGTCTGCACGGACATGCTACTGTTGGACGAACTACCCGACGTGTCGCCCTTGGCACGCATGGACATGTTGGGCACGTAGAGCGTGCGGCTGCGGTTCACCTCCGGCACACAGTCGGCGGTGCGGACACGGATGGTAATAACGACCACCATAATCATGCAGATGCTCAACGCCGTGCCCAGCAGCGAGACCCACGTGATGACGGGATTCTCACGCAGGTGGAGCATCGCTTGTTGAATGTATTGCTTTATCATTTGTATAAGAATATAGTTTTTAAGTTACGAGCTGCAAGTTGTAAACGCATATAAGCGCCGTTAGAAATGCGTCTATACGCATTTTCAAAACGACAATAATGCCTTACAAAAAGCTCTTTTTAGGGGCTAAAACCGGGCCTCACGCCGCCCGACCATCCTTGATTCTTCATTCATCATTCCTCATTCTTCATTTTCAGAAAGGTCATTCGTCATGCAACGCCTCGGCGGGCTGTATCCGCATCGCACGGCGGGCGGGATACCAGATGCCGACGAGTATCATCAGCGCGATGAAGGCGAAGCTCAGCGCGGCGCACAGCAACAGACGGCCAGGCTCCAAGGTCGTGCCGTTATACCAGGCGTTCAGTTCGGCGTGAGCCAAGAGGTAGTCGGCCACCAACGCCAGCGGCGTGACGAAGAGCAGCAACAGCAGCCCCTCTTGCAGCAGGCGGGCGAAGACGGCGCGGCGAGTGGCTCCGTGAGCCATGTGCAGGGCTATCTCGCTGCGGCGTTGCTGGGTGCGGAACCAGAAGGTGCCAAGCAGTCCCAGGAAAATGTTGAGCATCAGGAAGCCCATGCCCGCAACCATGAACTGCGTGTCCTTGACCCACGACTGCTGGAAGCTGTGGCGGATGTCAGCAAAGCTGCGGATGTCGGCTATGTAAATGTTGCCTATGCGGAACTGCTTCTCGCTGTCGGCACGCAGGCGGTCTATAAAGTTGTGGTCTTCATCGGCTTTGACGCGGACGCAGAGTTCGCTGAGCGAATAGATCAGGCCGGGGGCTTGATTCAGATAGGAAGCCACGTTGTAGCACACCGAATAGCAGTACCACGCCTCCTGATAGTCGTGGTAACGCACCGGCTGCAAGGCATCCACCGTGACCGTATTGATGGTGTCGCCGTTGAAATGAAAGCCTCCGCCTGCTATGTCCGTCAGACGCACGCCATAACGGCTGAGGAAGATGTTGTCCGACGCCAGTAGGTGTCCCTGCTCCAGCAGCGCGGCCATCTGTTCGGGTGTCTCGCCCCGTGCGCCCCGGTAGCGGAACACGCGCACAAAGTCGGGCGTCACGTAGCGGCGCACCACAAAACCCTGGCTCTGCAAGGTGTCATACTGCAGCTCGCATCCGCTGTTGTTGCCGTTGTAGGGATGGGCGTTGTTCGACAGGCTCACGGCCTCCACCTCCGGACGGCGGCGCAAGCGTTCCACCAGCTCCAGCACGTCGTCGCGCCGCTGCTCTGCAGTCTCACCAGCCCGATAGTCGGTGCTCTTGTCCGTCAGATAACCTAAGTATATACGGTAACAGTGTTCTACGTCAAAGCCCCTCGGCTCCAGATAGGTGGCGGCACGGCAGTAGAGCAGGTCGATGATGTACCACATCACCACGCTCACCACCAGCAGTTCCAGTGCCAGCCACAGATTGCTGCGCCATTCGTTGCGCATTTGGTTGAAAAGTTTCTTTTGCATATGGACAAATGGATGTTTGAATAAGGTTATTATGACAGGCCGCGTCGGGCAGGGGTATGACCTTTCTTTCCCAGCACCCCCGCTGGAGCGTACTCCTGCACCCCCGCTGGAAAAAAGCCTGCGGAGACCGCCGTGGAAAGGATTGTGGAGGTCATGGCGTTCATAGTCTTCCGCTGATGGCTTCCACCACATTGACCCGCGCGGCATGCCATGCGGGTATGCCGGAGCTGAGCAGATTGAGCACGAAGCAGAACAGCAAGGCCCAGCCGAAGGTGGAGAGGTGAACCAGTATGGACAGGCTGACCACGGGCGGGTTCAGTGTGCGGCTGAACGACTGCGCGAACAGCAGGTCGTTGCCCACAAAGGCAAAGGCCAGGCTGAGTGCCAGCCCCAGCACGCCGGCCAGCAGGGTGACGATGAGGTTCTCGGCCAGAATCTGCCCCGCCACCTCCGCACGGGTGCACCCGAAGGCCCGGCGCACGCCTATCTCGGCCAGGCGGCGGCGCAGGCGACTCTGGGTCATGCTGCTCAGGTTTATGGCAGGTACCAGGAGCAGGATGAGGTACACCATCAGGCGACGGATACGTGCGCCCTGCAGGTCCGGCTCGTTGTTCGAGCTGGTGGCCAGGGCATTCTTCTCCTGGTCGTAGGGACGGTTGCGCATGATGATTTCCCATCCGTCCGCCTGACGCGAGGTGTTGTAGACACGCACGCTGCGGTCGCTCTCGGCTCGGATGGCCGGAAAGTCGTCGCGGCTACGGGCCAGCAGAGCACAGCTGAAGTTTCCCATAATGCCCCCGGTGTCTGTGTCGTAAGGCGTGTCGGTCGACGTGTAGGGTATCCATATTTGGGAGTATGCCATAGAGGCCAGGGTACTGACGTCGCGCACCACACCGGCCACCCGGTAGGGAGCATGGTTCAGCAAGAACTCGCGCCCGGCCACCCCGCTGTCCGTGCCGAAGAGTGCGCGGGCCACGCTGCGGGTGATTACAGCTACGGGCTGTCCGGCGTCAAAGGTAGCCTTGTCATAGGGCTTGCCGTCGGTGAAGCTGAAGTCGAACACGCGCCAGAACACGTCGTCCGTCTCCTTCATGTCCACGGAGATGGCCGCCTGCCCCGGCATGTTTACGGGGATGGTGACGGTGCCGATGGTATATACGGTGCAGGCTTCCGGGGTCTGCAGGGTGCGGAAGCACTGGTCGGCCACCTGCACGCTCATGCATCCGTTGTTGCTGTCGCCCTCGCCCCAGGCGCTGTTGGTCACACTGATGAAGTTGTAGTAGAGCATACGGTCGCGGTTGTTCTCGGGAGCAAACGGCTCCACATCCACCTGCTGCACCATCACTACCAGCATGATGAGGAAGATGGCGAGTGCCGTACCCGTCACGTTCACCACGCTGATGATGGGGTTCTGCCTGAGCTGCGCCCAAGCTTGTTGAAAGTATTGCTTTATCATAACAAAGTAATTAAGAATTATGAATTATGAATGAAGAATGATGAATGATGAAAATACGAGTTCAAGCTCTCACACCGCATGGCAATTCTTCATTCTTCATTAAGTAATCATTCTTCATGCAACGCATCGGCAGGCTGTATCTTCATTGCCCGGCGGGCGGGAAACCAGATGCCGACAAGCACCATGAGTGCCATCAGCAACCAAGCGCCCACACACCCCAACAGGAAACGCACACCCGACCATTCCACCGGCCACGTAGAGATAAGAGCCGTATGCCCTACGCTCGGTTCGGCGATAGCCACGACATAACACACCACCATGGCGGGCAGGGCGGCCATCGTCAGCAGCAACAAGCCCTCGCCCATCAGCAGGCAGAAGATGTTGCTCCGGCTGCTGCCCATGCTCATACGCAGGCCTATCTCACTGCGACGACGGCGCGTACGGTACCAGAAAGTGCCTATCAGCCCCAGAAACACGTTCACCAAGAGAAAGAACGCCACCAACGTCTGTGTGTTTACACGGTCCACATCGCCGTTCATCACCTCGAACAGGTGCTGTTGCGTGGTGTAAGGCACGGCGTCCGCCACAAAGACGTTGTCCACGTCCAATCGGGGAGCTATCTCGCGGTTGAAGCGGGCGCGGAAGTCTGGTGTATCTGCCGATGGTTTCAGACGGAACGTCAGTTGGGCAAAATTGTATTGGAAATTCTCGTTGCTGAACGCTCGGTCGATGCGGCGGAACACGGACCCGGCATCGCTCCCATAGCGGTAGGTACGCATGGGTCCGATGACACCGGCTTGGGTATATACCTGCGAGGTATCTCTTCCGTCATACAACTTGGTGTCCAGACTGAAGCTGGGCACATGTTTTTTAAAGACTTCATACGCTCTTGTTGTCAGCATCACGTGATAACCATCGGCGGGCAGACTGGCGAATGGATGCCGCTCATCCTCCGTCATGCGGAACACCCGGCAGTAATCAGCCGTCACAAACAGGTTGCGCATGTTCATCCCCACACTGTCATTCGCCGCCAACATGCCGTAGCTGTTCTGTCCGCTCATGGGCAGGCTGAAGTACGACAAGGCGGCGCACTCCACTTCGGGCAATGCCTGCAACTTCTCCAACAGGTTGAAGTATTTGTCTACCGTGGTCAGCGTGGTGTCCCGACTCTCGCCTCCCTCGATGGTGGACAACTGGTAGACATGGCTGATGTCCATGCCCAAGGGACGGTAGAAGGTGTACTTCAGGCAACCGAGGGAATCGCAGAGGTACCACATCACAAGGAACACCACAAAGAGTTCGGCCAGCACCCATCCGTTGCTGCGGAAGCGGGCGCGTATCATGTGCAAATTGTGTAAGATGTATTTCATAAGTCAGTCTCCTCCTCTCGTTCAGCGGTCATACAGCGATTCTACAATGTTGCGGCGTGTAGCCATCCAGGCAGGCAGCCAGGCACTCAGCAGGTTGATAAGCAGACAGAACAGGAACGCCAGCACAAACACCGTCGGGCTGAACAGCGTTCCCATACTCAGACTGAACTCGCCCGACGAGCCTACGTTCTGGTTGTTGGTGAAGAGCCAGCCACGCAACACGTAGACACTGACGTAGCTCAACACCAAGCCCACGATGCCGCCCACGACGCTCAGCACCAGGTTCTCGTTCAGCATCTGCCGGATGAGCACGCTCCGCGTGGCTCCGAACGCCTTGCGCACGCCCAGTTCGGCGGTGCGTTGCTGCATGCGGCTGCTGCTCAGTCCGCAAAGGTTGAGCGAGGGGACCAACAGGATGATGACCAATGCCAGAGCGTATTGCAGGTAAATCATTGACATGTCCGGCCCCACGTTGCTCCAGATGTGGTTGACGTGCGCCACGATGTCATCCGGCTGTTCCATGATGGTCAGTTGCCATTCGCCCAGTCCGGCATTGAGGTCGGCCAGGCGTTTGGTGATGCCCTCCCGTATCTGTGGGAAATCCGTCTTGCTATGGGCGAGAATGGCCACATGCATGTACGTGGCATAATTATTAATGCTCTTGGCGGTCTGGTCCTCCTTCGGATAGAGCGTCCATACTTGGGCGTAAGCGTCCTTGGCGGTCAGCGACACGTCCTTCACCACGCCTGCCACACGGGCTTCCCGACGGTTGAGCAAGATGTATTGCCCCACGGCATCGGTCGTACCGAACAGATGACGCGCCACCGACGCGCACAGCACTACCGACTGCCGGCTGCCTCCCCAGTCGGCCTCTGTCAGACCGCCACCGCTAAGGAAGTCGAAACGGAATACCTGCCAATAAGCCGGGTCCACATTACTGACATCGGCCTTGATGCGGTTGCCGCCATCGGACAGGGAGACCAACGCATCGCTGGCCGGACTGAAAGCCGTGCAGGCTTCCACGCCGGGTACTCCCTCCACACACCGTTTCATGAAAGCGGGCGAACAGCTGCTGTAGCCGCCGTTGCCTCTATTCTCTTTCGACTGGACGCCCACGGCGGAGATGTAGAGGCAGCGAGAGCGATTGACCTCCGGTGCCAGGTCGGCGTACTTGGTCTGCCAGACGATAACTATCACCATAATCATCGTAATGGCAAAGGCCGTACCCAGCACCGAGATGCAGGTCAGCAACGGCTGATTACGTACCAACTCCCAGACCTGAGCGAATAGTTGCCTCCTCATCCGTCAGTCCTCCTCTATCTCCAGCTTTCGGGTATCCAGGCTGCCTATGCCGCTCTTGTCAATGTCCGCCGTGCGGGTCTTGCCGCTGAGGGTGACGGAGCCTACGCCGTCCATCGAAGCGTCCACGTGGTCGGCCTGCACCGTCACATCGGCATTGCCCACTCCTTGCAGACGCAAGGTCAACGTCTTGCATTGCAGGTCGCGGACATCCAACGAGCCTACGCCTTCCACGTCAAAGCGGATGTCATCGGCTTTCAGCGTCTCCTTGCAGTTGAAGCTGCCCACGCCGGTAAACTCCACGCCCTCCAAGGTGGGGGCGGTGAGGTAGATGTCCACTCCGTTCTTGTTGCCATTGCGGCGACGACCATTGTCCTTGAAGCCGATTTCCAATACGCCGTCACGCACCTCGCTGGTGGTGTTCTTCACGTACTTTTCCTTGCCTTCGATGCGGAACGTCACCTCAGGGGACTGCGTGAAATAGACTTGACCGACCGAAGTCACTTCAATGCGGGTAAAGTCCGCTACCTTGCGGGTCTGGCTGATGCGGTCGCCGCCGCTTGCGCAAGCCGTGCCGGCAAATGCCCATATGGCCATGGAGGCCAGTAAAGTATAGATACGTTTCATATTGATCTGGATGTTTTTTTAGTCAGTATTCCTACTCTGTTTATGCCGGTCTCCGGTCAGCATACCTGTCGTCCGTCAAAGAACTTCACCACCCTGTGTGTTAGCCTTGCCTGGCTCTCGTTGTGCGTCACCATCACGATGGTGCGTCCGTCCTCCTGGTTAAGCTTTTGCAGAATGTCCATCACCTCGGCTCCCATCTTCGAGTCCAGGTTTCCGGTAGGCTCGTCGGCCAGTATGATTTCCGGGTTGCCTATGATAGCGCGGGCAATGGCCACACGTTGGCACTGTCCGCCGCTGAGCTGCGAGGGCATGTGCCGCTTGCGGTGGGTCATACCTACCTTCTCCAGCACCTCCTCGGCCAGTCGGCGGCGTTCCTTGGCCGACACCTTGCGGTAGAGCAAGGGCAGTTCCACATTGTCGAGCACGTTAAGGGAGTTTATCAGATGGAAGGACTGGAACACGAATCCCAGGTTGTGGTTGCGGAAGGCGGCCAGCTGCTTGTCCTTCATGCCGGTAGTGTCTGTGCCGGCTATCTCCACGGTGCCGCTGGTGGGCAAGTCCAACAATCCCATGATGTTCAGCAAGGTAGACTTGCCACACCCTGAAGGTCCCATGATGCTGAGGAATTCCCCTTTAGGCACTTCCAGGTTGACGTTTTCCAGAGCCTGGGTCTCAATCTCGTCTGTACGGTATATCTTATTCACACCGGTCAGTTTTATCATATCCATAGTAATAAAGTGTTTATATAGTTAGTTATTGTTGTCATTATCAGTTGTCTTATGGTATGGCGGCGCACACCCTCCGCCTTAAAATCAAAACGCATGCCAAAAACTATACATTCTGATTATCAGTATGATATATACAAGCACAATGTCCGATATCGGACACTTCTGTCCGTTTTCATCATTCGTCGCGTAAGGCTTCGGTAGGCTGTATGCGGCTTATCTTCCAGGCCGGAATGAACACGCCCGCCGACACCACAGCCAGCAGGATGGCGTAGACAATGAGCGACACGATGAGGAAGTGCCACCCAAAGAAGTCCGTCCAGTACTCCTGCCGCAGATTGGCAAAGTAGTTCATGCCGCGCGACAGGCCTTCGCTCAGGGCGTATTGCAGGTAGACAAGGCAGCCTACCAGCGTGGCCACCGTGGTGAGCACCACACCCTCGCCCAGCAGCAGACGGATGATGTGTCCCGGCGTGCTACCAAAGGAGAGCATCACGCCTATCTCCTCCCGCCGGGTACGGGTCTGCAGCCAAAAGGTGCCCGCCACGCCCAAGCAGAGGTTAATGAGGAAGAATATCGCCACGAGCAGGTTGCGCCTATACAACGAGGCGGAACCGGAGAACTCCGTTTCGTCCAGTTTCTGGCGATAGGTCTTGAGGTCGCGGACGTAGAGGTTGCCGGCACGCAGCGTCTGTAGCATCCAAGGCTTGTAGTCGTGCAGGAAGCGGTCCATGCTGACGCCTTCTTTGACGCGTATCAGTATCAGGGCGTCCGCAGGGATATATCCCCTAGCCTCTTCTTCACTCATAGGGACGAAGGCCACGGCCATCGGGCGCCGCTCGCTGCTGTACTTAATGGTACCTACCGCTCCCACGATGTCCGTGTAAGTGGTGTCCTTCTCGTTGTACCGCCAAAAGCGTTTGCCCCGCGGGTCGTCCGTGTGGAAGTAATATTCCAACGTGTTCTCGTCCAGCACTAACTGGTGGTCGCGTGCCGGATAGTCGGATAGTTCGGTGGCAGTCATGCCTTTCGTGCCGGAACGGAAACCGTAGGTCTCGAAGAAGTGGGTGTGGGGCAGGTAGTTGATGAGGTACACGTTGGTGCTATTCTTCACCGTGTCGCCCTCCACCTGGTAAGCGGTGGACTGGCTGCCCTGCGAACCGGGGTAGCTGAAGCCTATCAAGGCGGTGGTCTGCTCCACGTCGGGGTGCTGACGCGCCAGACGCATCAAGTGCAGGTAGCTGTCCAGCTTCGCCTCGTCCTTGGAGGCTAAGGAATCATAGCCGGGCGCCGATGGCTGCAACATGTCGAGGGACACCATGCAAAGGCGGTCGGCGTCGTAACCAAGGGGTATCATACGGTCGTGTGTCACCACAATGACGGGGTCGAAGATTGCCCACGAAAGGATGGACACTAATATCAGTTCGGCCAGCAGCCAAGCGTTGCGCTTGCGGCGGCTCCATAGGGTTTTGAATATCAGTCTAAACATAACTTACCTCCTCTCATACAACGAATTGACAATCGGTTTGCGCAGCGACAGCCAGGCGGGTACCAAGGCGGACAACATGTTGAGCACCACGCACAGCAGCAGGGCACACCCGAACACCGCCGGGGCAAACAGCATCTCGCCGCTGACGTAGGCGTTGGCACCTTGCGGAATGGCTTCGGGATAATCGTCCAACAAGGTGAATACCCACTCGCGCCCCACATAGATGAAGAGCCAGGCGATAATTAGTCCTAACAATCCGCCCAAGAGGGTGAGCAGGAGATTTTCCCACATCACCTGCCCCAACAGTTTGCCCCTGTCCGCGCCGAACGACTTGCGCACGCCCATCTCCGCCAGACGGTTCTCCATGCGGCTGCTTATCATACCCATCAGGTTGAGAGCGGGCACGAGGAGGAGCACCAGCAGCATCAACCCGAAGTAGCGCACCTTCGCCCAAAAGCTGAAGTCCTGCGCGGGATAGTCCTGAAAGGCGCTGAGGGCGTGTGTGCGGGGCTGCTCCCACAGTTCCATCTTCCATTGGCCTTCATGCTCTAAGTTCAGTCGGCGGGTCACGTCTTTTACCTCGGCCTTCAGTGCCCGTGCCTGCGCATCATCCTTTACCAAGAAAGTCAACCTGTAACTGCCAATGTAGGGGAACATATCCGGTGATTGTGACCTGCGGTAATTGGGCGCAAGTGTGTATGGCAGATAGACCTGTGCATAGGACCTTGGAGTCAGGTAGCTGCCGCCCTGCACCACACCGCACACCCGATAGTGTATGTAGCTCAGGCTGAACGACTTCCCTACCGCGCCCTCCACCGTGCCGAACAGCCGTCGTGCCAGGTCGTCACTGATGACAGCCGTGCGGATGCCGCTCTGCAAGTCTGCCTCCGTAAAGGGATTGCCTTCCAGGAAGCGGAAGGCATAGACACGGAAGAAGGCGGGATCCACCATCTTCATTTGCGGGTGGAAGTCGCCGCTACGGTCGGCGGGCTGGATGTAAGCGTTGTCATTCAGTCCCCAGGACGAAAACTCGGCGGAAGTGACCTCGGCATTCTCGAAGTGCAACGCCCAGTCCTGCAAGGCGCTGTAGGACAAGGCCGATTGCCACGTCTGCTGGCCGTTCTTAAACTGCGCCGACTCCAGGTACAGCGTGCGTCCTCGGTTCTCCTCCGGATAGACGGGCGCCAACTTCACGTAGTAAATCATCGCCACAATCATGGTCATGCCGATGGCAAGCCCCGTGCCAACGATGTAGAGCGTGCTGAACAGCGGATTCTGCCTCAGGAGCACCCAAGCTTGTTTAACATACGTTTTCCACATAAGCTATTTGGTTTTTATATTCATATATCAATCTATTCATCCCGCAACGCCTCAACAGGTGAAATCCGCGATGCCCGCCGCACCGGAATATAAGTTCCGACCAACGCTGTCAGCATCAGTAGCACGTAGCCCACAATGGACACGACGAAGAAACGCCATCCGATGTGATTCTGCCAATACATCGGGTCAGCCACTAAACGGTCAGTGACGAAGTTCTGAAGTGGCTCGGTAAAACCGTTCACAAGTACGTAGTTCAGCACCACAAAGAGTGACAACACGTAGGCAACCGTGACCAGCACCGCCGCTTCGGTCAGAAACCTGCGGACGATGCTGCTGCGTAATGCCCCCGTGCTGCGCAGAATACCCACCTCTTCCCGCCGGGCGTTGGCACGTATCCAGAACGTACCCACCATGCCCAGGAAGATGCACAGCAGGGCAAACCCGCCAAGGGCATAGTGCAGGCGCAGCTTGTTGGTGACACCGGACGTCAGAGCCTGCTGACGGCTTGCGTCACTGAACGTCTCCAGCGAGTCGAAGAAGAAGTTGCCCGATGCCAGGTGCGGCTCCACCTCCCGATGGAAACGCTCCTCGAAGGCCACCGGGTCCACACCCACCTTCAGACGGAAGACGATGGAGTAGACGTAGCACATATAGGGCAACTCATTCAGACCCTCCTCCGCACCCACAGCCATGGGGTACGGCTGCTGGTAGGTGTAGTGCTTGTAGTCGTTGAACACGGCTGCCACCTCGTGGGGGTACTGTCCGTCGGGTGTCTCCGCCACGGTACGACCCACCACGTCCGTAGTGCCGAACAGCCTCAGTGCCGCCTGCTCGGAAAGGGCTATCTTGTCCCGCAGGGCGAAGTCGGCAGGCAGCTCCACGGGCTGTCCGGTGCGGACATCCGTCATGCCGTAGGTATTGAGCAGGTTGCTTTCCCCTGTGGGTACGAAGCGGTATTGCTGCACGTGCACCATCAGGGAGTCCGGGCCGAACAACTCCATGCCACTCCACGAGTTGCTGTTGGGATAGCTGCCATAGGCGGAGACGCAGACGGACTCCACCTCGGGCAGAGTACGCACGGTGCGGATGATGTTGATGTAGTTGGCAGCCATGCGTCCGGTGGAGTCTTGCGCGGCATCGTAGTAGGTGCCGTTGCTGGCGTTGTATTGTCCCAAGTTCAAGACATAGACGCCCCGTGGGTCGTAGCCCGGGGGGATGAGACGGTCGGCGGTGAGTTTGACGATGGGGTCTGTGACCATCCACAGGAAGATGCCGGCAATGAGCAGTTCGACGAATATCCAGAGGTTCTGCCTGCGTTGGTTCCAGAGTTGATGTATAAGTATCATAGTGGTATAAGGTTTATCGTTTCGTATAAAGTTCTTGTACAATAGTATGCCGCATCCCTAACCAGGCGGGCACGAGCGCCGACACCACGTTGAGCAGCAGGCACACGCCAAAGGCGGAGAGGAATACCCAGGGGTTGAAAAGCATCTCCGGCGTGAGGAACGGTGCGGGCAGTTCGGTATCTACCTCTGCGTCGAACAGGGTCAGTATCCAGCTGCTGGACGTCAACACGATGAGGTAGCTGAACACCAGTCCCGCCAAGCCGCCCAAGAAGGTAAGCAACAAGTTTTCCCACAGTACCTGCGACACCAACCCCCGTTTCGTGGCGCCGTAAGTCTTGCGAATGCCCAGTTCAGCCGTGCGCTGGTCCATGCGGCTGGCTATCATGCCGCTGAGGTTCATGGCAGGGATGAAGAGCAGTGCCACCACGATGAACACCAGCCCGCGGACGATGCCCCCCATGTCCGGTGCATTGGCATAGTCCGTGCGGCACGAAGAGGTGAAGCAATCGTCCGGTTGCCCCATCAGATCGTTCACCCACCCGCTCCCGGCATCGTGCCGACGAAAGGCGTCGCTCACCTCTTCTTTCAACGCCTCCTTGTCACCTGCGGTCGGAGCCGTGAGGTAGTAGGTCCGAGTGCCCAACAGTTTGTCCGGCTGGCGCATCTCGGCATAGGGGGACAGCGACGCAGGCATCCACAGGTCAGCCGCCGACATGGGCGTAGCGGACGACACGTCGCGAACGACACCCGACACCGGTAGTCCATGCCCTTGAACAGAAAGCGCTGTCCCACCACGTCGGTCGAGGCAAACAGCCGCCGTGCCGTGCTCTCACTGAGGATGGCGATGCGCTCCTTTGCCTCCACGTCCTCCCGGGTGAAGGGCTGTCCCTGCACGAAGCGGAAGGTGAACACGTCCCAGAACCCCTCGCTGACAAAGAGCGGACGCACGTTGAACACTTGCTTCTGTCCCGGCAGTCCCACAAAGCTGAACATGTCGGCACGGCTGGTCGTGGCCATGCGGTCCAGGTGGGGCAGGCTGTCCAGCATCTCCGCCACCTCGTCGCTCAGCGCACCGGCATTGTAGTTCTCGGGTTTGTCCTTGGGGTAACACTTCACCGCTTTCAATACCACCATCCGGTCGCGGTTGTACTCCGGATAAATGGGTGCCAACTTCACGTAGAAGATGATGAACATCGTCATGGTGAGAGCGATGGCCATTCCCGTCCCTATTATATATATGGTAGAGAACAGGCGGTTCTGCCTGAGCAGTTCCCAGGCTTGTTTCAGATATATGCGTATCATAGTTACACTATTTAAATTTACGTTCATTTATTCGTCCCGCAACGCCTCCGTGGGAGGAATCCGGCTGATACGTCGTGCGGGGATGTAGACGCCTATCAGCGTCACTGCCAACAGGCAGGCATACACCCACAGGCTGATGAAGGTAAAGTGCCGGGCGAAGTCATCCGTCCAATATAGTCCTACATAACGGTCCGCCGTATAGCCTGCGGCTAATCCCTCGAACAGGACGTAATTCCAATAGATGAAGCAACCAATGGCTACTGCCAGCGTCACCAACACGGCACCTTCGGACAAGAGCATCGCACGGATACGGCGGGGCGTAGCTCCAAAACTAAGGAATACACCTATTTCTTCTCGCCGGGTGCGTGTCTGCACCCAGAAAGTACCCGCCACGCCCAGGCAGAGGTTGACTAAGAAGAACATAGCCAAAGCCAAGCTACGGCGAAAGAGTGCTGTGCTGTTGGCATAGACCTCATCCTCTAACACCGACAAATAACTCTCCACCTTGTTGGCGTAAAGATTACCCACCTTCAGGTTATCCAACATCCAAAGATGGAAGTCATGCAGAAAATGGTCCATGCTGACACCTTCCTTCAGGCGGAGGGCCACTTTCATGCCGGCGACCACAGATGCGGCTACCTCAGCAGGAGCTATGTTATGGATGAGGAACGGGCGGGGCTTCTCGTCTAACTTCCGCTTGATGGGGCCTATCGCACCGGGTATCTCAATGTAGGTAGTGTCACGCCCATTTGTTATCCATGGAAGAGATTTTCCACGTGGATCGGTATCGCCCCACCCCACCTGCAAGAGATCTTCCGTCATAATGTACTGGTACTCTCCACAACGAAAATTCGACAATTCTTGCAGTGTACGTCCCTTGGAGGGAAGGAAGCCATACGTCTCGAAGAACGTTTGCCCGGCCACGTACTCCAGCACGCTCCATTGGGTGTTCAAGGTATCTTTGGGCAGTGGCAGGCTGGTGTTCATGCTGCCCGGACTACCGGGATAACCATATCCTAGCAGCGGGGTAGCCGCCTCCACACCGGGATACTGGCGGACACGCTGCAAGATGCTCTCTAACGTGTGCATCCGTCCGGCGGAGTCGTTGGCCTGCCAATCATAACCGGGAGCTTCGGGCGGCAACTGCCCAAAGGAGATGAGTGCCATGCGCGGAGCATCGTAGCCCAAAGGCAGGTGGCGGTCGTAGAGGGAAACAATAACGGGGTCGAAAATGGCCCATGAAACAACGGTAACCAGAATAAGTTCAGCTAATAGCCAACCGTTTCTGCGGCGGTGAGCCCATAGGGTATGTAGGATAATTTTCAGCATAGCGGTAGGATATTATCTCTTTTCATACAATGATTGCACAATGGGATGACGCAGTGACCACCAAGCGGGAATGAATGCTGACAGGAGGTTGAGTACGAGGCACAGCGAGAGGGCACAGACGAAGACCAGTGGGGCAAACAGCATCTCACCGCTGACATAGGCGGCATCGCCTGCCACGCGGGTGGCATAGCTGTCCAAGATGGTGAACACCCAACCCCTGCCCATGAAAAGGCATACCCACGCCACAACAAGCCCGACCAGTCCGCCGATGAACGTAAGCAACAGATTCTCCCACAGAACCATATTTAGCAAGGTCGTGCGCCATGCCCCGAAGGTCTTGCGGATACCCATCTCGGACAGACGGCTCTCCATGCGGCTGGCAATCAGCCCGGACAGGTTGAGGGCAGGCACCAAGAGCAACACCAAGACAACAAAAAACAACTGACGTAGTGCCTTGGGCATGCTTCCCTCGCTGCCCGCCGTGCTCTGCAAGACGCTCTCCAAATGGGTGCCGGGACCGTTGAGTATCTCCATCGTCACATTCTCCGAGGCGTTGGACGTGTTAAAGCGTCGCACATGCTCATTGATTGCCCGACGGATGCGGCCGATGCCGTCACGGTCGCGGGCAGCGATGGTGACGGACAAAGAACCCATCTCCCACATGTTGCGGTTACTTTCCATATACATGTCCTGTATGCTATAAGGAGCATAGACATCGGCATACGACCGCTCCATCAGCCGACTGGCCGCTTCAATCACCCCGCAGACGGTGTAAGTCTTATAGTCCAGCAAGAAAGTGCGTCCCGTCACGCCCGTGTCCGTCCCGAACAGCATCCGCGCCAAACGGTCGGTGATGACTGCCCTGTGCATGGCACCGTCGAAGTCATCCTGCGTGAATACCGCCCCGTCCTTGAACCGGAAGCTGTAGAGGCGGAAGAACTCCGGGTCTATCAGACGCACCGTAACTTCCTGATCTTCCCGACCGCCCGGACGCTGGACATAACCTTCGGTAGAAATGCTTGCCGACACGACCTCAGCATCTGCCAAAGGACGAAACCACTCTGTCACGGCTTGATGGGAGTACCCTCCAGTCTGCCAGCTCCATCCCCCACCCTCGAAAGTTTGCATCCGTTTCAGGTAGCCCATATAGAGGGTCGTGGCTCGCCGTTCCTCCGGGTAGACCGGAGCCAAGCGGACATAGTAGATAATGGCCATGATCATTGTCAGCGCGATGGACAGTCCCGTACCTATAATATATATAGTAGAGAACAACCGGTTCTGCCTGAGCAGTTCCCAGGCTTGTTTCAGGTATATGCGTATCACTTCTTTAGTTTCAGACTGTTCTTGTTCTTATAGTTACTCATGTCGCTTACGACCACCTGGTCACCCGGTTGGAGTCCGCTCACGACCTCAACATATTCAAAGTTAGAGTCGCCCAGCTGCACCTTGCGCTTGGTCAGTTCGTCATCGGCGGTGCGGACAAAGAGGTCGTACTCCCCCCGGCCTACGTAGTAGGAAGCGTTGGCAATGCGCATCACGTCCTCCTTCACGGCGTTCATCACGTAGACATCGGTCTTCAGTCCCGAACGCAGGCGGCGGTGACTGTCGTCTTTCAGCTGTACGGTGAAGCTGATGACGCCATTCTGCGACAGCGGGGTGACGCTGCTCACCATCCCTTCCAGCTTCTCGCTGCCTATCTTCACGATGGCCTTTCCTCCTGCAGCCACACGGTCACCATACGTGTCGGCTATCTCGCCTTCCACCTTGAAGTGGCTCAGGTCTGAAATGATGGCTATCTGGGTGCCTTGCGTCACCTGCACGCCTATCTGGTCGTTGATGTAGGTCAGTATGGCCTTACGCGGAGAGCGTACCTGCGCGTCGTCCAGCGTGCGTTTCATCTCGGCCAGGCTCTTGCGGAATATGCTGAAGTCCAGTTCCTGCACCTTGTATTCGGCGGCCAGCACCTCCTGTTCGTTGGCATACTGCTGCCTCAACTGCTCCAGCTCCAGCTGGGCCACGTTGACGCTGAGTTCGGCCTGCCGCACCTTGTCGGTGGTGCCGGAGCCTATGCTGTCCAGGTAGCGTTCGTTGCGCAGTTCCACGCGCATGCGGTTCAGGCTCATTTCCTTCACCTTTACCTGCATGGCCAGGTCTTTCAGCTTGGTCTCGTTGTTCACTTTGAGCTGCCGCAGTTTGTAGTCGCGCATCTGTTCCTCGTCCAGCAGCTTGCGGTATTCGGTCTCGGTACTTTGCAGGTCCAGTTTCAGTATGGGCGTACCCACGTCCACACTGTCGCCACCTTTCTTATATACCTCCACTATGCGGGTGTTGATGGGTGAGTTTATGATTTCCTCAAAGGCCGGGACTACCTTTCCCGACGCACTGACGCTCACCTCTATGGTTCCCCTGTCTACGGTGGAAAACACCAGGTCCTTTTCCCTCACCCCTGTCCGCATCAGGGAAATGAGCAGACTGATTGTCACGACGGCCGCCACGGCCACTATGCCATAGCGGACCAACTTCTTGTTGCGCTCCTTGCGCCGCACTTCCTTCGGAATTTCTCTGTCCATATCTTGTCCGGTTTTGAATTATCGGTTTTATACCTGTATCATTATAGCCAAATTCATGCCAAAAAGCCAACATGCTGTCTATAAGGCAACAAGCAAAAAACAAGGGTGTCCGTTTTCGGACACCCTGTACATTTTCGGATAACAGACGGACACCCCGCGCCCTCTACTCTCCATCAGCGCAGGCGCAGCCTTTCGCCCACTTCGGGCACATATTCGTCCATTTTCTTCTTGTTCATCTTATATAGGTTCTTCAGACGTATGCCATACATCTGCGAGATGCTGTGCATGGACTCTCCGCTGCGCACCACATGGTCTATGTAAGGTGCCTGTGCCTTCTTGTTCTTCTTCTTCAGATAGATGATGTCGCCTTCCTCCAAGCTGTATTCCTTGTGCAGGTCGTTGTATTCCACCAGTTTCTTCCAGCTTATGTCAAACTCTCCTCCCAGCATGCGAAAGGTATCGCCGTCGCGTGCCACCACATACACCAGTCCGTTGGCCAGATAGGGCTGGTGCGGGTTGAGCAGCCAAGGTTTCTTCTTGATAAGCTTTTTCCAGCGACGCAGCTCGCGCCTGCTCATGCCCTTGCTGTCATACTTATACAATTCGTAATCTTCTATGATGGTAATCAGCCGGTTGGCATAGGACGGGTCAGTAGCGTAACCGGCCTTCTTCAATCCTCTGGCCCAACCTTTGTAGTCGGTTATCTTCAGTTTGAAGAGAAAGGCGTAGCGCGCCCCGCTTTTCAGGAACTCCGAATGGTCCTCATAGGAGTCTTCCACCTTACGGTAGGCCCGGAAGCATTCGCCACGGGCATCGTCGTCGTAATAAACCTTCCGCCCTCGCCACACGCTGTGGCACTTTATGCCGAAGTGGTTGTTACTCTTGCGTGCCAGCTCGCTTTTGCCCGCACCGCTCTCAAGCAGTCCCTGGGCCAGAGTGATGCTGGCCGGTATCTTGTAACGCTTCATCTGCTCTACGGCAATGGAGGAATACTTCTTTATATAGTTATGGTAACTGGAGTTACGCCGCTGGGCTTCCACAGGAATCGCCAGCAGGAGCAACAAGACAAAGGCTGTAATTCGCAAATCGGACTTCATAGACGGATATAACGCTAAACCATTAATTATCAATACATTTTCCTTCTTTACAAAAAGTGCGCCCCGCCTTACCCACACACCGCTTCCGGTGAATGGGTTCACACCGTGCTGTGTATGGGTCCGCACCATGGTGTGAACGGACGCACAGCACGGTGTGTGTGGGTCCGCACCGAAGGGGAAATATAATGCCCGCCAACGGGGCACAGACCAGCCGGAGGGAAACGGCCTTTCGCCCTTCGTTTTTGCAAAAATGTGCAAAAGATTTGAGAAAAGCGCCACCTTTGTCCATAAATATCCATAAAATGACTATATTTGGCAAAAGAAGAGGATTCAAGCCGTTTCTTGAAACAAGCCCAAACAAATCAAGACTTATGAAACATACAGAATTGCACATCGGCATCAACATATATGAGTACACCGAACTGGACGAGGCCGACCGCCGGCTGGTGGACTTGGCTTGTGAGGCCACGGAAAGGAGTTACTCCCCCTACTCGCACTTCCGCGTAGGGGCGGCCGCAAGGTTGGCCGACGGCACGGTAGTAAGCGGAAGCAATCAGGAAAACATCGCCTATCCGTCGGGACTGTGCGCCGAACGAACCACACTGTTCTACGCCGGATCGCGCTATCCGGAACAGGCCGTAGACACCCTGGCCATCGCGGCACGCAACGAAAAAGGACAGCTCACCGAAAAGCCTACCCCACCCTGCGGAGCCTGCAGGCAAGTGATGCTTGAGTGCGAGGCACGCCACCGGCGTCCCATGCGCATACTGCTCTACGGGCAACAGGGCATATACGAGCTGAAGGACGTGGAAAGTCTGCTGCCGCTATCTTTCCAGGCCGACAACATGAAGGCGTGATGAACACCAGACAACCCGGACAAAACAGCAACCCTATGGACAGATACAACATAGCCGTAGCCGGAACAGGCTACGTAGGACTCAGCATTGCCACACTCCTGGCCCAGCACCACCGGGTGACGGCCGTGGACATCATCCCCGAAAAGGTGGAGCTTATCAACCGGCGTAAGTCGCCCTTACAGGACGAATACATAGAGAAGTATCTGGCGGAGAAGAATCTGGACCTGACCGCCACCTCAGACGGAGCCAAGGCCTATGCCGATGCGGACTTTGTGGTCATCGCCACTCCCACCAACTACGACCCGGTGAGGAACTACTTCGACACCAGCCATGTGGAGGAAGTCATCAGGCTGGTGAAGCGTGTCAACCCGCATGCCATCATGGTCATCAAGAGCACCATACCCGTAGGCTACACCGAAAGCGTGCGCAAGAAACTGGATACGGAGAACGTAATCTTCTCACCCGAATTTCTGCGCGAAAGCCAAGCGTTGTACGACAATCTCTACCCCAGCCGCATCATCGTAGGCCGTCCCGAAGGCGACGCCCGTCTGGACAAGGCCGCACACACCTTTGCCGCCCTGCTACAGGAAGGAGCCGTCAAGGAAAATATAGCCACCTTATTCATGGGACTGACCGAGGCCGAGGCCGTAAAGCTATTCGCCAACACCTATCTGGCCTTACGGGTGAGCTATTTCAACGAACTGGACACCTACGCCGAATTGAAGGGACTGGACACAAGAGCCATCATTGACGGCGTATGCCTTGACCCGCGCATCGGGACACATTACAACAATCCCAGCTTTGGCTACGGCGGCTACTGCCTGCCCAAGGACACCAAGCAGTTGCTGGCCAACTACACCGACGTACCGGAAAACCTGATACAGGCCATAGTGGAAAGCAACCGCACACGCAAGGACTTCATTGCCGACCGGGTGCTGCACAAGGCCGGTTACTATGACTACTACAACCGGGGCGACTACAATCCGGCAGAAGAGCGTCCGTGTGTCATCGGCGTATTCCGCCTGACCATGAAGTCAAACAGCGACAACTTCAGACAGAGCAGCATACAAGGCGTGATGAAAAGAATAAAGGCCAAAGGAGCCACTGTCATCATATACGAACCCACGCTGAAAGACGGCTCCACCTTCTTCGGAAGCCTGGTGACAAACGACCTGGAAAGCTTCAAACGCCGGAGCCAGGCCATCATAGCCAACCGCTACGATCCCTGTCTGGACGACGTGAAAGAAAAGATTTACACAAGAGACCTATTCAGAAGAGACTGACCGGAACATGCGAAAGACCATAGCAACCATAACCCTGACAGCCTGTGCCTTACTGGCACACGCCCAACCACAACAACTGAAAGCGGAAATAGAGGCACTCATAGCCCACAAGAAAGCAGAAGTGGGCGTATGCGTCATACTGGACAGCAAAGACACGGTGTGTGTGAACAATGCCCAAAGATACCCGCTGATGAGTGTGATGAAACTGCATCAGGCCATGGCCGTAGCCCATCACCTGCAAGCACAAGGCCTGCCGGCAAGCACTCCTGTGCACATAAGCCGGGAAGACCTGAAAGAAGACACATACAGCCCCCTGCGCGACAGGTATCCGGAAGGAAACTTCCGCATGGGCACAGACAGCCTGCTGACCTATACCCTGCAACTAAGCGACAACAACGCATGCGACATTCTCTTTGCCAACATCTGTAGCGTGGAAGAGACAGACCGCTACCTGCGCAGCTTGGGACTGAGGCATTTCGCCATAGCGGCAACCGAAGCCGACATGCATGCCGACCTGGACGCCTGCCACGATAACTGGAGCACACCGCTTGAAGCGGCGCGCCTGATAGAAATGCTATACACGAAAGAAGACTTACTGGAAAAAACGTGGCTGGAATTCCTGCGTCACACACTCAACACCTGCCAGACCGGGAAAGACCGCCTGGCCCTTCCCTTGGAACGCACAGGCGCAACCATAGGCCATAAGACCGGAACAGGAGACCGCAACAAAGCAGGAAGAATCATAGGACTGAACGACGTAGGCTTTGTCAGCCTGCCCGATGGAGGACATTACGCCATAGCCGTACTGATAAAGGAATCAGCTGAAAATATGCAAGAGACCGCCGCAATAATAGCCCGCATATCCGGACTGGTGTACCGACACATGACAGGAGAGGCGCCTCACTCAGACAGCAACAGCCATTCCTCCGCCCTGTAGACACTACATCCGTCCGGCAATCCGGACGATACGGCCGAAGTGACTTCCTCCCACATGAGCAAAGGAGCGATGGGAAAATCCTTGGTGGCAGGCCAATCCAGCGGATTGCGCATGCTGAACACGTGCATATTGCCATTATCAAGACAGAACTGCAGCAACATGTCACCGTCTTCGGCTTCCACCTGTCGGTATGTACCGCCAACCGGCTCTGCCTTGCCTGCGCCAGCATATACCTTCAGTTTGCCTCCGCGCATACTGTCGTCCCGGTCATCGGGAACAAGTTCGTAACAGCCGTTTATCTGCACGGGCTGCATCCGTTTCAGTGTGTCGCACAGCGACTGCCATCCAGCATCATCAATATTGCCTCCCTTCAACCCGAAACCTATGCTCAGCACCTTATAAGTCAGTTTGTAACACTCAAGCACATGTACCGAAAGCATGGCCGAACCGCCGTTGCCGTCCGTAATCACCACATTGGCTATTCCTTCCGCCTTGGGCAAAAGCGACACACGCTTATGCCCGCTGGAGTCTTCGGCCAAGGTGGCCGACACTACTGTGGGATTGCTGCAGGAGAGCACATACTCACCGTCACCCCCATCCAACCCGAGTCGGGTGGGTTCGGTATCAGTCATATAAAGGGTGGAAGAAGTCACTACATTGTCGCAAATACCCAACTGATAGACAGGCTCTGCTCCGGCAAAGAAGACGATGTCGCGGTATTCATCCTCGCACGCTGAGGCAAAAAAAGCCAGCATGACACCGCATAAAATATAGTAGTAAAAGTAAGTGTGGCGTTTCATGGATTGCAGCATTGATGTATTCGACCACAAAAGTACAAAAAAATATAAAATGAAACACATTAACCGTTAGTTTTTTCTAAAACAGACATACATTCTCTACAAATAGGACACTAAGACATACAGAATCGGGAAAACGAGTCTGTTTCACACGGCATAATCCGTATCCTGTCCAAACCATGACAAGACCGAAGGAAGCAACATGACCATATTCACAATAAAAAAACGTATCTTTGCACCGCCTTGCCCTGACAGATTCTGATGTACGCAAGGACAAGATATCAAAAATTAGAATAACAGATAAGATTATGTCGAAAGAAAAAATCATCCTTACCGGCGACCGCCCTACAGGCCGCCTGCACATAGGACACTACGTAGGCTCACTGAAAAGGAGAGTAGAACTGCAAAATGCCGGAGACTATAAAAAGATGTTCGTCTTCATAGCCGACGCCCAAGCACTGACCGACAATATGGACAATCCGGAAAAGGTACGCCAAAACGTGATAGAAGTGGCCTTGGATTATCTGGCATGCGGACTGAATCCAGACCAGTGCACACTCTTCATCCAGTCACAGATTCCCGAGCTGTGCGAACTGACTTTCTACTACATGGATCTGGTAACCGTAAGCCGCCTTCAACGTAACCCCACAGTGAAGACCGAAATACAGATGCGTAACTTCGAGACCAGCATTCCAGTGGGATTCTTCACCTACCCTATAAGCCAAGCAGCCGACATCACAGCTTTTAAAGCCACTACCGTACCCGTAGGAGAAGACCAGGAACCCATGATAGAGCAGACACGCGAGATTGTGAGACGTTTCAACAACATCTATGGGGAAACGCTGGTAGAACCCGAGATTTTGCTGCCCGACAACGCAGCCTGCCTCCGCCTGCCAGGAACCGACGGCAAAGCCAAAATGAGCAAAAGTCTGGGCAACTGCATCTATCTGAGTGACACCGCCGATGAAGTGCAGAAAAAGATACGCAGCATGTACACCGACCCCGACCATCTGCGTGTACAGGATCCGGGGAAAATCGAAGGGAACACGGTATTCACCTATCTGGACGCTTTCTGCCGTCCCGAACATTTTGAAAGATATTTGCCCGAATATCCCAATCTGGACGAACTGAAAGCCCACTACCAACGTGGAGGCTTGGGCGACATTAAAGTGAAAAACTTCCTGAACGCCATAATGCAGGAAACACTGGAACCCATCCGCCAGCGCCGCAAAGAATACGAGCAAGACATACCAGGCATTTATGACATGCTGAAGAATGGTTGCGACGACGCACGCAATGCAGCCGCCGCCACACTGGACGACGTGCGCCGAGCCATGAAAATAAACTACTTTGATGACACCGAACTGATAGCCGAACAGGCCAAGCGATTCAAACAATAAGAAACGAATCCGGACAGCACATACGGGCAAAGGCGTGGACACCACAAGGCCATGAGTGAGAGACTCACTTGTTCCATTGCGGTATCCGCGCCTTTCTAGGGACATTCAGTAAATAGCATAAATTTAGCCAACTAATTCATACACAAAGTATTGCGAATTAGTTGGCTTTTTTGTATCTTTAGGTATTCCCCCGCAAA
>CASFQC010000030.1 GCA_949296415.1 uncultured Bacteroides sp. | reverse complement strand
CTCTATTACTTTGATCTTTGCGATAGCGGTATGGATTTATATGTGCATGCAAAGCTACACAAAAATCGTGATATAAACTAATTTTCAACATCTACTTATATTGAATTGCATTGATGGTTTTATAAAAAAGGTGTGAAGATAACTATAATCAAAAGCAATCATACTCACAGGCAGATAGTAGACTTCTATTTCTTCAAAGATTAAACGGAAAAGACAAACCGGACACAGACGACAAACCGTGATATCCCAACCAAAAATTCTTTCCGGACAGGCGGTCAAAAGAAAAGAAAGGCGTATATTTGCCTCATATCACGAAGAATTATATGACAAACGCGGACAATCCCCTGAAAATATACCATTCTATCAGCGAAGTGGCAAAAATGCTGAACGTAAACGAATCGCTCCTGCGCTTTTGGGAAAAGGAGTTTCCACAGCTTTCCCCTAAGAAAGCTGGAAGGGGCATACGCCAATACCGTGAAGAAGACATAAAGACGGCAAGGCTCATCTACCATCTGGTAAAAGAGCAGGGATTAACCTTGTCGGGGGCGAGACAGCGACTAAAAGACAGAAAAGAAGAGACCTTGCGCAACTTTGAACTGGCCGAACGACTGAAAAAAGTACGTAAGGAACTGACGGACATGCGCGATGCTCTCAATGCTTTTACTTACAACGACGTAAGCGCGCTGCAACGAAACATAAAAGAGATGGCAGGACTGGACAGAATGTAAGATGTCCCTTTCCGTCAATCTTCCACGCGAGTCACTTGCTTAATATTCTGTATGAGCTTGAGCTTATTGCAGATAGTATGCACATCGTCCACATCGTGGACATACAGTTGGATTTTACCTTCGAATATACCGTCAGTGGCATCTATATCCAGCTTGCGAATGTTCACATTCAACTGTCCGGATATTATCCGAGTCACTTCGTTCAGCAATCCCACGCTGTCTATCCCCTTCAGATAGATGGTTACAAGAAAAGAGAGTTGCTTGTGCGTGTCCCATTCCGTGGCAATAATGCGGTTTCCGTAACTGCTTTTCAGGCGCAACGCCACCGGGCACTGCCGTTTGTGGATGATAACACGGCCTTCATCGTCAATATACCCAAGGACATCATCTCCGGGGATGGGGTGACAGCACTCGGCCATAATATAGTTTTTGGATATGGTCTCTTCTGTCAGCTTCAAAATCTGTTTGGTGTTGATTTTTTCCGGAGAAATGGTAGGTCCGTTCTCCGGTCGGGCATCTCCGGCATCCTTTTCACTTTTGCCTTCTTTGCCAAAAGAAAAAGAAAGGAGCTTTTTCCAGCTTTTCCCGGTCTTTTCCCTAAAGGCATTCTTGTCCATCTCGCCTAATACTATCTTCCCACTCCCGACTGCTGCCAGCAGTTCTTCGGTATTTCTCAAATTATGGCACCTCACCAGTTTGTCTATAGACTCACTATTCTCGTTTATGCCTTCTCTCCTGAAAAAGTCCGAAAGCAAGTCCTCTCCCTCCTTCTGGTAAGCCTTGGCTTCCCTGCGCAACATGGCTGCTATTTTGGTACGGGCGCGCACTGTTGTAGCATATCCCATCCATTCCGGCTGGACCCGTTGTGATTTGGAAGTGAGAATTTCTACCTGATCGCCACTCTGCAACTTATAGCTCAAAGGTACCAGCTTGTGGTTCACCTTCGCTCCAATGCAATGGCTCCCCAAGTCAGTATGAAGCGAAAAAGCGAAATCCAGAGCTGTAGCATTCTGGGGCAATGTCTTCAAGTCACCCTTAGGAGTGAACACGAATATTTCCGAGGCAAGCAGTCCCATGTGGATGTAACTCAGGAAATCTATAGCATCGGGCTGGGGATCGTCCAGAATTTCCTTGATGGTCTTCAGCCATTTCTCCAACTCCCCATCATCCTCACTGGCATCTCCTTCCTTGTATTTCCAATGGGCCGCAAAACCTTGTTCCGCCACATCATTCATACGCTCGCTCCGTATCTGAACCTCAATCCACTGTCCTTTGTCGCTCATTAATGTCACATGCAGAGCTTGATATCCGTTGGCTTTCGGATGACTCACCCAATCGCGCAAGCGGTCAGGATGTGGTTTGTATATCTTTGATATGGCCACATAGATGTCAAAGCAATCATTCAGTTCCTCCTCCATGTTATGAGGAGTGAATATGATACGAACAGCAAGCAAATCATATACCTCCTCAAAAGGGACATGTTTGGTCTGCATCTTATTCCATATGGAATAGATGGACTTGACCCGGGCAAGTATCCTATATTTCAGCCCCATCTTGTCCAGCTGCGCGCGTATGGGTGCGGTAAAGTCCTTGAACACCTGACCCCGTTCCGCTTCAGTAGCCGCCAGCTTTTCTTCTATCTCGTGATATTCCTCAGGATGCTCGTACTTGAAACTCAGGTTCTCAAGTTCCGTCTTAATCTTATACAGCCCTAACCGGTTGGCCAGAGGCGCATAGATATAAAGGGTCTCACCTGCTATTTTAAACTGTTTGTTAGGCAACATAGAGCCCAAGGTGCGCATGTTGTGCAAGCGATCTGCTATCTTAATGAGAATCACGCGGATGTCATCGCTCATGGTAAGTAGCAGCTTTTTGAAGTTCTCAGCTTGTGCCGAAGCCTTGTCACCAAAAATGCCACCTGATATTTTCGTCAGCCCATCTACAATTTGTGCAATTTTGGGACCGAATATATTTTCAATATCCTCTACGGTGTAATCGGTATCCTCCACGACATCATGAAGCAATGCGGAACAAATGGAGGTTGATCCCAGTCCTATCTCATTACATACAATTTTCGCTACGGCGATAGGATGCATGATATATGGTTCGCCGGAACGCCGTTTGATACCTTTGTGCGCCTGATTGGCAAAATTGAAAGCTTTGGTGATGATTCCGACCCTCTTCCGGTGCCTCGTCGCCAGATAATCTTCCAACAATTCCTGAAAAGCTTTTTGAATCATAGCTTCTTCAGCCCGTTCTTTTTCTTTCAGACTCAAATTATCATCCATAGTCCCATGATATTTAAAACTTACACGATTGCAAAAATAAGCAAATTCTGACATCAGACAAGCATCCGGCCGCTTTTTTATTTCTTTTTGAACGAATAAAAAACCGCTACTTCCCTTCGTCAGAAAAGTAACGGTTTTTACAGCCTGTCCAAGTATTCCTTTTTTCAGCTTTTATATCCAGAGGAAGGAGTGTCTGCTCAATCCGCATCAACCGTACGCCTTCTTCTAGTTTTTTCCTTAGGCGCGTCTTCTTTGTGCTCAAGTGTCACACCTGCCAGTTCCGGATCAATCATGATTCGTCCACAATACTCGCATACAATGATTTTCTTGCGTGAACGTATATCAAGCTGGCGCTGGGGTGGAATCTTATTGAAGCACCCGCCGCATGCGTCGCGCTGGACATAGACTATACCCAATCCGTTACGCGAATTCTTACGTATCCTTTTGAATGACTGGAGCAGACGGGGTTCTATTTTGGTTTCCAATTCTTTTGCCTTATCTCTCAGTTTCTCTTCTTCCTGTTTTGTCTCTTCAACGATTTCATCAAGTTCGTTTTTCTTCACTTCAAGGTCCTGCTTGCGTTCTTCAAGCGTTTCATCACATTTCTTCAGCTCTTCGGACTTGTCTTGCTCCTGTGCCGTAAACTCACGTATATGTTTTTCACAAAGTTCTATCTCCAATGTCTGGAACTCAATTTCCTTACTCAGAAAATCGTATTCACGGTTATTCCGTACGTTGTCCTGTTGCTTTTTGTATTTCTCTACAGAAAGCTTGGCCGTCTCTATCTCGACTTTCTTGCCTGCAACAGCTGTTTTCAGACCGGCTATTTCCCCTTTGATACGCTCTATACGAGTGTTAAGTCCGGCTATCTCATCCTCCAGATCCTGGACTTCGAGCGGCAGTTCTCCTCTCAATGTTTTGATTTCGTCAATTTTCGACAAAGTGGTCTGTAATTGAAACAATGCTTTCAATTTTTGCTCAACGGTTAAATCCTGAGGCTTTTTTTTCACTTCTTTGGCCATTTCAGTATAAGTATTTAATAGGATTTGTATTACATTCAGTTTGCCTGATTCTAAGCCCGGGAAACGATTTTCCCAACACTTCAGAAAACAATTCTATAGTATATCGCTCACTCTCATAATGCCCGGTCTGCACCAGCAAGATGTCATTCTCATATCCGAAATATTCATGATACTTTATCTCTCCGGTCACAAATGCATCTGCCTTTCCGTGCAATGCTTGGGGAATCAGGAAAGCACCGGCTCCCCCACACAACGCTACCGTAGCTATTTTTCTGTCGTTAAAGCCGTTATGACGTATACATTCTACTCCAAACGTCTGTTTCACCTTCCATAGGAAATCTCTGCATTCCATAGGTTTCTCCAGTTCGCCCACCACTCCGACACCCACTTGTGACCAATCGTTCCTGACTGGATAGAAGTCAAAGGCCGGTTCTTCATACGGATGATTGTCCAGCAAAACCTGCAAGACATCGGCCTTGCGGTGTGCAGGCAATATGGTCTCCACACGCACTTCAGAAGCCGTATGCAATTTTCCTATGACACCACAAAAAGGACGAGTTCCCTCCAAGGGCCTGAATGTGCCTTTACCTTCACAACTATAGCTACATGAATCATATTGTCCTATACAGCCACATCCTGCCGCAAACAAAGCCTCACGCACACTACCGACATATTCTGACGGGACATAGACCACCAGTTTCAGAAGAGCATCATTCCTTGCGCTGAGGATACGTATGTTCTTCAGCCCAATTTTCTCAGCCATCTTGGCATTGACACCTTTTACCACATTATCCAAGTTAGTATGAGCCGAATAAATGACTATGTCATTCTTTATCGCCTTAAAGATACAACGCCCTATATAATCCTTGCCTGTAATGGACTTACAGCTTTTGAAAATAAGGGGATGATGGGATATAATAAGATTGAAGCCTAAAGATATGGCCTCATCTACGACAGCTTCAGTCACATCCAGACACAACAAAGTCCCTGTTGCCTCCACCTCTGTTACTCCGACCTGCAATCCGGCATTGTCAAAACTGTCTTGCAAGGGCAAAGGTGCGAAATGCTCAAGGGACTCTAAAATCTCTCTTACTTTCATACAGAATCAAAGAATTTAGCCGCAAAGATAAATAAAAAAAGAGACATATGGATTAGAGCCTGTTTAATTTTTGTCCGGCACTGCTCGGAGATATTTTCCCGAGTCCCCAGCCAATACCTTTTCTCACTTATATACCTTAAGTCTCCGACCGGCACGGATATTGTTGTTTCTCAACCCATTCCAACTTCTCAACTGTTTCACTGTAACACCATAACGGCGGGCTATTCCGCCCAGAGTTTCCCCTTTGCGTATGCGATGATAGGTCAGCTCTCCTGTTCCGCTCTTCCCTCCTTTCAGAGAAGAAGAAGATACCACCCTGCGATTTTTAAACAATTCCGCACTCCGGTATGCATAGATAGTGTCCTGATTGTCTATAAAAGCACTTATTGCTTCCACCGGCAGTCGCAGAGTCTGCGGCTCGCTGTCGCCGGGAATTATATTGCGCTTATACTGGGGATTAAGACTTTCTATTTCTTCTACCGACACATTGCACAAGTCCGCAATTTGCTGAAAATGCAGATTATGCGTCACCATCACGGTATCAGTAGCAGACGGGATATCGGTCTCCATCGGGCAGATATTATGCTTGCAATAATAGTTCATCACATAATTCACAGCTATAAAGGCCGGAACATAGCCTCGTGTTTCCCGTGGAAGATAATTATAAATGGCCCAATAATCCGTTTTCCCACCAGCCCGCCGAATAGCCTTGTTTACATTTCCCGGACCACAATTGTATGCGGCGATAACCAAATTCCAATCCTTGTAGATATCATACATGTCCTTCAAGTAACGTACTGCCGCCCACGTAGCCTTAATGGGATCACGACGTTCGTCCACCAGACTGTTACTTTTGAGTCCATACAATTTTCCCGTACTAATCATGAATTGCCAAAGGCCAGAAGCTCCGGCTCTGGACACAGCCGAAGGATTTAACGAGGATTCTATAACTGGCAAATAGCGAAGCTCCAGAGGTAGATTATAGGCATCAAGAGCTTCTTCAAAAATAGGCATATAGAAATTGCATGCGCCCAACATAAAAGAGACCTGCTTACGCAACCGCCCGGTATAAGTATCTATAAACTGGCGGACAATCTCATTGTAAGGCATCTCCATTACTGCAGGAATACGCGACAGACGGTCTATATATACAGAATCACTGAAAGTAGGATTCTCACTAGACATGCTACAACTTTCCTCCATATCCAGGTAGGTCTTCGCTTTCCAATCACTAAGTAAACTGTCAAAAGAACAGGTCATGCCTTCCGGCAGGTCTATACTTTCCATACGTTCCCCACCGTTTTCATGAATCAGGACATCTACCGTTTCCTGCGCAAAGGACATAGCCGGTGAGAACAACAAGGAACAGGCAGCCAATGTCCTTAACAGACATAATCTTATCTTTTGTGATTGTTGGATATACATAAGTTGGAAATTCTCTATTTACACATCTGTATTAGTTCAAAATTCTCAGAACCGGAAACTGCATTGCACGCCCACCGACTTCTTGTTGAAGGAAGTACTTCCCGTTGTGGCAGACGGCAGATTGTCTATTACCGCAGGCTCTACACGCATACTTAAGTCTGGAGTGATATCAAAATTGGACAATTCCGCATCCACATAAGCATCCACCACAGACAGAAGATATACTCCGATAAACGCGAAAATGCTCAAATCGCGGAAACGCCTGAAAGAGTCCTTCCGCTTGCGCAACGTTTCTGTCAACTGCGTTTTGGACACACGCTCCATATATCCCGGAGGCAAAAGGTCGGTAATGCTGGTAGAAGTCCAGTTCTCATTTACGGCCTCCCTATATGCATTTGAATAGTCACGATACATTTTTCCATTCCACGTCAGCGCATAGGCACATCCGGCAAAACCTCCATAAAAGATTGGTAGTTTCCAATATTTACGGTTATATATCTGTCCTCCTCCCGGGATGACCAGAGCCAGCCAAGTGGCTGTCGTTGGATTGGGGATCCACCGCTTGACCTCTATGGTTTCAGGTAAGCTGTCTGTAACAACAGAATCCGACTGCTGGAAAGCGACCGAAGTCAAAGCCTGCATTTTACGCTTATTTTCCAATGCAATACTATCTTCCAAAGCCTGTTTCCTGTCTTCCAAAGACATTGAATCTGCCCGCAAGAAACCAACATGTTCCAATGTGTCCGCTGCTTTTATTGTAACGTGATGCAATCTTGTCCCCACACTATCTGTCTCCACAGCATGAGTACGTTTCAATGCGGCCCGTGGTACATCCTGTCCGAAAGCCATCATTCCCATCGTTTGCACCAGACACAGTAACAACACAAATAACAATCGGTATGCCGTCTTATCCCTCATCTATCTTTTAATGTGTCAAAAATGCCAATAATACGTTCCAGTTCCTCCTCACTACCAAAAGGTATGCTGATTTTTCCCTTTCCTTTTTCCGAACAAGTCAGCTGTACTTTAGCATTGAAGAAATGGGACAGTTGCTGCTTCAGCAAGTTGAACTCTTCAGGCAACTTGGCTTGTTTGGGGCTTATTTTCCGGTTACCGCTTTTCACCGCCTCACCTTCGCTAAGAGACTTGACAATCTCTTCCACCTTCCTGACCGAATAGCCATGCTCCAATATTTCTTCAAAGACTTTCACTTGCAGTTTAGGATTGTCCAAAGCTACTAAAGCCCTGGCATGTCCCATATCTATTTGCTTGTTTTTTAACCCAATTTGTACAGGAGCCGGGAGTTTTAACAACCGCAAGTAATTGGCTATCGTTGCCCGCTTTTTCCCCACCCTCTCGCTTAGCTTCTCTTGAGTCAGACCATATTGGTCAAGCAGATGCTGGTAAGCCAGAGCTATTTCCATTGAGTTCAGGTCTTCGCGCTGTATGTTCTCAATAAGCGCCATCTCCATCATATTCTCATCATCGGCCGTCCTTATATAGGCCGGAATGGCATTAAGGCCAGCCATTTGTGCGGCTCTGAAACGACGTTCTCCGGCAATCACCTGATAAGAGTCATCATCCAGTTTACGCAAAGTTATCGGTTGTATAATGCCTATTTCCGCGATAGAGTCAGACAATTCCTGCAAAGCAATTTCATCGAATTCGTGGCGCGGTTGGTTGGGATTGACCCTGATTTTTGACAATTCTATCTCACTGATAGACGAAGACCCTTCTGTCTGTACAGTATCCATAGATAACAGCGCGTCAAGCCCACGTCCCAAAGCACTTCTTTTTTGCGACATTTTACCTCCTTTTTTAATGCTCGTTGTGTTCTATCAATTCTTTGGCCAACGCCATATAATTCTTGGCTCCTGTCGAATCCGCATCATAAAGTATTGTTGGCAATCCATAACTGGGAGCTTCACTCAACTTAACATTCCGCTGTATGACCGTCTTAAACACCAGTTCCTGGAAATGGCGTCTGACTTCCTCATAAATCTGATTGGCCTGACGCAGACGGGAATCATACATCGTCAACAGAAAACCTTCAATCTCAAGTCCTGTATTCAATTTAGACTTGATAATCTTTATCGTATTCAGCAACTTGCTGATGCCCTCCAATGCAAAATATTCAGCCTGTACAGGAATAATTACCGAATCGGCCGCCGTCAATGCATTGACCGTAATCAGACCCAAGGAAGGAGAACAGTCTACCAAGATGTAATCGAACTCGCTTTTCAACGGGGCTAATACATCCTTTAAGATTTTTTCCCTATTACGCATATTCAGCATTTCGATCTCCGCCCCCACAAGATTTATATGCGACGGAATCACTTTGAGCATGTCTATCTCAGTGTTATGCAAAGCGCTTCGCACGTCAGCATTGTTTATAAGACATTCATAAATCGTATATTTCAACTGCTTAATGTCAATTCCTAATCCCGATGAGGCATTCGCCTGAGGATCAGCATCCACAACCAGTACTTTCTTTTCAAGAGTAGCAAGCGACGCGGCAAGATTAATGGTAGTCGTAGTTTTACCCACCCCACCCTTCTGATTGGCCAAAGCAATAATTTTTCCCATAAGCATACTTGTTTTATCAACGGCGAAATAAGTCATAATTCCTCAGAGCGCCTACTAAAACAGAAGAAGATTACAGAAACAGTTGAAAAAACGACTGTTTTGTTAATAACTTAAGGCGGCACTTTTTTTAATCCATAAAAGGTTTCTGTTCTTATAGCTTATTCAATTTTTCCTTTTAAGGTTTCCAGTCACTTGACCTGCCCTATTCCCTATAGCATGGCAGAAAGATATGCCTCGGAAAAATTTCAGGACAAGAATTGGACAAGAATCAGACAGATTCGTCCATGCCGTGATAAAATCATTTCATTTTCAGCAGACAAATATACGGATTTATATTGAAACAAGAAGCAACATTTCTCCAAAGCCTATCCTTTTTCTATTGAAGAAGTAATTTGTCCCGTTCTCACCACATGCCCATATGCGACAAAAAAAACGGTACACAGCGAGCCCATCCGCAGCCTGATGTAAACCCACACACAGAAATCCCTTACGTAAAGCAAGCTATTTTCTTGAAAACAAAATGCCTTACACAGTCAAAAGGCATAGCAAAACGGTCAAGAAATGCCTTGTCGGAATCCAAGTCGGCTCACATTGGGCTTTTTCTCTTCAACTTTCGTGCTTATGACTTTATTCCCTTTGACATCACTACGGGTTACAAAATCGTAAGGATAATAAGTGCATTATAAACGACCCCATTCTCTACAAAAGACGAACTGAACAGATTTTACAAAACGACATCAAAGACTGATGTCCTTTACCGAGTGTCAATACGCCACAAAAGGACTTATTTCTTCTCATCAGTATAAACCAGCCTTACGTTATCTATCCATAACGTATTGCCGGGAGAACCCACATAGGCTCCGCCATGACTGGCTGTGAATTGCAACTGAATGTGGGTGGGGACATCGTTTTCATTTCCCCATGCCACTTCATGAATAGGTACGCTCTCACCTTTGCTGTTCACCGCATAACGTTCTTGCACCTGCAACCTCATCATATGAGGCTTATAAGCCGGATTATTCGTTATATCACCATACATTATGGTATAAGTAGCATTATTTATCCAGTCCGGCACAGTGGAATCATAACGGACTACCATAGTAGCTACACGCTTGGCATAAATATTGCCGTCCTCATCCTCCCAACGTTTCTGCAAGAACAAATTCACTTCCGGATAATCTTTACCCTCCACATCAGTTATCCGGCTGAAGCCCGTAGCACGAATGCGCTTTTCCCTATCAGACATACGCACTTTGTAGTCAAACTGTATAGCCACAGGCTTTTTCGTAAAAGGAATACCACTATTCAGCATCTTTTGCGGATTCTTCGTTCCTTTAATGGGTTCGTGCACTTCACCCAAAAACGTTGAACCGGCAGCCAGCACAGTTATATTAATCAATCCAAGCACTTTCACACTTTCCATCCGCGTATCCAGACGCGCACAATAACCATCTCCCCTTTTTTCCGGGAAAACAGAAGTGTTGGTCTTGGTCACGCCGGCTACTTTGGCCATCACATTAGATGTAGCCCACGGAGAACCTCCCTGATTCCTATAAGCTTCATCTCCTTCAATAACACCTGTGGGACCAATGGCATATACATGCTTGGTCTCCCCACCTATGATGGAAGATTCTTTAATTTGACGGTCTATCCACTGATCCATATCACCAAATGGAAGTACCTCTACAACCGAATCCTGCTGGGCATATAAGGCAGGTGTGCCGGCCAACAGTACCATGAACAAACAAAATAGAATATTTTTTCTCCTCATATATGTCCTTTAAAAATATAAGAAACGTTTCTTTCTATCCTCACCGGTTTGCATCCGGTTTACCAAACGTTTCTGGAACGATGGGTAAAAACAGGCTGGTGACATTGCGATAGAAAGCCAAAAACAACTCTTAAAAAATACACAATTCACACCAAGCATAAAAAGACATTCTCCAAAACGACATTTCTGACATTAAGTGCCGGTCTACACAGCATCACCCGACTCCATCACCTCAATGTTCGTATCCCCAATCATTTAAAGCAAAGCCCCAATTATCCTGAACAAGCCGCAACGTACGATCATCATATTTATATTTATTCTTCTTATAACCTTTTTTTGCGCCCACATATTTTTCAATATCAGCCTGTGCTTGCTGAAAACCTTCAAGCGAAAGAGTCTTATAAATATGCTCTGTCATCCCCAACGCATCAGCTTCAAAGTCCTCAAACTTCACTTCAATAAGATTTCCTTTGGGAATACAATTCTTATCCTCCTCATATTTATGATATAATTTGGCATAAATAGAGAGTATGTTCTGTTCAAGAGTCTCGTTACTTATATCTTCCAATTTCAATGGCTGTATTGTATTCGTAAAGAAACTGCGTGTGCTTTCAAAGACGGTATAAGGATTACGCATCAGGTAAATGAACTTAGCATTGGGGAACATCTTTACCAATTCCCTTACCCTACCTGTATGAGGCGGATTCTTACTAAGGAATTGGGTACCATGCGTGTTCCATAACGAAATTTTTATCAGCTTCACGAAAGTTTCTTCAAAAACCTTCAATTCGGAAGCGGATATATCATTAAAGAGCAAATACTTATCGGCATATTCTTGCTGGTATTTCGGAAAGAACCAGAAATTGTAATATGTATATGGCATCATATTCGCCAATGCGAACTCTTCTTCCTGCGGTAAATCCACAGCTAACTCCATATTGTCTGTAGGACGTTTGTCCGGCATGAGCCAGCTCATGTTTTTCTTGAAGAAAGGTTGACCCCACATCATCAGGTGCGGGAACACGGTCTGATAAGTAGTGTTATATCCAAAATGCTTATCACAGGAAAAGACATTATGTACAAACGTTGTCCCACTACGCCAATGTCCTAATATAAACAACGGATCATGCTCCAAAGGCTTGTCGGCAAGCACCTTTTTATAACGTTTGTCTTGCAAAGGGACAAGCAAAGAAAGCATCCTGCATACCAGTTTCGTCAGTCTGTATTTATTGCGATAGGCTGCATCAATCTCCCGTCCTTTCGTAACCGACGTAAATGTTTTCCAATCCGCACCTACCAATGTATTGATAGGTAATTTATTAAATTCAAGTAAGCCCATAATTCAAAAACAAAAGACAACTAATCCATACAAGACTACCACTACTTACGTATCACAACCCGAATGCCTTGTTTGTCCAATTCGGTCACTGCACGTTCTATAGCATCATAATGCTCGGAGGCGATACCCAATTTCGGAAGGTCAAGCACAGGAAGATCTTGATTGGCGTTCAAGTCCTTATCCTCTATCTTGTTGATTATCATACCCACAGCACTGGTATTATTTGATATCGGGTCAATAAGGATAAAGGAGCCTGTCGCCTTGTTCTTAGTATAAGAGTCAAAGAAAAGCTCTTTGGCCGTTGTCATGACCACACGTGCTATCTGGTTTAGCTGTAAAGGTACATCTTTCTTGTCTATCTTCCCGTTCTCTACAGAAAGATGTTCCATCGTATTGACATCTACCTTATATTTGATGCTGTCTATACGTGCACGGCTCGTATTGGTAGTCTGCTTGATAAAGAAAGATTTATCCATATTCATAGGCTCTTCATCCATCCATACCATCATCGCCTCAAAGTTTCTTCCTACAAAAGGCAAATTATTCGGATGGACCAACATATCCCCTCTGGACACATCAATTTCATCTTCCAATGTCAATATGACGGACTGGGGCGGGAAAGCATATCCTTGTTCTCCATCATAAGTCACTATACTCTTTACATGTGTATGTTTCCCCGACGGTAAGGCTACTACCTCATCCCCTTTATGAACAACACCTGAAGCTACCTTCGCACAAAAGCCACGGAAGTTAAGGTTCGGACGCAATACATACTGCACAGGATAACGAAAATCTGTAAAATTATGATCATTATCAATAGGTACTGTTTCCAGGAAATCAAGTAAGGACTGCCCTTTGTACCACGGCGTCCGGGCAGACTTCTTTACAACGTTGTCTCCGTCCAACGCAGACAAGGGAATACAGGTTACATCCGGAATGCCCAACGGCGCGATGAAAGCCTCATAGTCCTTGACAATCTGCTCAAACCGTTCTTCCGAAAAGTCTACCAGATCCATTTTGTTCACCGCCAGCACTACATGTTTGATGCCCAACAACGATACCAGAAAGGTATGACGCCGAGTCTGTGTGATGACTCCCAGACGGGCATCTACCAAGATTACAGCCAGATTGGCTGTAGAACCACCCGTTATCATATTGCGCGTATATTGCTCATGTCCCGGAGTATCGGCAATAATGAATTTCCGGCTGTTGGTAGAGAAATAGCGATAAGCTACGTCTATGGTAATGCCTTGTTCCCGTTCAGCCTTCAAGCCATCAAGCAGCAAAGCATAGTCAATGTGATCACCCGCATTTCCCACACGCTTGCTGTCACGCTCCAAGGCATCCAGCTGATCTTCATATATTTTTTTGCTGTCAAACAGCAAACGTCCGATAAGTGTAGACTTGCCGTCATCCACTGATCCGGCCGTGAGGAACCTTAGTTGGTCTTTTTGCTCATCTTTATCCAAGAAAGCCTTTATATCTAGTTTTTGCTCCATAATTGTCTGTCTTTTTATATAAGAAATGAAGATTTAACCTCCCATGTAACGGATATCAGAAATATCCTTCACGTTTCTTTTGCTCCATACTTGAATCCTGATCAAAGTCTATGACACGCGTAGTACGCTCGCTGCGGGTAGTGGTCATCATTTCCTCTACTATCTTTTCTATAGTATCGGCTTCACTCTCCACCGCACCGGTCAAGGGCCAGCACCCCAATGTACGGAAACGCACTTTCTTCATCTGTATCTTATCACGGTACTGCACAGGCAATCTGTCATCATCAGGCATGATGAGATTCCCGTCTATCTCCACTACAGGTCTTTCCTTAGCAAAATAGAGCGGCACTATCGGGATATTCTCCAATCTTATATATTGCCATATATCCAGCTCCGTCCAGTTGCTCAGAGGAAACACCCTTATGCTTTCCCCTTTATGAATGCGTGTATTATAAATATCCCACAATTCCGGACGTTGGTTCTTGGGATCCCATTGATGGAACTTATCACGGAAAGAGAATATGCGTTCTTTCGCACGTGATTTCTCCTCATCACGGCGTGCTCCGCCAAATGCAGCATCAAACTTATACTTATCCAACGCATGAAGCAAAGCCTGAGTCTTCATCAAGTCTGTATGTACCTTACTGCCATGCGTAAAAGGACCTACACCGGCCTTATAGGCCTCCATATTGCTTTCCACAATAAGATTCCATTTATACTTTTTGGCATACTCATCACGGAATTTTATCATCTCCTTAAATTTCCATTTCGAATCAATGTGCATCAAGGGGAAAGGAACCTTACCCGGATAAAATGCCTTCTCGGCCAGACGTACCATTACCGACGAGTCTTTACCTATGCTGTAAAGCATCACCGGATTTTCAAATTCCGCCGCCACCTCACGGATAATATGAATGGACTCAGCTTCAAGTTCCTTCAAATGGCTCAATTTATATTCTTCTTCCATCTTATTGTTTCTATAAAGACTTTTTTGATGTTTCTTACTTAGTCAAATGTATCCTGGACATGACCAGCTCCAACAGTCTGTCTACCGACTCCTTAAGGCTAAGGACAGAAGTGTCAAGCACTAAGGCCGGATGCGTCGGAACCTCAAACGGAGCGGATATGCCGGTAAAATCCTTTATTTCCCCCCGGCGGGCCTTGGCATACAATCCTTTCACATCACGGCGTTCGCATTCCTCTATAGGAGTACTTACATATACTTCCAGAAAATCATCACGTCCTATGATGTCGGCTGCCATCTCACGTATGTCATTGCTCGGACTGATAAATGCGGCGATTGTCACTATGCCTGTATCCACAAACAACTTGGCCACTTCTGCTATGCGGCGGATGTTCTCTACCCGGTCCGCCTTACTGAAGCCCAGATTCTTGTTTATGCCGGTACGTATATTGTCTCCGTCCAATATACGGCAAAGCACTCCCCGCTTATGCAACTCACGCTCCAAAGCAATAGCTATCGTACTCTTCCCCGAGCCGCTCAGTCCCGTAAACCAAACCATTATACCATGCTGTCCCAACATTTTTTCTTTGTCCTCACGGGACAGCATCTTGTCAAATATAGGATAAATATGTTCCATAAATCCGTCAAGCTACTGAAGTAAAAGGCCATATCAAGGGGATAAGCCCCACTGACAATATCATAACTATCAAGTCCATAGGAATACCGATTTTCAGGAAATCAGTGAATTTATAATTACCGGCACCTTGAACTATCAGGTTCGTCTGATATCCTATGGGAGTGGCAAACCCTGCCGATGCCGCAATGCAAATCGTTATGAAAAACGGCATGGGATCTACCCCAAACTGTTGTGCCGTCTCCAGAGCCAGCGGGAAAGCCAATGCCGCCGCCGCGTTGTTCGTCACAAGCTCGGTAACGACCAACGTCACAAAATAAAGCAAGGCAAGGGCACCCCACGGTCCCAACGAACCAGACACACTTTTTATAAATCCGGCAATAAGCGCAGCCAATCCGGATTCTTCCATAGCCGAACTGATGGCAAAAGCACAGGCTATAGTGATAAGGATGTCCCAGCTGATGTACTTCGTATATTTTTTGGGCGGAAACAGTTTAAGCCATGCCATAACTACAGCTGTCACAGCAGCAAAGAAGAACATGTCCAATTTTACGCCAGGGAAACGCTCCTGCATGGAAGGCAGCTCTCCTATTGTGGCTCCGATTATCATGATGATGAGGAGAGCCAACGCAGTCCATTTTTTCCACACCGGCATAGGTCTGGCCGGAATTTCCTGCCCGTTGGTCATCATCAGGAATACGGAAGAGTCCCCCCATGTCTTTGTAAAAGCGTCATCGGCCAGCAAGACCAACGTATCGCCTTCCTGTAACCTGACCTCACCCAGATTTTTAGTAATTACTTGTCCTCCTTGACGTACCTCTTTTATCTCAGCACCGTAACGCCGCTTGAAATCAAAGCTCTTAAGCTTGCGTTTCAGGCCGGGAAATCGGGATGCCAGCACCACTTCCACCACATGCTGGCCTTTCTCTTCGGCAGCGTCGGCCTCCTCTTCTTCAAAATTGTCCGGACGCTCGGCCGGCAAAAGTTTTTTGGATACCACAATAATATATATGAGTCCCGCTACAGTAATGGGAATGCCTATATAGGCCAGGTCAAACATCTTCAGCCCTTCCAGTCCACGCTCTATCATCATACCATGCACCACAAGATTGGTCGATGTACCGATAAGTGTACACAATCCTCCCAAAATGGTGGCATAAGAAAGAGGTATAAGGAATTTCGTACAAGACAATCCGACCTTTTTCGCCCAGTTCTTTATGATAGGCGCGAAAATGACGACCACGGGAGTGTTGTTCAGAAAAGCGGAGAAGGCACTTATGATGGGCAACAGACGCATCTGTGCCTTGGTCACAGTAGTCTTTTCAGCAGGCAACAGTTTCTTCACTACGGTAGACAGGGCACCACTCTGGCGTATTCCCTCACTGACAAGGAACAGAAGGGCCACCGTAATCATACCCTGATTGCTGAAGCCGGCCACCATCTGTTTGGGAGTGATGATACCCGCCACCATAAACAGCACCACAAGGCTCAGCAATACTATGCCGGGGCGCATTTTATCAAGGATCAGAGCCACCAGCATCCCTATCAATCCAAGCAGTACAAACAGTATTTCAAAATTCATGTCAAGCTCACTTTTTCAGTATGTTCGTCTCTTAAGCGACAGGCCCGAATTTACGGGACACGACAAACCAAGGGTTCAACAAATTTTCTTTATTATAAACCAACGGAGTCCCGTCAGGACACCACATATCACCTCCCGCAGCACGCACGATGGCATGTCCGGCAGCCGTATCCCACTCCATTGTGGGGGCAAAACGCGGATACTCGTCTGCCTGTCCTTCAGCTACCAGACAGATTTTCAGTGAGCTGCCCTTTGAGGTCAGTTCAACTTCACCATACCGGCCACGCAGTCTTTCAATGTATGTTTCCGTTTCAGGATTGAGATGCGAACGTGAGGCGACTACGACATACGTGTCTTTACCCCTGTCACCGGCCAAGGGCAAACGCAAAGCGTCTTCCGCTATCCACTCCTCAAGGGGCTTGTCACGCAGACACACATTTTCCCATTTATAGGCGCCTATCCCTTCTATTCCAAGATACAGGATACGGGATACGGGAACATATATCACCCCCACTACAGGTACTCCGTCTTTTATCAAGGCAATGTTTACCGTAAATTCTCCGTTTTTCTTGATGAATTCTTTCGTCCCGTCCAAAGGATCCACGACCCATAATTCTCTCCACATCCTTCTCTCTCCGTAAGGTAGATGCTTTCCCTCTTCACTCAAGATAGGATAAGGCGTAGACTTCAGCATTTCACATATCACAGCGTTCGCCTTACGGTCCGCAATGGTCAGAGGTGAATTATCGGCTTTCTTTTCCACTTCAAAATCGGAGGCTGGGTCATTGTAAATCGTCAGAATCTCATTACCCGCTTTCAAGGCAGCGTCTATGGCAATAGTTATATAGGCCTGTTGCTCCATATTCTTACATATTTATTTGTTCAATCAAGGCGCAAAAATAAAAAACTTTTTCCACCTATAGAGTTTTCTTTCCTCTTTTTTAATAAAAGGATGACTATTCGGCCACTTTTCTAACGATATTGAAAAGAAATGGCGTTTATTGTAAGAAGCTGTTTTGTATTTAGAAGCCGTTCAAATTTTGCCCAGTAGAATCTTGAGATGTTTTTCGCTAATATTCCCCTGTCCTTGTGAGGGGTGCACAGTCCGCTATGCTCCTCGCAAAGACAGGGGAATATTATCACTGGATGCGGTACAACAACCAGGACTTCTGAAAATCCTTATTTCCGGGATACCTTGCCTTGAAGGCATCGCGGGCTTCGGCCGCAGAAGCCTTGTCGTCGAAAGTACTGACTATCACACGATAGGTGTTTTTCTCAACATTATATACCACCAACGGGGTATATCCGTCGTTTTCCAGTGTAGCCTTTACTCCCTCAGCATTGGCCTTTGCCAAGAAACTGCCACATACCACGCTATAGTCTTTCAGTCCGTTCTCGTGTCCCGATACTACTGTCACCCTTTCCTCGCGCACGTCGGCAACCACAGTATCAACCTTCTGGACAGGCTGTTGCACAGCTACAGGAGAAGCAGGCTGTACCACGGGCGTCATATTTTCGGCCGGCGTTTCCTGGGGCTGCTGCTCGGCCAGTTCGTTCTGCTTGGCTTTCTCATAAATTTTCTTATAGGCGCTTTCGCTTGATTTACAGGAAGAAAACGCTACGGCAAGGCACACTCCCATGCCTAAAAGAATTGACTTTTTCATTGTTCTTTTTATGTTTTAGTTAGTAATGTCCTTATATATAAAAGGTGTATAAAAGGAATATGTACACGAAATTAAGGGGCAAAGAAATGGAAAAATCGGGAGGATTCAAAGCATAAGGAACAAAAACCTGAATGCAGGCAATCTTTTTTCACCCTGCCGTCTGTTCAGAAGTTATTTTTCCTGTCCTGTCCCTCCCCGTCAGCAGTCACTATCCGGGCGAAAAGTTCCAGATGCTCGTCTACGTAACGGGCCACTCCTGCCGTATATTCCTCCTCGTTTTCCAGAAACTCATCCTCCAATTCATCGAAATCCTCATATTGTTCATACATGGCCATAAACTCCTCATCGGTCCGTTCTCTTTCCAGATCCTCGCGATGGGCCTCATATATCTTACGTGCGGCATAAAGCAGCTTGGACAGGCCGGACAGTCCCCAGAGCCGCAAAGCTTTGGCCAAAGGATTGAGAAAGATGTAGGCACCATAACCGTTCTGTATCAGCTGACAGAATCCTCCTTCCATCAGCTCGTCGCGCAAGATGACGTAAGCCCACAACGTATGCTGGTCTGCCGTGAGCAAAGACATGCTCTCTGCCGACAACACACCTCCTGTAACCTGCTTGTAGGCATCTACAAAAACCTGAATGAACGCGTCCATTCCCTCTGTGGCGGCCTGACGCAAAGCCAAATCGGTAACTTGTATACTCTCCATAACAGATAAGAAAAAAAGAATATCAGAAGTTGTTCTCTGAGCCCTCAAAAATAGCGCTTTGTACTGAGGTATGCAAGGAATTATCGGATATAGCATGTATTACATTGTATTTCAGCCAGTTGGTGCGGACGGAATCACAGCGGTCTGCAGAGCCGTTCGCAGGTTGCTGCGAATCCGTCCGCACCATGCTGTCTGTGGGTTCACACCAGACTGCGCATAGGTCCGTACCACACCTCCTCTTACCTTGCCTATGTGCCGGTTCCTTTCCGTCTTTTGACCCATCCCCTTCCTCCTTTCTTCTCAAAATGTCATTTCAGCTTAGCAAAAGAGCCGTCATTTACCTATTTTTAATAAAAAGCGGAACAGAAAGGTTGGCAGGATTAGAGAAAACGAGTAACTTTGCCCAAGCTTTTAAAAAAGTGGAATTACGTTTTTTTAATTAACTAACTAAAAGAGCTGATTATGATTTATTCACACGAAGTGGAACACATGTGTGTTGTGAAAAAAGGCCCCAACCACGGGCCGGCTCCTATTCCCGAAGAAGGTAAATGGGTAAAAGCAAAAGAAATTGTTGACATCTCTGGCCTGACGCACGGTGTAGGATGGTGCGCTCCTCAGCAAGGTGCTTGTAAACTGACCCTCAATGTAAAGGAAGGAGTTATCCAGGAAGCGTTGGTGGAAACCATCGGATGCTCGGGAATGACCCACTCCGCCGCCATGGCTTCGGAAATCCTGCCGGGAAAAACCATTCTTGAGGCTCTGAACACCGACCTTGTGTGCGATGCCATCAATACGGCTATGCGTGAACTCTTCCTGCAGATTGTCTACGGACGTACTCAGTCGGCCTTCTCCGAAGGTGGTCTGATGGTAGGTGCCGGACTTGAAGACCTGGGCAAAGGCCTGCGCAGCCAAGTGGGCACTCTGTATGGCACATTGGCCAAAGGTACCCGCTATCTGGAACTGACAGAAGGCTACATCACGCGCATGGCTTTGGACAAGGACGACCAGGTAATTGGCTATGAATACGTCCACATGGGCAAATTCATGGAGCAAGTGAAGAACGGCACAGATGCCAACGAAGCGCTGAAGAAAGTCACCGGCACTTATGGACGCTTCAAACCCGAACAGGGCGCAGTTAAATATATTGATCCACGTAAAGAATAAAAGAAGGAGGATACAGACTATGATTAGACCCGTACAGTTTGAAAGCCAAGACCGCCGTATGAAGCAAATCCTTGCTGCATTGAACGAAAACGGCATCAAAGACATTGAAGAAGCCAACGCCATCTGTGACGCCGCAGGTCTTGACCCCTATATGACTTGCCAAGAGACTCAGGGCATCTGCTTCGAAAACGCCAAATGGGCTTACGTGGTAGGTTGTGCCATCGCCCTGAAGAAGGGATGCAAAAATGCAGCCGACGCGGCCGAAGCCATAGGCATAGGTTTGCAGGCATTCTGCATTCCCGGTTCCGTAGCCGATGACCGCAAAGTTGGTCTGGGACACGGCAATCTGGCTGCCCGCCTGCTCCGCGAGGAGACTCAGTGCTTCGCTTTCTTAGCCGGACACGAGTCATTCGCTGCCGCAGAAGGTGCCATCAAAATTGCAGAAATGGCCAATAAGGTACGCAAGAACCCCCTGCGCTGCATCCTGAACGGTCTGGGCAAAGACGCTGCCATGATTATTTCACGCATCAACGGCTTCACTTACGTGCAGACCCAGTTCGATTACTTCACCGGCAAGCTGAATATCGTCAAAGAGACTCCTTACTCCGACGGCCCCCGTGCCAAAGTAAAATGCTATGGTGCCGACGACGTACGCGAAGGTGTAGCCATTATGTGGCATGAGAACGTAGACGTATCCATCACAGGCAATTCCACCAACCCCACCCGTTTCCAGCATCCGGTAGCCGGAACGTACAAAAAAGAGCGCGTACTGGCCGGAAAGCCTTACTTCTCCGTGGCTTCGGGTGGCGGCACAGGCCGTACTTTGCACCCTGACAATATGGCTGCCGGTCCCGCTTCTTACGGCATGACTGACACCATGGGCCGTATGCACTCTGACGCCCAGTTTGCAGGTTCTTCTTCAGTTCCCGCTCACGTGGAAATGATGGGCTTCCTTGGCATAGGCAACAACCCGATGGTAGGTTGCACCGTAGCTTGCGCCGTAAATGTGGCTTTAGCTCTGAGCAAATAACTCCCATAGACACCACGTCATTTGTATGACACACATCCCCGTAACCCCACGGTTATGGGGATTTTTTTGCCCTACACCCCTTTTGTCCGTATACCTATGCCTGTTTCCGGCCGGTAGTCTGTTTCTTTGGGAAAAACAAAACTCAAACCGACAGCACACATGGCTTCATTACGATTGAAATTCCGCCCTTCAACCACCTCAGACAAAGAAGGCACCCTGTATTTTCAGGTAATCCACCGTAGAAACACGAGAACGGTTTACACCGACCACCACATACACCCCCACGAGTGGAACGAAAAGACGTCTTCCATACGGATAACCGGTACGCCGGAAAGACAAGCATGGTTGCAACTGGTAGTTTCCAAGGTGAGATGGGACACAAGGCAGCTCACCGCACTCATCACAGAAAGAGAAATGGCACTGGTGGAATATACCGCCGACGACATCGTGTCGGCATACCGCCAACTTCCTCCGTGCCTTACCTGGTTCAGCTTCATACACAGCATGATCGCGAAAAAGGCTCGGATAGGCCGAAACGGTACTGCCAGAACATATCAGAATGCACTGGCCAGCTTTACCAGTTTCCGCAACGGGGAAGATATGACCATTGACGCACTCAACGCAGACACCATCAGCCTCTATGAGTCCTGGCTGAAAGGACGCGGACTCAAGCGCAACTCCTCATCCTGCTACTTACGCACCTTACGCACACTTTACCGTCAGGCGGTGGAAAAAGGACTGACCACAGACAGGAACATCTTCCGCCACGTATTCACCGGCTTTGCCAGAACCTCCAAACGGGCCATTCCGCTGGATTCGGTACGGGCCATCAGACGACTCTACCTGCCCGACGGTTCGCCTATGGCTTTTGCCAGAGACCTGTTTGTCCTCTGCATTTACCTACAAGGCATGTCATTCGTGGATATGGCCTATCTGAAGAAGTCCGATATAAGGAACGGCCAGCTGGAATACAACCGCAAAAAGACAGGGCAGACCTTGTCCATACGTTGGGAACCTCCCATGCAGGACATTGTGGACAACTATGCCCACCTCACCGCCGACAGCCCTTATCTGCTGCCCGTCATAACCCGGCGCGACGGCACCGAACGCCGACAATATGAAAGGATGGAACACAACGTAAACCGCAACTTAAAAAGAATCGGCGAGATGGTCGGACTGCAGATACCACTTACCACCTATGTGGCGCGCCATACTTGGGCCAGCACCATAAGAGATATGGGCTATGACTTATCCATCATAAGCAAAGGATTAGGACATGAAAGCCTGAAGACCACACAAATCTACCTCTCAACCATAGAAACGATGGATGTGGCAAAAGCAAACAGGAAAATGATTGGCAAGATTTTGAAATAAAAAGATTACAAAAATTGTCCAGCGAATATCGCCGTTTTACTATATGAAGCGGCGATTTTCGGAAACAAATTGATTATCAAATCAATGCAGAAGGCTTGAACCGATTTTAGCCAAACAAATGCCGTATTTGCCAAACATTTTCACAAAAAATCCCTTTCAAAAGAAGCTCTGTTTCAATTCTTTTCAGTACATTTGTCACCGAATCGCCGCTTCATATAGTAAAACCGTATGTAAACGGCCATTTCAAAGAGACTTAATTGATTGGTTAATAAATACTTCGTGGTATGGAAACAGTTTTTGTAAAGCGCACGGCGCTATGTTTATCTTGCCACATAACAACGGCAGACCATTGCTGCTGAGATTCGTCCAGAATGCTGCCGTTACACCTGAAAGAAGGTATTTGATAACTCTCATGCGATGGCCATGAGAGGAATATGGAGAATGCAATGCCCACACACGACAAACTGAACAAGGTGGATTTCCAATGGTTCATCGTCCGTACTCTCCCCCATCAGGAAAAGAAACTGGCGAGAATGTTGGAAACATACAAGGAACAGGCGGAAAACATTCTTGAGGTCTATTGCCCTACCCACACAACAGTCAATGTGCGCAGCAAAGGCAAGGAAGAACCTACGCCGCTATTTGCCGGCTTCGTATTCGTCCTTGCTACCCAACAGGCCGTGTCCGACTTTATCAGCAAGCATTATTCCGAAGGCACCATTCTGTATGAGTGCAGGAAAGGACAGGACCGCAAGGCCAATCTGCTGACCATCCCTGAAGAGCAGATGCGCCTTTTCAAAGATTTCAATGAGAACTATGCCGAACAGCTGGTCATTCTTGAACGCCCCTATTCCGACTATGCCTTCAATGCCAAGACCGGAGAACCAAATGAAATAGTCCGGGTCGTGGACGGCCCACTGGCCGGAAGGGAAGGCTACATCGCCCGTTTCCGACGCGACAAAAGATTGGTGTTCAACATGAAGGCGCTGGAAAAAGACACATACTACACTGTATCCATACCCAACATATGGAACTTCCACGTGGTGCGTCTGCACAACGCGGAAGGCGACCGCCAGACCACAGGCACGGTAAAGGAACGTGCTACAGACCTACTCGTCGGACTGCTACAAGGTTGCGGACACACGGAGAACACCCTTGACATGCTCTACAGGATAACAGACACGCTCGCGGCCAAGCCCTCGCTGTCTGCCCTACGCGACACCCTGTGCCGAAAGGGACAAAAGGAACTGGGACAGAAGATAGCCGCCTTGGGCACAAAGGAAGCCGGACTCCTGCTAGATCTCGCACGATACGAGCACGACAATCCGGGTTACGTAAGGAACCACTGGAACCGTCTTGTCCTGCGCCCCTTTCTTACACCTACGGCCGGAACGGAGATGGAGGACGGACAGGAGGAAATAACACTCCGACATAAGGACTTCACAGAAATCATCCGCAAGGTCAACATAACCGAACAGACCTATTATCCCAGCAAAGGACAAAGCGAATTGCTGACCACCGTCTATTATGCACACATCGGGGTCATGCCTTCCCCGCAAGAAGCACAAGAAGCCCCATTTATACTGTTTGCCAACTGGGACACCTTTTTAGGCGAATACTTCCATACTGCGGGAAAGGCCAACGAGCGGCTGGTCAAAGGCTATACACAGATGGCACGTGACACCACGGCAAGCGATAAAAAAGAAAAGCTCATAGAGTCCTTCCGCAACTATGCCCCTACCCTATACAAGGTATTGGCCGACGAAGGGTCTGCCGTAAAAGTATTCCCCTCCTTCAAGGTGGGCGGAGAGACCCTGCACGCCATGGTCCTGACCGCCGCCGACATGGAGAACGGAAAAGATATACTGATAAAGACATGTACTGACATCTGCAAGGAAATAAACGCCACCACCCATCTGGCCATATGGCGCAGATACCTCAGAACGGTATGGCTGCACCAGTAACCGCTATGGAAAAAACACAGAAAGACGACAGCCTGGAGCAGTCCGCCCAAGTGCTCTCTCACGACGGGGAAAACCAGAGAAAGACACCGGACTTCATTGCCTACGCCCGCCTCTGCGCCACCCGGATGCAGAATACAGGCAAATACGACGCCGCCCACAGACTGGACAAGTATGTGGCCAAGTTCATTGCCTTCTTAGGCAGGAACGAAATACCTTTCAAGGATTTCGACTCCCTGCTGATGCGCAACTACCACACCTGGCTGGAGAACCAGAAGCTAGGACGAAACTCCGTTTCATTATACATCCGTAACCTCAAGCGTATCTACCGGTTGGCAGTGAAAGACGGAGTGACCATGGAAAGGCATCCTTTTGAAGGTATGGATGTGAGCTATTGGGCCAAGAAAGACAAAAAAGGGCTGGAGCTTGATGACGTGAGACGCCTGCACGACCTTGACCTGAGCAATCAGAACAGGTCTGTGGCTTTTGCCCGTGACATTTTCCTTTTCTCTGTATACACCAGAGGAATGAGGGCAAATGACATTTTCTATCTCACTTTGGACAACATCAAGAACGGTTTCCTTACTTACCGGCAGAAAACCACAGACAAGGAAGTATCTGTGCCATGGGAGTCTGCCATGCAAGAAATAGTGGGCAGACATGCCCGCCCGGACACACCTTACCTGTTCCCCGTCATCACAGCCGAAGGAGCGTATGAGCAGTGGAGACAGCATGGCATGGCGTTGCATAACATCAACCGCAACCTGAAGACAATAGCCCGGATGCTCGGCATACCGTTCCCGTTGAACATGACAGTAGCCCATCACACATGGGAAAGCATGACTAGGAACATGAGCATAAGAGCCTTGTTGTAATTATCATAACATCATGGACAAAAATTTGAAAATAGCCGTAGCCGGTACCGGTTACGTAGGACTCAGTATTGCTACACTTTTGGCCCAACACCACCAAGTAACGGCTGTAGACGTTATCCCTGAAAAAGTAGATTTAATCAATCAACGTAAGTCTCCTATCCAGGACGAATACATTGAAAAATATCTGGCAGAGAAGGAACTTAACCTGACCGCCACCTTAGACGGAGCAAAGGCATACGCTGATGCAGACTTTGTGATCATCGCCGCTCCCACCAATTACGACCCGGTGAAGAACTATTTCGACACCAGCCATGTGGAGGAAGTCATTGAATTAGTGAAAAGTGTCAACCCGCACGCCATCATGGTCATCAAGAGCACCATCCCTGTAGGCTATACCGAAAGCGTGCGCAAGAAACTGGATACGGAGAACATCATCTTCTCCCCCGAATTCCTGCGCGAGAGCAAGGCGTTGTATGACAATCTTTACCCCAGCCGCATCATCGTGGGACGTCCCGAAGGTGATGCCCGACTGGATGAAGCTGCCCACACCTTTGCTTCCCTCTTGCAGGAAGGGGCCATCAAAGAGAACATAGACACCTTGTTCATGGGGCTGACCGAGGCTGAAGCCGTGAAGCTCTTCGCCAACACCTACCTGGCCTTGCGTGTCTCTTACTTCAATGAGTTGGACACCTACGCTGAAATGAAGGGCTTAGACACACAGGCCATCATCAACGGCGTATGCCTTGACCCGCGCATCGGCACGCACTACAACAACCCCAGCTTCGGTTACGGCGGTTATTGTCTGCCAAAGGACACCAAGCAGCTGCTGGCCAACTATGCCGATGTGCCGGAGAACCTGATACAGGCCATCGTGGAAAGCAACCGTACACGCAAAGATTTCATTGCAGACCGGGTGCTTCATATGGCAGGATATTATGACTATTACAATCGTGGAGACTTCAATCCCTCCGACGAAAAGAAGTGCGTCATAGGTGTCTACCGTCTGACGATGAAGTCAAACAGTGATAATTTCCGCCAAAGCAGCATACAGGGAGTAATGAAACGCATCAAGGCCAAAGGGGCGGAAGTCATCATCTATGAGCCTACGCTGGAGGACGGGAGCACATTTTTCGGCAGCCGGGTGGTGAATGACTTAGATGCCTTCAAGGCACAGAGTCAGGCGATTATCGCAAACCGCTACGATGCCTGCTTGGATGACGTGAAAGAAAAGGTGTATACACGAGATATTTTCAGGAGGGACTGAGAGCCTGTTTAATTTTTCCTTTTTAAGATTTACCCCTTTAAGATTTTTATTCACCTGCTTTTGAGCCTTTTCCCGGTCTCTTTTCCCGTTCCCCTTCGTCACGTAGCCCGCTATGTTCCTCTTGACAACGGGAATATATGCTCGGAAAACATTCCAAAACAGCCTGAAAGGAAATTTTAAAAGGAAAAAACAGGAGACTTTCGCCCAAAAGACGTATATTTGCTTTCCTAATCAGCAAATGGACAGGCATATGGAACAGCGGAGCTTGAAACTATACCCGGTAGGAATACAGACTTTTTCCGAACTGCGGGAAAAGAACTATTTGTATATTGACAAGACGGAACAGGTCTACCGCATGACGCATTCCGCTTCCAAGTATATGTTCCTTAGCCGTCCGCGCCGTTTTGGCAAATCATTGCTGGTCAGCACACTGCATGCCTATTTCGAAGGTCGTAAGGAATTGTTTCAGGGACTGGCCATAGACCAGCGGGAGACAGAGTGGCAGGCCTACCCCGTGCTACACTTCGACATGAGCACGGCCAAGAATGCAGACCGTGAGCAATTGGAAAGCGAACTCAACCTGAAACTATACAAATATGAACTGGTATATGGCCGGGTGCCGGAAGAACAGAATGCCAACCAGCGGCTTCAAGGCCTGATTGAACGGGCCTATCGTCAGACAGGACAAAAAGTTGTGGTCCTCATTGATGAATACGATGCCCCGCTGCTTGACGTGATGCACGAAGAGCGCGACCTGCCCGTGCTGCGCAACGTCATACGCAATTTCTACAGCCCCCTGAAGGCCTGTGACCCCTACTTGCGCTTTGTCTTCCTGACGGGCATCACCAAGTTCTCCCAGCTGAGCATCTTCAGCGAG
>CASFQC010000029.1 GCA_949296415.1 uncultured Bacteroides sp. | reverse complement strand
AAGAACCCATTGTCTTCCCATTCCACTTCCTCATGCGGCAATGCCGACACGGCGCTCACGTCAGCAGGCAACCATACGTCCATGCACCCTTCCCCACGATGAGCCCATGCATAGTAAGGTATCAGCCTGAGACAGACATCTTTCACGGCCAACCGTCCGTCTTGTCCGTAGGACAGAGCCTGAGCCTGTGTGTCTATCACGTTGATGCCATAAAGCAAGTCAGGCTGCCAAGTCAGGGAGAATTCCGGATGCCGGTTCAGCAGCACGGCATGCACGTTGAATCCACGGTTGTCCGGCCATTCGGCACAATAAACTATCGGTCCCCGCTCTACAGCCATACGGCCATGGCAAGCCTCCACCTTGTCATTGGCTTTCACCAGACGGGGATGCATGTCCAGGGAGAGCCTCACCACGTCGTTCTTCTTCCACTTCCGGCTGATGACAAAGTAACCGTTCTCCAGATGACTTTCCACAGGTTCACCATTGACACTCACGGTATAGGAAGGCTTCAGACTGTCGGCATACACATAAAGGCCGCCGGGAAGCACCTGGTTACGGACCCATCCTGGGATGCGCAGACGCATGTCAAAGTCTCCCCCACCCTTCCTCAGGGTAAGGCTTACTTCGCCATTCCACGGATAGTCCGAAGTCTGTTCCACCGTAATCTTGTGTCCGCCCACCTTCAAGTCTGCGGTATTAGACAGGTAAAGGTTGACATACATGGACCGGTCCTTCACCGCATAGACATATCCTGGCAATGAGGGGATGAAACGGCAGATGTTCGACGGACAGCAGGCACATCCGAACCAAGGCTTCCGGCTGTATCCGCCGTCAGACGACAGCGGATTGGGATAAAAGAACGAGCCGCCGTCCAGCGACACGCCCGATATGAGTCCGTTATAGAGCGTACGTTCAAGCACGTCGAAATACTTGGCGTCACCGTGAAGCAGGAAGAGACGGTAGTTCATGTAGACATTGCCTATGGCAGCGCAGGTCTCGCAGTAAGCCGAAGCGTTGGGCAGCTCGTAGTTGTCGCCGAAAGACTCGCCTGCATGACGCGCGCCTATCCCGCCGGTAATGTACATTTTCTTGCCCACCATATTGTCCCATATACGGTCTATGGCATGCACATACGACGTGTCGCCTGTAATGGCAGCCACGTCGGCCATGCCGGAATACATGTATGTGGCACGCACGGCGTGTCCCACGGCCTCGTCCTGCTGAAGCACAGGTTTGTGTGCCTGGCTGTAAGCGTCGCATCGCGAAGTAGTACCTCTGGCATCAAGGAAGAACTTGGCCTGTTTCAGGTACTTTTCCTCGCCGGTGATCAGATAGAGTTTCACCAGTGCCATTTCGGCTATCTGATGTCCGGGCACCAGCCGTTTCTGTCCGGGACCGTCGCCTATGGCCGCACATACACAATCGGCGTAGCGTATGGCTATATCAAGAAAATTTCGTTTGCCCGTAGCCTGGTAGTAGGCCACGGCACCCTCTATCATGTGTCCCAGATTGTAGAACTCATGGCTGAGGTTCTCCACAGCAACCCAGCGTTCAGAGCCAGCCCACTCGTGAGGATGCGCAGGATTCATGGTGCGTGCCGTATAAAGATAGCCGTCGGGTTCCTGTGCCGCCGCCACGATGGTAAGCACACTGTCAATGTAGTGTTCCAGCCTTTTGTCCGGATAAGTCTGCAGGGAATAGGCCGCACCCTCTATGGTCTTGTACACATCGGTGTCGTCAAAGGAAAATCCTTCCACCTTATAGCTTTCGCTGGGGTGCGCGGCCTTTACAAAATTCTCATATCTCCCCGTTTCCTCGCATTTGCTGAAAGCCAGGGGAATGGTGACCTCACGGCTGGCCTTGAGCCGTTGGCCCCAGAAACGGTCGGTAACGTGGACCGAAGTGAACGGCACCGGGTCAATAGGATAGCCCGAATGCAACTGAGTTTTCTGTGCCGCAACGTCCAACGCAGTCAGGACGCACAGTGCACATACGGTAAATAGTCTCATGGTTATAGTCTTCATCATATGGTTTCTTTATATTCATTGCCTACATCAGGGGGGAAGGCAACCCCTTGTTTTATCCCACCAATGCCATGGCGGCCGAAATTCCAGATTATATACCTGTTTCCTATGACTTAAAGCTCACATTTTCAGCCATCATCCGACCTCATGTGAAGGCCCTTTCCTGTGAACGGATTCACAACAAGCGGCAGATAGGTCAACAGCAAGCGGCTAACAGGCAGGAAGCCATCCGCTTGTCTCTGGCTATTTCCGGTTTCCGCCATCGCTTATGCGAATGACGGTAAACGAATAGGCCGGCATGTCATAACCGAAATCCGTGCCGGAGAGTCCGAAGTCCGAAGTGACGGGACGTGCCGTCTTATCGGCAGGCGTTCCGCACAGCACCGTCTTCACAGCCTTCGGGGCAACCAGCACAGCCCCCTTCAACGCGACCTTGGCACTGACCTGCACGGGAAGCAGATTGGCCAGCTTCACTATGTAGTCGCCCGAACGACTGTCGCGCACCACAGACACACCCACCCGCTTGTTCACGTCCTCGCGTGCGTTGTCCAGCTTCACGGCCGAAGGAATGTAGCTGTCGCCGGAGTTCTGTCCGTACATTTGCTGGACGTAATAGTCTGTGGTAAGTTTCACCTCAGTATTGTTGAAGTATATGAGGTCCGGATTCCATTGCGTATGTCCTTCCTTGGCCAGCAACGGGGCATAGGAAGTCATAGTGACCACATCGGCGTTACGCTCCACTGCAGTCAGATAAAGGGCTTCGGACAGTGCGGTCTCCATATTGTTGGGACGTCCCGGCAGATGGGCGGCATACTCTCCCAGATAGACTTTGGACTTGTTACGGTCGTACCGGTCGTAGTAGTTCTGGTTGTTGATGAGCCATCCGGGAGCCACGTAGTAGTGTTCGTCCACCATGGGTATCCGGTATTTCGAAGCCAGTTTCCACCCTTCGTTATAGTCCGTCCCTTCATAGAAGGGCCCCACGGTACCTATCACCGTAATGTCGGGATACTTTTGACGCACGGCCTGGTATATCATGTTGAAATTACGTTCAAAAAGCGGGGTGATGATGTCTTCGTTTCCTATGCCTATGAATTTCAGTCCGAAAGGTTCCGGATGTCCCGCTTTAGCCCGTTTCTTGCCCCACACTGTGGTGCGTGCGTCGCCATTGGCATATTCTATCAGGTCGAGCACGTCCTGCACGTATTGGGGCATCTTGTCCTGCGGAATGCCACCCTGCTGTCCGTAGGAAGTGATTTCGTCTACCGAATGCGCGCTTGGCGTTCCCGAATTCTGGCATGGCACACCGGCCGCCACCACGGGCACGGGTTCTGCCCCTATGTCCTCGCAGAACTGGAAAAATTCAAAGTAACCCAGTCCGCGTGTCTGGTGGTATCCCCAGAGATTGCGCAGGGGTTTGCGCTCCTCCAGACTGCCGATGGATTCCTTCCAGTGATAAATGTTGTCCACACCGTCGCCATGAGCCACACATCCGCCAGGGAAGCGGATGAAACGCGGGTGCAGGTCGGCCAAAGCCTGGGCCAGATCGGCCCGCAGACCGTTCTTGCGTCCCTTGAATGTATTGCGGGGGAAGAGGGATATCATGTCAAGATGGTATGTTCCTGCAGACAGAGGCTCCAGCGACAACACAGCCGCCTCAACGTCGACATTGGCCGTAAGCGTGGCAGTACGCTTCTTCCACTTGTCCGAAGATACCGTAACCGTAGCCTCCGCCACCTCCCGGCCGTTCCCGTCAAGCAGCCTGACAGCCAGTTTCCCTCCACGGCTACCTTGCGCCACACGACCAAAGAGAGAGAAGTCATAACGTTCGCCTTTCTTCAGCGCCATGCTGTCCCAGCCTGAATTACACAACGCCACGCCCTTGCCCTGCACATCAAGCACCACGTAATGTAGATTGTTCGGATGGATGGGGTCCTTTGTATCAAGAACTACAGGACGGCTGGCATCACCCTCCTTCACAGTCCAGGCATAACCACCGGTCCACCGCGCGGGCGAGCCGTCGGTAAGCGCATACTCAAAGTCGCGGTTCTGCACCATCTCGGCATAGAGGCCTCCATCGGCTCCGTAATTGATGTCTTCAAAGAAGATGCCTATCAAATGGTCACTGATGGCCTTTCCTCCCGTCACATCGGCCTGAATGTCGGCATGGACGGTCTGCAGTCCGGCAAACCGCGCAGGGTCTTGTTCCATCCGTTCGTCAATAAGCTGCCAGCGGTAGCGGCGATGGTCGGCATACCGGTCAAGGCGTTCCACCACGGCGTAGGGCACACGCTGCACGTATCCCTGACAGACGGTTCCGCCTACCGTCACCGCCGTTTTCTCCACCGGATACGCACCTCCGGCTGGCAGAAACCTGTTTTTGTCAGCCGCTTTGAAATATTCCTGAGCCCCCCACGTCAGCAAGTCGGCCGATGCAGCATGCGAATAAGTCTGTTTCGTTGTAGTAGACTCCCATATGCAGTGCCAGCTGCCGTCTGTACGGCTTTGCAATAACTGGGGATTGTACATTTTCTTTCCCCTGCCCCACGGGCCAAAATCGGAAGTCAGGTATACATAACCGTTTCCCACGGCAAACCACCGGTTTCCATCGGTACTCCACGCAAACTGAAGCCCGCCTCCCCCATCGGCACGAGCATAAGAGAAGAGCGATACGGAATCGGGCACATTGGCCACGTCCTGTATGCCGGCCCGGATACACAGTGCAAAGGAAGCCCCCATGCACAACGTTAAAATGCGTTTGATTTTATTCATAATGTTGATGCTTTATCCTGCTTTTCGCAGGCATTGTTTTTCTGGTCCTTAAGAGCCAATTTTTCCTCTATAAGATTTTTATTCAGCCTCTTTTGAGTCTCTTTCCGGTCTATTTTTCGGTTATACTCCGTCACGTAGCCCGCTACGCTCCTCACTACAACCAAAAAATATCCTCGAAAACAGTTCTCAAAATAGGGCTGAGCAAAAATTAAACAGGCTCTAAAAAACTCACGAAGCATAGTGTCTCTTACTTTACCACTACCACACCCCCTTGAGGCATGACGGTTAACGTTGTCCTGACACCTTCCTCCAATTCCAACGTTTTCAGTTCGGGCTGCAGCCGCTTATTGTCGGCATACATGGCAGCCTGGCCCTCACCCAGCATGGAAAGATCCACTTCCAACTTCAGAGGTCTGTCTGTGGCATTGGCGGCGGCCACATACCAAGTGTCTGCATGGCGACGGGCCAGTACCACATACTTGCCTGGATAACCGTCGATGAAGCGGGTCTCATCCCAGGTCACAGGCACCTGTCTCATAAAGTCCATGCACAGCTTGGGCGCATCCGTCAGGTTACCGGGTGTCAGCGCGAAGTTTTGTATAGGATTCTGGAACAATATGGAGGTGGCCAGCTGGAACACATCGGTGGTAACCCGCGTGGTGCCTCCGTCATTTCCCTTATTCAGACGTTTGTTCATGAACACTCCGCCAAACTCCATGCAGCCCACCGTATTGCGTATAAAGGGGTGGAGACAGGCATTGAATGCCTCGTTGTCGCAGAAATGCTGGTTGAACACCATATTTTCCGAAGCCAGCACGGCCTCGCTTCCCACATAGTTAGGATACATACGTTCCCACCCTCGCGGCAGGGTACAGCCGTGGAAGATGACCATCAGGCCGTAGTCGTCGGCATCGCTCAGTATGGCCTCGTACAGGCGCATGGTCTCCTGCTTGTCGCCTCCGAAGAAATCCACCTTGATGCCCTTCACACCCTGCGCACGGAGCCAGTGCATCTCACGCTTACGCGCTATGGGATTGTCCATGCGGTTTTTAGGACTTTGCTCTATGTCGTTCCAATAGCCGCTTGAACTATACCACAGGAATACATCCACACCACGGCTGTGGGCATAGCGGATGAGCTGTTCCATGCGGCCGTGACCAATGTTGGCATCCCACCAGTTGTCTACCAGCACATATTCATAGCCCATGTCAGCGGCCAGGTCTATGTACTTCACCTGATCGTCATAGTTTATGCTTCCGTCCTGCCACACAATCCAGCTCCAGGTACCGCGTCCCATCCTATAAGCGTGGCGGGTGTCATAGCGGGGTTCCACCACGTCCCAAGGTACGGTGGTCTCCACTATGGGCTTCAGTGTGCTGCCTACGGTGACGGTGCGCCATGGCGTACTCCCCGGCAGTGCAAACGCCGGTTCCACGGTACCGTTGCCATTGTTCTCGCCGGGCATGGGGAAAGCGATACGGTATGTCCTGTCTTCGGCATCGCTCAGATGGGAGGCACAGTAACGGCTGTCCACCCCAGTCTCGCTCAGCAACACCCATCCGTCACCGCCTATCCGGTAGAGTGCGGGAAAGGTATAACCGTGTCCGTACTGCGACTTGTCATCCAAAGGAGCGTCGGCCTTATACTCTTCCTCATAACTGGGTTTGGTGCGTTTCCAGCCTATCATCGGGTCGCTCTGCGGGGTAAGGAAAGTAGTGGTGTGTGCGGGAAAACGGAATCCGGTGGTCTCCTGCAGTACGCGCACACTACCCGTCTCACCGCTTTTGGGAAGGGTGTAGCGGAAGGCTATGTCATTGTTGCCCACACGGAAGGTGAGCCTCATCTTCTGCCCTTTGGCATTGACATAAGCGCACACCAGCTCATTGGCCTTGTAGTGCACCGTCGAAGTCTTTATCCGGCTCTGAGTGTACACGGTGTCAATGGAGCGCGTCCGTACTTCGCCGTCGGGCTTCAGTCCTTGGGAGAAGTCGCCCGCATCGGTCACCAGTCCCAGCGGGGAGGACTCCAGCATGACCTTGCCCTCATACGTCACCGTACAGGCCGGGCAGCCTGTGGACGGAGGACAACAGAGGGTCACTTCCAGTTTGCCGTCAGGACCTGTCACTGTGGTGTCCTGTGCGACAGCATGGCCCATAGCTGCCCACACCAACAAAGATAAAACCATTCTGTTCTTCATAATATATGTGTAAGTCGGTTCTGTATTTTTTCTGCTCTTTCATCAAAACGGTCGTCTGCCTGCCCCGTCATCTGGTGGGGACCACAGGCCTGATGGTACCGTCGGCATTGAACTCCAGACGGTCTATGCACACTTCACGGTGTACGCCGGGACTGTCATTCAGGTAACTCGGATTGATACGGTGATAAACGATGCGCCACTCGTCCTTACCCGGAAGTTGGAGAACCGAGTTGTGAGCCGTACCGTAAATGTGCTTCGAGGGATCCTGCTGCAGGATGACAGGTTCTTTGGCCACCGTGACGGGGCCGAGGGGTGATTCGGACGTGCCATAGGCCACATGGTAGTTGGGTGAACCTGTGTCGTCCACCGACCAGAGGAAGTAATACAGCCCGTTGCGGAAGAACACATAGGGTGCCTCACGATAGGCATAGTCCTGCAGGGTGCCGCCTTCGGGGGTAAGCACCTTCAGGGTTTTCTTCCTGACAGTCACCATGTCCTTATCCAATTCGGCACCGGCCATATAGCCGTTGCCCCAATAGAGGTAAGACTTGCCCGTAACCGGGTCCGTAAAGACATCCACGTCTATCTGCTGGCCTCCGCCTGTAGGACTGTCGGTCACAATGGGATGTCCCAAGTCGGTGAACGGTCCTGTGGGACTGTCGGCCACGGCCACTCCGATTTGCTTGCCGCCTCCGGTTTTGGGATTGCCGCTGTAATAAAAATAGTATTTATAAGTACCGTCTTTCTGCTTCTTTTCCTCTATGGCAGGCGCCCAGGCGTTGCCGTCGGCCCAAGGCACCTGAGCGGACTTGAGGTCAAGCACCACACCCTCATAGGTCCAGGTGCGGAGGTCGTCCGAGGAATAGGCCGTGAAGTACCATCCTCCCCATCCGGGCTGTCCGTCGGTGGTGGAGTAGATGTAGTACTTGCCCGTCTGCTGCGAGTAGAGCACTTCAGGGTCGGCATGAAATCCGGGCAGCACGGGGTTGGACGGCAGCTGTCCCAGTCCCTCAGGCTTTCCCCATTTGTCAGTAATGCGCAGCAGCTCGTCGCGGGTTATGGGAATGATGGTTCCGTGGCGCGGATGGAAATCCATCTTCACATCATGGTCTATCACCTTGAAATGCTGCAGGTCGGTAGTCTCGGTAAACTGGTAACGACCCTTCATGTAGACATCATACATCAGTATGTACTTGTCCTGCCCTATAAGCTTGAAGGTGCCCGCACCTTCCACCGCCTCGGAGGTCTGCTGCTTATAGTCAGGCTCCTCAGTCCACTGTCCGGAGGTCAGCGAGCGGGTGGTGGCCACCTTTATGCCGTTTCCGTGTCCCTCGGTCTTATAGAAGAGATGGAACACACCGTCCTTGTACACAATGTCGCCGTCTATGCACGACAGCCTGTTCTGCGGAATGAAGAGCGGTTTGGGCTCTCCTGTCAGGTCGGTGAAGTCGTCATTGGCGTAAGCGTAGTATATCACATCGGGTCCCCCGGCATACTGCATGGACCAGTACACCATGTACTTTCCGGCTTGGGGGTCGAATATGGTCTGCGGCGCCCATACACGCTTCAGCTGTTCCTGCCCCTCGTAACGTTTCTGCATGTTGATTACGGTGTGAGTCCAGTTCACCAGGTCGGTGGACTTGAGCATCACCATGGCACGGTTGGAATCCCATCCGTTGCCCGACACCATGTCGGTAGCCACCATGTAAAACGTCTTTCCGTCCTGACAGCGGAGTATGTGCGGGTCGCGCACGCCGCCTGTGGAACTGATCACTTTCGAGTCAAGCACCGGTTTGTTGCCGTTCAGCGCCCAATAAGTATAACCGTCCATGCTGACGGCATAGCATATGGCTTCCTCGCTGATGTGGTTGCCGGTGAAATAGGTAAACAAATAGGCCACATAATCCTTTTCCTCTATGGTCTCGGACTTGGCCAATGTCGGGATTAAGGTCCATAGCAGCAACATAGCCGCTCCCAACCTGCTTCTCCATGGAGAAGTTCTTTCTACAGATAAAGTCATAACTTGAAGAATATTATTATCGGGTGTAAAAGTAACACTTATATAAAACAAAGCAAAACAAAGGATTATGTTATACAACATAAGAGCCTTTTTCCAAGGATATTTCCTTATCCAAAGGACGTCCGGTGCGGACGGAATCACAGCATGGTGCGAACGGAATCACAGCACGGTGTGAACGGACTCACAGCGCGGTGTGAACGGGTCTGCACCAGACTGCATACAGGCACATGCCGCAAGCTTCCGGTAAGCAGCGCTGCAAGCAACAGATAAAACACTTACAATCAAACACATACAGCACACACAAAAAAAATAAAAAAGGCGGGTCATGACCGTGCGGTGTTCCGCATCGCATGACCCGCCGGAAATGGTGGTCAAAGGAAAAGGCCGAACCTATGGCAGACGGTCTACTTCACTTCGGAAAAATGATACAGCTCACAAGCGGCCAGCAGGAACGCTCCGACACCGAAATCGGCTGTAGAACCGGCGTCCACCACCTGGCCCGGTATGGCCTTCTCGCCAATGGGTTGCACATAGCCTACGGAACCGTCGGGTTGCAGAGCCACCTTAGACAGATAGTTCCAGGCTTTGAGAATAACGGGCGCATACGTTTCCTTGTCCAGCAGGCCATGGTTCACTCCCCAAAGCAAACCGTAAGTGAAGAAAGCCGTGCCGCTGGTTTCCGGTCCAGGCGCATGTGCGGGGTCAAGCAGACTGCGTGTCCAGTATCCTTCAGGCTGCTGGCATGCGGCCAGCGCTTGTGCCATAGTCCGGAAGCGTGACACGTATTCATCGCGGTAGGCATTGTCCTGAGGCAGCACGTCAAGCACCTTGGCCAACGCGGCCAGCACCCATCCGTTACCCCTTGCCCAGAAGTCCTTTTTCCCGTTCGCCGTCTTGTGGGCAGGATAAAGGTACTTTCCGTCGCGGTAATACAAGGCGTCTTCCGTGTCGTACATCAGGCTGTCGGCATAGGTCCAGTACTCGTGGAGCTTCTCCAGATAGAGCGGATTGCCAGTGATGGCATTCAGCTTGGTCATGACCGGCATCACCATATACAGCCCGTCGGCCCACCACCAGTAGTCCTTCCGGTCTGTACTCATCTGATATTCCATCACCTCGCGTGCACGGGCAATGCGCTGCGTGTCGGGTTCAATGGCATAGAGGTCGGCATAGGTCTGGAAGCACACCTGCCAGTCGCCGAACAGCACATACTCGTCGGTCTCTCCGTAGGAGTATTTCCACTGAGCCTTGTCCTCGCTCTTGGCACCTTTCCACTGGTTGTGTCCGGCCCACTTCAAAGAATAGTTCAGGTAAGCCGTATCCTGCGTAAGGCGGTAAGCCTCCATATTGCCCGTATGATAAGCGGCCACATGCCAAAACGCCCAACCTGGTTCGGGATGTGTCTGTTGCCAATGGTCGTTCACCTGTTTCACCATGCCCTTCACTTCTTCTTTCGAGGGCCACACTTCTTTCTTTCCGGCACAGGAGGCTGCCATCAGGGCCAAGGCCATCCCTGCCAACACAAATGTCTTGAATCTCATGTTTTCTGTCTTTTATATATGTTTTTGGATAATCGTACAAACATTGTTCCAGCGCAGGACGTGCGGTGTCAGCGTGACTCCGGCACCTCCACTTCGAGCACATACACCGGTTGTGAGGGGAAGGCCACCGTGTGTTCGCCGTCGCCCTGCCGGGTATGCTGCACGAAGAGATGCAGGCGGTGGCGGTTCTTCCACAATTCTATATCATGCGAAGGTTCCCAAGCATCTACCGGGAAATCGGTCAGGTCGCATACCTTCCATTTTCCGTTTGCCACATCGTCCGTATAGGCCAATGACACGCGGCTGCCCCGTTCCTCATCGCGGAACACATAGTATATCTCATTGCCGGACGCCACCACACGCGGACGTGCGATGGGTATCATCTTGGTTCCTCCGCCCTTCAAGGAGAAAGGTGTGGAGCGGCTGTATACCTGACGATTGTGCCACTGCTTTCCGTCATGCCACACGATGCGGTACTGGGGAACGTCGCTGTCCGCGCTGCGCCAGTAAGTGGCTATGAACGGATAGCCCTCGGCATTGACGCTCATACTGGTCTGGTTTATCAGTTCGGAGTTTTGAGGAATACGACAGGCGTACTCGGCATTGTCCTGCGTAATGGGCAAAGTATAGGGAGTACCGTCGGCCTTGCACCATGTTTTTCCATTGTCTGTGGAACGAGCGTAACACAGGTCATGGTTGGTTTCCACCAACCAGCTCTCCCTCCATACCCATGAGACATGTATGGTACCTTCCGAATCCACATAAAGCTGCCAGTAGGCGTTCCGCTCGTTCTCCCCGTCAATGAGCACATCCTGGAGCCGGTACCATTTCCGTTCCTTCACATCGTAACGGTTCATCACCAGATTACCTCTTCCCGACGTTCCCGAACGGTAGGCAAACAACAGGTCACCTCCTTTAAGCATATAAAATTCCGGATAGGTCACATCGTCCTCGTCATAGCCAGTCATAGGTTCCTTGTCACCCAGTTCCAACGATCCCGGAACCAGACTGCGGCAGTAGTTCAACTTGTGGCCGTGATGGTCAAAGGCCACATGAACACACCCGTCGCCGTCCACCATCATGCTGATGATGTTGTGCGCATCTTTCACATTACCCTTGTATTGGGTGCGGTGCAAGGTCCATTCCGTGGAGTCTAGTTTCCGCTTGCCCAATACCATGTAGCCGTCAGCATCATAATAGGAGATGTACTGTTCATCGCCATGGGTCACCAAAGAATTGTTGCGGAACACAGTAGTGTTTACCGAGGTCTGGCTATAGCCGTCGCCTACTTTGACCAGACGCGAGCCTACCGCACCTTGAGCCTGTGCGGCGGGATACAGGCCCACCAGGCCGATAAGGACAAAAACCGCCCTATACACCTTATTATATATATGACACTTCATAAAAATGGGAGTTTATATGATTGAACATTCACCATAGCATATGCCTGCACAGATTCACCAGGCATGATCCTTAGGGAAATCCTGTCCGCTCCAGGCTTTCTTCGAAGTCCAGTCCAAAGGTTCGTCGGTCCAGAAAGGAGAGTCAGCTGGAAGCCCCAACGGCAAGAAAGCTAGCGAAGCCAGATACAGACTACCGTTGTTGGTGTAAGAGTCGGATATGCCGGGTTGTTTCCCGTTGAATCCCAAAGTAAGGAATCCCTTCTCATTATAGTTGCGCTTGTCACCGAACATGTTACGTATGACCGCCGTCATGGCTGCACGCACCTGTCCTTGGGGCAATTCCTGAGGAAGCCATCCGCGCCAGGCCAGCAAAGCCAAAGGTTGAAGCACGCCCGAACGGTAAGTAATGGAACGTCCGAATACAGGGAAAGTGCCTTCGGGCGAGATGAAACGTTCCAATAATATGCCATAACGCTGCATGCGTTTCCGGGCACGGGCAAAGTCGCAGGCCGGGGCATTCCATATGCGATTCCTGCCTCCATCGGTAAACACTTCCAGACATTCCACATACATGGGATGAAGCACAAAGCTGTTGTAATAGTCGAAAGCGAACGAAGGGCCGTCACTGTACCAGCCGTCGCCCACATACCATTCTTCAAGTTTGCGCAGTGCAGACACTATGCGGTACGAGTCTGACGGAGCACCCGCCTTACGCAGGAAACACTCCACAGTGGCCGAAAACAGGAGCCAGTTGGTGTATGGCGGATCCACCCTACGCAGTCGGGTGAACTCATCAATGTAACGTTGCTTGGTCAATGAGTCAAGCGGCACCCACAAGGCATCAAACCCGCGCAACAGACTTTCGGCAAGGAAAGCGGCGTCCACCAGCGGCTGTCCTTCCTTTCTCCACAACAGATAGTCCGGACTTTCCGGGTCCACTGCCTGTGCATAGCTTTTCAAAGCCCAGTCACGCAACTGCTTACGCATGTGACCTTCCTCAGTATTGTCATCGGGAAGAGCCAGCCAAGGAGCCAGTCCACACATCAAGCGGCCGAAACATTCCATGTAGGTAACCCGCTTGTCACGGCCATCCCAACTGGGACTCAACTCCACTTGCATGGAAGCCTGTAATTTGCCCTCACTCATCCGGCTCAATACCGGAGCGGCCATCTGATACAAAGCCGAAGCCCACAACTCGCGGTCGTCCGGTCCTTTATCCTTTTTCTCACGTGCCGACAAGCACTGCGACGGCACCAACATGCAGACTGCCAGAAGCAGCCAGAAAGTTTTCATTGAATATCTCATAGCACTGTCTATGTATTTGTTCTAATTCAGCCCGTAATGTCATAAACATAGATTGATGCCGACGCCACCACACACAAAAGGCCGACAGCCTCTCCGATGCACGTCTGCAAGCACAGATGACATGTTGCAAATATACGACATTCTTCACGAACACATAGTTCACTCTTGTTTCAAAATAGGTAGAAAAACCGCTCAAAAAGAAAACAGACTCTAAAAAATAACCATTATTTGTCACTTCATGTCCTTTCCGGACTCCAGCCACCCTGCATGATGCAATGTTCTGCAGTTGTCATGTCAAGTCTTCCATCCGTAGACAATAAGGCTATCTGCCGGTTGTCTGTGACCGGCAGCATACAGACAGGGCCTACAACAAGAAAAGAAAAATCATTTTGATGTCCTTTTATATGTTTATTCTGTCACATTGAGAGCAATATAACAGAAAAGCATGTTACAAATCCATCTCATAAAGGACATAACAATACATTTTCATACCTACAATTTGATACAAGTCAAGAAATGGACTGTCCTGTTATACTTTTCTCTTAATTCATATTTATGTTATAAAACATAGCCGTACATTTGCACAGGTAAAAAGAAAGAGTTGGCAACACCAACACTCAATAGGTATTAGTTTTTTTATTTGTTTTCAGGATTAACATTTAAGAGTAAGCAGTTATGAAACGTTTTGGATTAACATTAATGGCAGCTCTCTGCTTGAGTGCCACTGCCTTTGCGGCAGGCAACCAGCCAACAACCGAAAAATGGGAAGGCTATATCAACGTCAGCAAGCTGAGCAAATACCTGCAACTTAGTTCAGACCAAATGGAAGAAGTAGCCAATATTTGCAATTACTTCAACGCTCAGATGACCGAAGCCAACCGTCTGAAAGACGAAAGACAGACTAAGATGCTTCACAACGCCATCCACGGAAATCTGCAGCTGATGAAAAAGACACTGACCGCAAAGCAATATGCACGTTACGCCAAAGTTCTTGACATCACACTGAAGAACAAGGGCATAGAAATGGAATAACCACACAGACTGTCCCGTCAGAGAGAGGCATTACGCAGATTCTTCTCTCTGGTACTTTTTTAAACAGAAAATTAAGGTTTCACTGAGATAAAGATTGTATCTGAAGAAAAAAGGCATCGTGATTCACATCCGATGCCTTTTCTGTGTCAACGCTACTTTATGCAATATAACCATAAAAGAGATACATAGCGTCAACCCCTAACCAATGAGCAATAAATCCAATAGAGTCACAAGCAGAAACGGTCTTGCAGCTCTTTCTTATATTTCTTTGACACGAGCAGCTCTGTCACTTTGTCAAAAGGCGGATAAAGCATGCATTTGTTGTCCTTTATAATCATCAGGTAGTCTATATTGATGACGTACGACTGATGAATCTGCACAAACGCGGGAGAATACTGCACTATCTGGTCGGCAGTAGTTCCTCTACGCAACATAAGAGGCGGCTGGTTGTTCAGTATCACTTCCCATAACTTACGGTCGGAACAATAGCGGAAAAAACCAATCTCCGAAGAGCGCAGCGCACGCATATCATTTGTGGGTGTGAAGACAATGAAGGTCTGCCCCATACGTCGGGGCATGGCGGACGTCATCAGACGCGTGGCCTCTCTCTCTGCCTGATTCACAAAACGTTCAAGTATCTCTTTCAAATCGCCTTCCTCAAAAGGTTTCAGCAAATAGTCGAAAGCGGACTCCCGTATGGCCTGTATCATATATTTATCATAGGCCGTATAAAATACCACGCGCATGGGCCACGATACCTGGTCGCGTATGTCCTGCAGAAGTTCCATGCCAGTCATGTCGGGCAGTTCCACATCAAGAAACAACAGATGAGGCTGTGCCTTGGCCACGAGTCTCTTCCCGGCCTTCCCGTTTTTGGCTGTTCCACACAAAGAGAAGCGCGTGTCAGACTTTAAACTGAAGCACAGGCTTTCAAGAGAGAACTCGTCATCGTCTATTACAGCAACCTTATATTTGTCCATGTGTATCAATCTATTCTGTTGGCGAAGATAGCCAATATATTCTTCATGTCCAAAAAGCGACATAAAGAAAAGGGAACTATACAGCCGATATACAGGACTAAGTAGCTGAAAAAAGGCACTAAGCTAAATGGTATAATCGTATTTCTCGGGCAGAATGTACCATACTTCACATCCTTTTTCCCCTCCGGGCAAAATCACATCGTGTACGCCGACTTCTATTTTCTCCCTGTTTTTCATGTTCAGTATCTGTATGGTCTGCATGATGACTTTCATGCCCGTGCCTGTGCCCTTGCTGTGGCTGACCTTGCGGAATCCGCCTCCGTTGTCGGTAACCTTAATGGATATGTTCCCGTCGTCTACACGTTCCACCTCAATCCACAAGCGGCGCTGTCCTACCTTATCGCGAAGGGCGTGCTTCACGGCATTCTCCACCGGAATCTGTATCAGCATGGAGGGCAGCATGGTGGTGCGTGGCTCTACAGAAGGGTCTATGCGTATCTCCGGTTGGAAATCTGGTCCCAATGAACGGCGTTCCAGGTCAAGATAAGTTTGCACAAAGTCCAGTTCGTCCGTCAGGTTGACACACAGCTGTTCGGCCAGTTCCAGATTGCGGCGCATCAGCTTCACCAGCGAGGAAAGCCCACGCCGTTCATTCTCGCTGCGTCCGGCCATTTCCTGGTTGAGTACATTGAAGATGAAGTGGGGCGACAGGCGGTTACGCAGATTCTCCAGACGAAGCGAAGACACCACGCGACGGTTCTGCGACAGCAACAGCGCACGCTTCTTCTTGCTGTACATATAGATAACTCCAACGAGAACCATGGCCATGATGCAAAGTGCCAACCAGATAGTACGCACCTGCCGCAAGCGGAGCATCTCGCTCTCCTGCTGCCTGATCAGACTTTTCTGTACCATGAGTGTGGAATCCTGCTGATAGCGTAAGGCGGCATCGGCCACACGCATGCGTACCCGTTCGCTTCTTATGGAGTCTTCTATATGCTCGCGCTGACGCTGGTAATGATAGGCATTGCGATAGTCACCGTTTTCCCTGAAGTATTGTTGCAGATAGGCCATGCGGATAAGCATGATGTCGGGTTCCAGCTGCATCTGGGGGAAGGGCTTGGCCATGATGGAACGCACCTTGTCCATGTCGTGCCGAGCCAGAGCCTGCCCCAAGGCTTGCGTGTCGGCATAATACAGAGCCTGTACCGCGCCGGTGCTCCGGAAGAAAGGGAGACAGCGGTTCAGGTAAGCTTCCGAGGAGTCCACCTCACCCATACGGAGGAACACGTCACCCATGTTCAGATAGCAGAGGTTGCGTTCGAACACCAGTGATCGATGTTCGCTTACCAAAGCCTCACACCGTCTGAAGTAATCCATGGCTCGCCGGTAATCCTTGCGGAAGTAGTAGGAGTTTCCCCTATTGTTCAGGTAGATGTAACGCTCATACGTCAACATCTTGTCATAATGCTTTCCGGCCAGGTCAAAGTACTGGTCGCACAGATCAAAGTCGCGGAGAGCCATATAAATCTGTCCCAATCCATAGTAGACGGCCAGTTTCTTACTATCGGGGAGGTTGAGCGAATCGCACACGGTCAGTGCCTTCCTGTACCAGAAAGCTCCCCGGTCGAACTGTCCGTGACGTCCGAGCACGTCGGCCAGGTTCATCAATATGTCGGGCGTGTTCTCCTTGCGTACACCGCGCAACCGCCAGCGGTAGGCCTTGACAAAGTAAGGTACCGCCGAGTCCGGACGCCCCAGACGGGAATAGAGATTGCCCATGATGTTGTCATACTCCGAGATGAGGTCTGCCATCAGGGGACTGTCTTCCTGCCGTTGCCAAAACTGCCGTCCTTTGGCATAATAGTCTGTCACGGAGTCCACATCGAAAGTGAAAAAAAAGGTCTTCAGCAATATGCCCGCATAGTAATACCACTCCAGACTGTCGGCCGAACGGGCCATCCTGTCGCGTACCTGACGGCGTGCCCAGGCCGGGTTGGAAGTGAGCGAGTCGGACACTTGGTTGTAAAACATAAAGTACTCGCCCAGCCGCAGGTCATCTGCTCCGGACACGGCAACCTTTCTCCCGTCGCCTCTGCAAGCCATACAAAGGAACAGGAAAGCCAAAAGCCAGAAAATAGGAAAGCGTGACATGGTTACTGACTGTAGAGGGACAGGGAGTGTTTCTTACATGCGGAGGTCTGGAAACGCTTATTTGTGTATGGTCACCATGGTAGCCCCGAAACCATATTCCTGAAAGGAGGCGTCCTGCACCTTGCAGGAAGGATAACGGCGCTTCAACTCGTCAAGTATGGCACGGCGCAACACGCCCTCGCCCTTACCGTGGATAAACACTATGCGTTGCCCCACTTTATTCTTATATTGGTCCATCACTTCACGGAACTTGTCCAACTGATAGTTCAGCATGTCGCCATGGGTCATGCCGCGCACGTCGTCCAGCAGGGCACTGATATGAAGGTCCACCTCCACCAGTTCCGGTGTCTTCTGCACCGGACGGGACTGAGGACGCTGCACCGGCCTGTCAGCCTCCTTCTTCTGCATGAGGGCTTGCTGCAAGTCTTCGGCCGAGACAAACATCTGACGGACAGGACGGTCGTCCCTTACCACGTCATAAATCAGAGCCGGCGTCTCAAAGAAATCCGACGGCTGGAAAGTATGCAGCTTGTAGAATTTCACCGTGTCTATACGCAGTTCCACTCCCACGGCAGGTTTCAACGCGAACGGACGTCTGTCCTTGAACGCCAGCAGTTGCAAACCTATCCGTTCGCGCTCGTTCAGCCCGTTCTTGTCAAACTCCTCAAGCATCAGCTTGGTGTTGGGCTCCACCAGTCCGTGCGAGCGTACCGTCCAGGCTTTCCCTTCCACGCCAAGATAGGTGTAATACAAGTAATAGTTGCTGTCGTTCACCAGATAAGCTTCGAAAGAAGTGGTGCTCACGGCCTTGATGTCTTCCGGCACAAAAGCCAGACAAACGTTCAGCACATCGCCTCCCCTCATCTCAGGCTGACGGGAAGCAGGCATTTCGGGCTTTTCCAGCCGAGGTTCCGTCCTTACGTCTTCTGCAGGCTTCACCACCTCCCGGCGCGCGGGTTGTTCGCTGTTGCCGCGTTGCTTCACAACCTGACGTGAAGCTTTCTCGGCCGGAGTAGGAATGTTGTAATTGTCCGTCTCTACCACCACACACTCGCGCACGGACATGGGTATGTCAAATCCATCGGCATCCTCTACCAACACGATGTCCTTTCCCTGAAAACCTTTCACGATTCCGCCTCCCACTTCACTGAGGAAGCGCACTTTATCTCCTACTTTCATATATACAGATCTGTCTTGTTGATGTTTCAATGTGCAAAGTTATGAAATTATCACACAAGCCATGCGGAATAAGCGCACCGAAAAGTTAAAAGGAATTAAAAGCACCCAGCCGTATAAAGGAAGCGGACCTGCGGACGGGCTCACATCTGACCGTGCAAATACAGTCCAGGAAAAACTGCCGGAAAGGCGTTCCGTAGTGTTAAATAAGGTGGGAAAGAGAGCCGCTACAGGCATGTTGCGTATCTTTGCAGGCCGAAACAATCCGTTTTTTAGAAAAAAACACATGAAAGAAGATCCGAGACACATCCGAATAAGCGAGTTCAACTACCCGCTTCCCGACGGACGCATAGCCAAGTTTCCTCTGCCGGTGCGCGACCAATCGAAACTGCTGCTCTACCATCATGGGGAAATAGGTGAAAGCACGTTCCGCTCGTTGCCCGACCACATAGCAAGCGGCGAGCTAATGATATTCAACAACACCAAGGTGATACAGGCACGGCTGCACTTCCGCAAGGACACCGGAGCGCTGATTGAGGTGTTCTGTCTGGAACCTTTTGAACCGGCGGACTACGCGCTGAACTTCCAGCAGCGCGGACACACCGCCTGGCTGTGCATGATAGGCAACCTGAAGAAGTGGAAGGAAGGCACCCTGCGCCGGGAAATGGCTGTAAATGGCAAACCACTCACCCTGACCGCCACGCGGGGTGAATGTCTGGGTACCAGCCACAGGGTGGACTTTACGTGGGATAACGAAGAGGTGACCTTTGCCGAAATACTGGAAATGTTCGGCGAACTGCCCATCCCTCCCTACCTGAACCGGGAAACACAAGAGAGCGACAAGGAGACCTATCAGACAGTCTACTCCAAGATAGAAGGTTCGGTGGCCGCCCCCACCGCAGGACTACACTTCACACCACGCGTGATCCAGGCCTTGCGCGACAAAGGCGTAGATCTGGAAGAGCTTACGCTGCATGTGGGCGCAGGCACTTTCAAGCCCGTAAAAAGCGAAGAGATAGAAGGCCACGAGATGCACACGGAATACATATCCGTGTCAAAAAACACCATAGACAAGCTGCTGGCGCACGGCGGACAGGCCATAGCCGTAGGCACCACTTCGGTGCGCACACTGGAAAGCCTCTACCACATAGGTACCACCCTGCTGCGTAATCCGCAAGCCACCGAGGCACAGCTGCACGTAAGCCAATGGCAGCCTTACGCCCGACAGCAAGAAGGAAACCTTCCTACCGCCCGGGAAGCGCTTCAGGCCATAGCCTCGTACATGGATCTGCACCACATGGAAGCCCTGCACACCAGCACACAGATTATCATCGCACCCGGATACGAATACAAGATAGTGAAAGCCATGGTGACCAACTTCCACCAGCCGCAGAGCACACTGCTGCTGCTGGTATCGGCCTTTGTGCACGGCGACTGGAGAAGAATCTACGACTATGCCCTGTCACACGACTTCCGTTTCCTGAGCTACGGCGACTCGTCACTGCTGGTGCCGTAAGGTCACAGTCCCGCCGCTTTCAGCCCATCGGCCAGCACATCCTCCAATATGGGCTTGAGCCCGCCGACAAAACATTCCACCGCTATCACCATGAGGATAAGCCCCATGAGACGCATCATCACATTGTTTCCGGTCTCGCCCATCACGTCCACCAGACGGGTAGAGGCGCGCAGGATGAAGTAAGTCAGCAAATAGATGAAAGCGATGGAGCCTACCAGCACAAGCTTCATCACTGAAGTGGAGGCATCCTGCATAAGCACGATGGCATTGGCTATGGCACCCGGCCCGCAGAGCATAGGTATGCCCAGAGGAGTGATGGAGATATCGTCGGCATAGGTTTTTATCTCCTCGTCGCGTAGTTTCATGGGGGTGTAGCGTGCCTGAAGCATGTCATAGCCTATCTTAAAGATGATGATGCCTCCCGCTATGCGGAAACCGTTGGTTGAGATGCCGAAGAACCAGAACAAGAACTGTCCTCCGAAAGTGAACACCATGATAATGATGAAGGCCGTAAGCGTGGCACGTGTCACCACCCCACGGCGTTCCTTCTCGGTCATGCCCTGTGTCATGGTAAGGAATACGGGCATGGTACCTAACGGATTGGTCAGCGTGAAAAACGACGTAAGGCACAATAAAGTAAACGAAAGCAAATCCATAACCGGATAAGTTAAAAGTGAATGAACATCCAGGACAAGCCCATGCGGTGGTCCGACTACAGGAACTCCATGAGCTGCCGCAAGTCTGATATATGATAAGTAGGACGGAAAGGCAAGTCATGGCGCGACTCCACATCATAGAACACTTGATGCCAGCCCGCTCCTCTGGCACCGGCCACATCGCTTTCCCAGCTGTCGCCTATCATAAGCGACTGTTCTGGTCTCGACTGGGTGGCCGACAGTGCGAAATGGAATATGGCCGGACGCGGCTTCATCACCCCTATGTCATCGGACAGGATTACCTTTCTGAAAAAGCCGTCAATGCCTGCCGAACGCATCTTAAGGTATTGCAGTTCCTTAAATCCGTTGGACAGAATGTAGAGGTCATAGCGTGGCACCAGCCAGGCAAGCACCTCGCGTGCATGGGGCATAAGTTTGCGTCTGGTAGGGATTATGGCAAAGAAGTCATCGGCAAAGGCCTGCGCCAACGTGTCGTCGGCGGCATCTACCGCCTCCAGCGGATAGCGGAACCTGATGTGGTTGAGCTGCTCCTTCGTAATTCGTCCCCGTCCATACTCCTCCCACAGTTCCAGGTTTCGGCGGGTGTAAAGCGAAAGGAAATGGTCGAACGAGCGGAAGAAACGTCCGTAACGGTACTTGTCATACAGTTCTCTGAACGTATCGGTCGCATTCTGCGAAAAAGCCCACAGCGTATCGTCCAAATCAAAAAAGAGATTCTTGTACTTGCCCATAAGAAGCGACATATCGGTCAGGAAGTCCGGCAGCAGGACACGGTTCCGGCGGACATACGGCATCTCTCCACACGGTCTGTGCCGCATATGTCTTGTCTTCCGCCACAGCCGCGTCCTGTTTCTTCCCGACCTGAAAGGTTCTATTTCACCTGAATGACCAGATACTTGGTCACACTCCAGAATGCCTCAGGATTGGTTATCTTGAAAGTAAGCTGTCCCTTATCATCTTTCTCAAAGGCATACGAGCCTGCCGGATGAGTGGTTAGCAAATCGGCGTCCTTGGAATAGAGCTTAATCTCTTTGGTCACCCTGATGTCTATCTGTGTGAAATAGTCTTTGTTCACCTCCTCATCCTTCATGACCTGTCCCTTCTTGAAGAGTCCCGTATTGGTAAGAATGCGCTGATCCTTCAGTTCCTTTCGTGTGCCGAACACGAACCAGGCCGTATGCAGCGCCTTGTCTTGCGCGGCTACCGTCCGGGCCTTCGCCTCATTCTCACGGGTAAGCTGTTCCTTATCGGTGGTCAGTCCCGCCACGGTGGCATCCAGTTCCTGAATGCGTATGTTCTTGGCCGCCAGTTCGGCCTGTAGTTCTTCTATACGGCGGGTCTTGTCGGCCAGCTCGGCGGTAAGCGACTCCACAGCCTTCTTCAGTTGGGCTGAGTTGGCACGGCTGCTTTTGAGCATTTCCTGCAGCCGGGCTATCTGTTGCTTGTTTTCTTCCATCTGCTGCCGGATGAACTCTATGTCCGATACTATCTGCTGCCGGGCGTTAGGCGAACCTTCGGCCACCGCTCCCCGCTGTAAATCCACACGGTTCTCTGCCGCATTAATTTCGCGGAACCCTTCGGATATGTCATTGAACATACCCATCATCTCGTCCAGCTCGGCATCGCGCTGGTCCAATACGGCCTGCAGCGAATCTTTCTCGGCCTGCAGACGCGTGTCTGTTCCGCCCAGTTCCTTGCATGAAGTGATTGCCACTCCACAAACTACTGCTAATGTCACTAACTTTTTCATACGCTTACTTGTCTATAGATTGAGGTTATTAACTTTCTGTCACTCCTTGCCTGCCACTACAACCACTATCTCTCCGCGAGGCTCGCTGGCAGTAAAGTGGTCCACCAGTTCCTGCAAGGTGCCGCGCACGGTCTCCTCGTGCACCTTTGATATCTCCCTCGAGACTGAAGCCTGCCTCTCCGGCCCGAAACATCCGACAAACTGAGTCAGTGTCTTCAGCAAACGGTAGGGCGACTCATAGAACACCATGGTGCGGCTCTCCCCGGCCAGTTCCTGCAGGCGGGTGGCCCGCCCTTTCTTCTGGGGAAGAAATCCTTCGAAGCAGAACCTGTCATCGGGAAGTCCCGACGCGACCAGAGCCGGAACAAAAGCCGTGGCTCCGGGCAAGCACTGTACGGTGACCCCTCTCCGCACACATTCGCGCACCAGCAGGAATCCCGGGTCGGAAATGCCCGGTGTGCCGGCATCGGAAACAAGGGCTATGGTCTCGTCGCCGTCCTGCAGGCGGGCGGCAAGAGTTTCCGCCGTCTTGTGCTCGTTGAACTTATGATGTGACTGCAAGGCATTCTTTATGTCGAAATGTTTCAGCAGGATGCCCGACGTGCGCGTATCTTCAGCCAACACAAAATCGGCCTCCTTCAGTATGCGGATGGCACGCAAGGTCATGTCTTCCAGATTTCCTACCGGAGTAGGCACTACATAAAGTATTCCCATAAGCAGACTACTGTTTTACCACATTAAGTGAAATATTTCTTCAACACTTCCACAAAGTCGGCAAGCACCGCCTCGCGCTCCTCGCCATCCACATGCACGGAAGCCAATACAAGCTCCACCGCCTCATCAAAGGAAGACATACCACTCAGATTACGGAGCAACCCGTTCAGTCCGGCCATGTCGCCAGCGAACAGTTCGCGGGCGAACCTGAAAGAATCGTTCAGACTCAGGGCATGGCTCATATCCACTCCCGGACGGATACGTTCCCCCAATATGACGCTCTGAGGCTGGACTGACTGTACCGCAGACTGTGCAGGAGCGGCAGCGGTATCCGCATCCTGATTGCTGCCCCCATCGTCCTGCGGAATGCATACGGACCGGGACTCTTCGCAGGGCACTCCGGCATGGGGCGGACACGGGGTGTCCTCTTCAAGCAGACAGGCAAGCGCATCCAGCCTGTGGCGAAGCTGCGCTATGTTTCGCCTGGCCACCGCACGCAACGTACCTCCGGCATCGGAAGACAGAGCCTGCAACACACACTTCAGCTCCTGCACATCCAGTTCTATATCGTTCAACAAACTTTGCATACGCGTTCAGTCCTATACGAGGTTAATGCCGCAAATGTAGGAATAATATAATGAAGAAACAAGGCTGCGGACAGGGATTTTCGCATATCAGACAGCCTAAGAGCCGTATAACTTATCCTTTTAAATATTTTTATCCTGTCTGTTTCGAGCCATCTTCAGACATCTTTTCCTACCCATAGCCGGCAGTCCGTATGCCTTGTCTCTTCAATACGAGTGTAATCATATGATAAACAACCCTTTACATCCTTGCATTTTTCAGCAGGCGGTGAACGGACCCACAGTCCGGTGCGGACAGGCTCACAGCCCGGTACGGACGGACGCACAGGAAACTCCGGAATATCTCTGCCGGAGAGATGAGGGAAAGGACACGCCAAGGACTGTCGCAGACCATGGCGAAATAAAACGGGAAAAGAAAGGGAAAAGCCTGCAAAAATGTTACTTTTGCATCGGATATACCAACCACACACCTTTTAAAGACATGATGCTGTTCTCTGAAGACCATATAGAAGAAACCAAAAAGCGGGGCCGCATAGAAGTGATTTGCGGTTCCATGTTCTCTGGGAAGACCGAAGAACTGATACGCAGACTGAAACGGGCCCGGATAGCCCGCCTGAAAGTGGAAACCTTCAAACCCGCACTGGATGTGCGTTACTCGGAAGCCGACGTGGTGTCACACGAAGGACAAGCCATAGACTCTACCCCCATAGACTCGTCGGCCAGCATACTGCTGCTGGCTTCAGACGTAGATGTAGTGGGCATAGACGAAGCGCAGTTCTTTGACAACGGACTGCCACACGTATGTAACAAGCTGGCAGACAATGGCGTGAGGGTCATCGTAGCCGGACTGGACATGGACTTTAGAGGCAAGCCTTTCGGACCGATGCCCGAACTGTGCGCCATAGCCGACGAAGTGACAAAGGTACATGCCATCTGTGTGAAATGCGGCGAACTGGCCACCTATTCCCACCGTACAGTGAAAGACGACAAGCAGGTACTGCTGGGCGAAACCGAGGAATACGAGCCGCTCTGCCGCCTGTGCTATCTGAAAGCTATGGAGAAAGACCAAAAGGAACGGCAAGTCTGACACACATATCCTCCCCCCCTAAAATCCCGACATTATGGAACGTAAGAAAATAACCTTCGACAGCTTCATACGAGGCGCCATAGTATGCGCCGTCATCATCGGCCTGCTCATACTGCTCAAACGTTTGAGTGCGGTGTTGCTACCCTTCTTCATAGCCTGGCTGGCGGCCTACCTCATCTACCCGCTGGTGCACTTCTTCCAGTACAGACTAAAGCTGAGAAACCGCGTGCTGTCCATCTTCTGCTCGCTGCTGTCCATCACCATAGTGGGTGCAGGCGCGTTTTATCTCTTCATCCCCCCGTTGCTTGAAGAGTCCATCCGGGTAAAAGACCTGCTGGTGGAATACTTCTCCAACAACATGTCCGGAGGCAACGTCCCCCAAAAGCTGACCGAATTCATCCGGGACAACGTGGACACCCACATGCTGGCCACCCTGTTCAACGAGAAAGATTTGTTCTCCGCCCTGAAAGAAGCCATGCCCGGGCTATGGAAGCTGCTGTCCACATCGGTAAACATGCTGTTCAGCCTGTTCACCTTCTTCCTTATACTATTATATATAGTGTTTATCCTGCTTGACTACGAAAGCATAGCCGAAGGCTGGCCCCGGCTGATACCCGTAAAATACCGCGACTTCGTGGTACGCCTAATGGACGACGTAAAAGATGCCATGAACAAATACTTCCGCGGGCAGGCTCTGGTGGCACTGTGCGTAGGCATACTGTTCAGCATAGGTTTCTGCATCATAGACTTCCCCCTGGCCATCGGTCTGGGGCTGTTCATCGGCGCCCTCAACATGGTGCCTTACCTCCAGGTAATAGGCTTCATCCCCACCATTATGCTGGCCATACTGAAGGCTGCCGACACAGGCCAGAACTTCTGGGTTATCCTGGCTGCCGCCCTGGCTGTGTTCGCCGTAGTACAAATCATCCAGGACGTGTTCCTTACCCCGCGCATCATGGGTAAGATAACCGGCCTCAACCCGGCCATCATCCTTCTGTCGCTCTCCATCTGGGGTTCTCTTATGGGCATGCTGGGCATGTTCATCGCCTTGCCGCTTACCACACTCATGCTGTCATACTACCAACGTTTCATCATCAACAAAGAGCCTATATACAAAGCCCACCCCTCCGAAACAGCCTCCGAAGACAGAGGAAACAGGACAAAAAGTTGAAAAAACATCCGTCTAAAAAAGTTTTTTCCATGAAATCCTTGCAAATTCAAAAAATGTCCTTACCTTTGCAACCGCTTAACGGCAGTAAGGCATGATTCGCTAGCTCAGCAGGTAGAGCACAACACTTTTAATGTTGGGGTCTTGGGTTCGAGCCCCAAGCGAATCACCAAAAGAAAGGTCTTCAGCAATGAAGACCTTTTCCTTTAAGTTCGTACAATACTGCTGACATTCAACAGGTTGCGTTCTTCTTTGAGGCAGTATATAAGGTGGTGACACCATCAAAAAAAAACGAGAAAAAGCGACACACTTGGACGTAAAAAGCCCCTTTTAGACGGTTTTTGTGTTACCATAGCTGTGTTACCCATCTCACAAATGTGTTACCATTATGAGTAAGTACGTCAGATTATTCTTCAACCGGAAGAAGAAAGCCACGGAGACAGTGGCAGGAGCTATCGAAATCGTGGTTTGCCTCCAGCGTGAACGCTGTTATTTCCATTCAGGGCATAGTGTTACCCTCAGTCAATGGGAAAATGGTTTGGTGGTAAATCATCCGCGTGCCGTTGTCATCAACGAGGAAATCCAGAAAAAAGTAACCGAGTTTGAGCATATCCTTATCGCCATGCAGGTGAACAAGGACGATATGACTATTGCTCAATTCAAGACCTACTTGAGTGCGGACGGTGGCAACCGCCGTAACTTTATGGCGTGGCTTAGGGAGCGTATTAACAACCGCCCGCTCCGTGATGGTACTCGGAAAGGGCATTTGACCACCTACAAAGCACTTGAACGCTTCGGAAAGTTCAAGACTTTTGATGATGTAACCCTGCAACACATCTATCAGTTTGATCTTTTCATCAGGGAAGAACAGACCTATACCACCAAAGGCAAACCAATCGTCAGAAGTCAGGCAGCCATCCACAACTACCACAAGCGTTTCAAGGCGTATGTATCAGAGGCTTTCCGCCTTGGGCTTATTAAGGAAAATCCCTACGAGCGTTTTCAAGACAAGCGTGGAGAGAAAAGCGACCGCCCTCACCTCACAGAAGCGCAGCTGAAAAAGCTAATCCGTATGCGAGAGGAAAGCACAGATACCGTCATGAACAAGTATCTTGATTTTTTCCTCTTCCAGACGTTTACAGGCATGGCATACAGCGACGCCAAATCGTTTGACTACGAACAGCACGTTGTAACCATTGACGGCAAAGACTATATTGACGGACACCGCATAAAGACAGGAAATGAGTTTGTCACGCCCATCCTGCCCATCACACGGAAAATCTTGGAGCGCAATAACTACAAGATGGAGATAACCTCCAATCAGAAATACAACCAATTCCTCAAAGGCATAGGCTTGGCTCTCGGCTGTTCTTTCCCCTTAACCACACATATTGCCCGCCATACATTCGCCTGTACGGTGGCTCTTGGGCAGGGAATATCCAAAGAGGTGCTGCAAATAATGATGGGGCATACTTCCATAAAAACAACCGAAATCTATGCGAAGCTGCCCATGCAATATGTGTCGCAGAACATTGGGGATAGGATGTTCAGGGCTTGGAAGTAAGTGGGGAACCTAAAATAGTAGCTAAAGCTCTTATATCAAGAGGGGGTCGTCATTTTAACGACCCCCTCCCTGCGTTCTTAATTCAACTTTTCAACCGATGATTTTGTCTTTCTGATAGGGGGGGGTGACCAAAATGGACACCCCCTACTTTGGCTTCGGTTAGTATGATAGAGACACACAAGTTCAAAACTGAGTCCCATCCATGCAGAGACGCTGCGGGAATCCATGTTGTTGCTCCACCACCTTTCATCCTTGGCATTGTTGGATTCTATGAACTTGACGCTGCGGGAATCCATGTTGTTGCTCCACCACCTTTCATCCTTGGCATTGTTGGATTCTATGAACTTGTAATAAAACAATGTAAAGAAGTCCGTAAGTCTGAAAATGCTTCCCCGAGTCTTGCTCCCGAAATGTGACAGACGGGTTACGAAATCGCAGCGTTCAAGGTTCTTTAGTATCTTGCTCAAGAAAGAGCCTTCCAGACCTGTGGCTTTTGCTATGTCCTCCCTTGTCAGTCCGGACTTGTTCTCCGACAATAACCTGACTATTGATATATATGTGTCGGCATTGCTGAACAGGGCATTGTACAGTTCG